>JAHZKE010000039.1 GCA_022600535.1 Pseudomonadota bacterium
ATCGTATTTGCACCGCGCGATAATAAAGTCCATGTCTATAGCGACCCGCCGAATGCTTATTTTACGATTGATAACCGTGTTAAATTATCCAAGCGCGGCTGTCGCAACTGGCGCGGGAAAATCCGCGAACAACTCTTTGGCAATGCACAACGCATTACCCTGCGGCTGTCGGGGGCATATGCGGCGCGTTGTAAAACACAGAGTTTTTACCTCAGCGTATTAGACCACCCCGCCTATGTTGCCGGTGTTTTTGGTGCTTTGTGGGAACGCTTAGGCGGCACCTGGAGCGGCAACTGGAAACAAGGCAGCGCTCCCAAAAAAGCAACTGTATTATTAAAACACGATTCACAATCGCTCCCCTTAGTATTGGCAGCGATGAATAAATTTAGCAATAATGTAATCGCCCGTAATTTATTTATTTCCTTAGCCGCCGGCGACAAAGCCCCACCGCCCTATACCCCGCAAGCCGCGCAACAACGCTTACAACGTTGGCTAAACGAAAAAGGCGTTCCCGATATTAAAATTGAAAACGGCAGTGGCTTATCGCGCATTGCTCGCATTTCGCCGGCGCAAATGACGCATTTATTAACGACAATATGGCGGCATTCGTATCGTCCGGAAATACTGGCTTCGTTACCTATTTTGGGGAAAGACGGCACTTTACGCAAGCGGTTAAAAAATAAAAAAGCGGCAGGCAGCGGGCATTTAAAAACCGGCAGTTTAGATGGCGTTTCTGCCATTAGCGGTTTTATTCGCGATAATGAAGGGCGTTATTTATTTATGACCTTGTTTAGCGAAAAACAATACGGCGGACGGGTGCGCAGGTTACAAGATAATATTATTGATTGGGTGCGCCAAAGTAAAAAATAATCGCGCAAATCGCGCTAAAATAAGTTAGGCAATTTCGTGATTAAAATGTTTAATCACACAACGCACCGGGTTAGGTGCTGCCTGCCCTAAACCGCAAATAGATGCATCTACCATCGTTTGCGATAATTCTTCTAAGAGGGCGGCATCCCATTTTTCTTCTTGCATTAATGCCAATGCTTTCACGGTACCGACACGGCAGGGCGTGCATTGCCCGCACGATTCATCGGCAAAAAAGCGCATCATATTATAAGCCGCTTGGCGCGCACTATCGTGTTGCGAGAGAACAATCACCGCTGCCGAACCGATAAAGCAATCGCTATCGTGTTGTTGAATCACATTAAAATCTAAGGGAATATCCCCCATTGCCGCCGGCAAAATACCACCGGAAGCACCGCCGGGTAAATAGGCATAAAATTCATGTTCGGGTAACATGCCGCCGCAATATTCGTCAATCAGCTCGCGCACGGAAATCCCTGCCGGTGCCCGATGCACCCCCGGTTTAGCCACTCTGCCAGACACCGAAAACGACCGCAAACCAATGCACTCACGTCTGCCGCCGGCAGCAAATTGTTCGTGTCCTTTGCTTAAAATTTCAGTAATCCAATGCAATGTTTCCATGTTGTGTTCTAAGGTCGGGCGGTTAAATACGCCGACCTCTGCCACATACGGCGGGCGCAAGCGCGGCTCTCCGCGTTTGCCTTCAATCGATTCAATCATCGCCGATTCTTCGCCGCAAATATACGCCCCGGCGCCTCGGCGCAAGTGCAATTCCGGCAATGGAAAATCGGCGTGTTGGCGCAACAACTGCATTTCTTGTTCTAACAACAAACGGCAACCGTGATATTCATCGCGCAAATAAATATAAATTTGTTTCGCCCCTACGACCCAAGCGGCAATTAACGCCCCTTCTAAAAAGCAGTGCGGTTGTTGTTCTAAATACACTCTATCTTTAAAGGTGCCGGGTTCGCCCTCATCAATATTGACGGCAACAATTTTTTCGCCTTCCTGTCCGCGGACAATACGCCACTTACGCCCGGTGGGAAACCCCGCACCGCCTAAACCGCGTAATGAAGATTTTTCAACTTCCTCAATCACACTTTCAACAGTGCGCTTTCCCGCTAAGCAATCGGCATAAACAGCATAGCCGCCGCTTTTACAATAATCGCTATACCCTTGTGCGCAACTCGGCAATACGGCTTGCACTTTTTGCGCGGCAATCGCGACGGCGACTGTGTCGCTGTCGGTTTGGGCGAGGGCATTGTGTCCAACCACTGCCGCCGGCGCTTCGGCGCAACGTCCGATACACGGCGCTGTTTTAATCCGCACTTGTTCGCCATATTTCGCTTGTAATTGTTCGTATAATGCTGTTGCGCCAAACATCTCACAACTGAGCGAATTGCACACGCGCACGGTAATGGGTGGCGGCGGGGTATCGTCTTCGCGCACGACATCAAAATGATGATAAAACGTTGCCACTTCATAAACGGCGGCATAGGGGAGTTTCATTAGTTTTGCTAATGCCGCTAAATGCCCCACCGGCAAACAACCGCAGTGGTCTTGAATACGGTGTAAATTTTCAATTAAAGAATCCGCCGCTAACGACGCTTGTGCTAACAACTGTTGCACTGCCGTCATATCGGCATCTGCTACGATGCGCCCTTTTGGTTTAAAACTTTGCCGAAAAATTGATATTTTTTTTTGTTCGCTCATTCTCTATTATCCTTTGTTGCGAACTAAATTATACCGTTATCTTGAACAGTTGCCGCATGTACTGGTGTTCGGCGGGAGTAATTATTCACCCTCATTTGCCGATACAAAAAGTAGAAAAAATATCGCCGAGTAAATCTTCTTCGTCGTACCCGCCCGTAATCGTTTGCAGGTAGGTGTCTGCTTCACGCAGCCACGCGGCAGCCAGCTCGGGCAAGGAAGCGGCGATTGCCTCCTGTAAGCGACTGTGGGCGGCTTGCAAAGCGGCAACATGGCGCGTGCGTGCCGAAAATGCCGATGCCTCCGGTGCGTGCCCTGCCGCCAAACACAAGGCGGCGCGAAAATCATCCACCCCGGCGGTTGTTTTTGCCGATAAATAATGTATCCCGTCGCGCGCGCCTGCGGCTTCGCCGCTTTGATCAATTTTATTGTGTACTGATAGCACTGTTGCCGTGAGTGCTGGGGAGGACGGCAAAGTTGGCGGTGGCGTATCGGCGGTGGCAATACAAATCACCACATCGGCAGCGTGCAAACGCTGTCGGGCGCGGCGAATGCCTTCTTCTTCTATCTCGCTCACACCGCTGCCACTGCGTAACCCTGCGGTATCGGTGACTCGCATTGCCAAACCCTCAACAATAATTTGCCGCTCAATTAAATCGCGCGTGGTGCCCGCTTCGGCGCTGACAATCGCGGCGTCTTCATCGGCTAAACAGTTGAGTAAAGACGATTTTCCTACATTCGGCGCGCCGATAATCACCGCATCCACACCACTGGTTAACCGCGCGCCCTGCCGCGTTTGTTGCAGTAATTGCTCTAATTGTTGCAGTAAGGTTTGCAAGCGTTGACGGCTGCCCAGTGTGTCAATTGCGTTGCTGTCTTCATCGTTAAAATCTAAATCACTTTCAATCGCAATGCGGACTTGCCGTAACTGTGCGGTGAATGTTGTTACCGCTTGCGAAAAGGTGCCGGTGAGCGAACGCGCTGCCGCACCAGCGGCGGCAGTGCTGGCGGCATTAATTAAATCTGCCAATGCCTCTGCTTGCGCTAAATCCAACTTATTGTTGAGATACGCCCGCAGTGTGAACTCGCCGGCAGTGGCAAGACGCGCCCCCAACTGCAAACAGCGAGAAAGCAAACGTTGCATAACAAACACACCGCCGTGAGCGTGCAATTCCACAACGTGCTCACCCGTAAAAGAATGCGGCGCGGGAAAATACAAAACCAAACCCTCATCTATAATTTCGCCGTTTTCATCGATAAAGCGGCTGCGTGTTGCCATCCGTGGTGGTGGCAAGCAACGGAGGGTCAGTAGCGGTAATATGGTTTCTATCGCGCTACCGCTCAAACGCACAATGCCAACGCCCCCGGTGCCGGTGGGAGTGGCAATCGCGGCGATTAAATCGCTATTCATGGCTTGGAGAGTTGGAGGTGCGTTTTTAAGTTTTTTTAGCGGCTTTCGCGGCGATGCTGTGCGTAATGTACCACTGCTGCGCGATGGATAAAGTGGTATTGACCACCCAATATAATACTAACCCCGCGGGGAAAAAGATACTAAAAATAGAAAAACCAATCGGCATAATTTTCATAATCATCGCTTGCGTCGGGTCGGGCGGTGCCGGCGAGAGCTTGGTTTGCATAAACATAGAAATCCCCATTATGACGGGCAAAATATAATACGGGTCGGGGACGGAAAGATCGGAAATCCAGCCGAAAAACGGCGCTTGGCGTAATTCCACACTCCCCAACAGCACCCAATACAGCGCGATGAATACCGGAATTTGCACTAAAATCGGCAGACACCCGCCTAAGGGGTTAATTTTTTTCTCGCGATACAGCGCCATCATTTCTTTTTGCAGACGTTGTTTATCGCTGCCAAATTTTTCTTGCATTTGTTTAATACGCGGGGCTTCTTCTTTCATTTTTGCCATAGAGCGATACGCCGCCGAAGACAACGGATAGAAAATTAATTTAATGCTAAACGTCAGTAAGATAATCGCCACCCCCCAATTATTGACAAAGGTATAAATCAGCGCGAGTAAATCAAACAATAATACGGCAATAAATGTGAGCCAGCCGTAATCCACAATTAAGCTAATGCCCGGGGCATCGCCGCTATCGTGTAGCGGTTGTAAATTATCTTGCTCTTGCGCCCCGGCAAATAAGCGCGATGCCACTGTTTCACTCGCCCCCGGCGCAATGATACCCAAGGGGAGAATAATGCCCAAACGCGCCCCGCTACCGCTTTTACGCATAAAAAATTCACGCTCACCGCTATCAATCGGCGGCAACCAGACGGCAGCGAAATAGCGTTGAATAATACCAACCCAACCGTTATCGCTTTTGCGCGGATAGGAATCCTCACCGATATCGTCAAAAGAAATTTTGACAAATTTACTATCGTCGGTATAGAGCGCGGCACCAAAAAATGTCGGCAAGATGGACGAATAATCCCGCGGTGGTCTGCCATCGTGTGCTAATTGAAAATACCCTTGTAATTGCACCGGTTCGCTGCGTAAATTTTTAGCATCCAATGCCACGCTAATTAAATAATCCGCCCGCTTGAATACGTATGTCTTGGTCAGTTCAATATCGCCTTGTTGTGTGCGTAGTTGCACGGTTACTTCTTCCTGCCCGCTGGCGAGGTGGCGATTGTCTTCGTCTGCTCCTAAAGCACGATAATAATGGCTATGATTCGGGACGCCTTCTGCCCCAATCAGCCCGCTTTGCGCGATATATTGCCGTTCTTCATTTTCTAACAGTGCTAACGGTTCGCCGTCACGCAGATGTTTTTTTAAGCGCACCTCAACTAAGTTACCGCCTTTTTCGCTGATTTTGGCGATGAGCCAATCGGTTTCTACACTAATGTGTTTGCCACTGGCAACCGCAATATCTCCCTCGCCAAGCACACTACTAGCGGGAACATCGCCACTGCCTTGCAGAGATTGCGTTACGACCGGAACATCATTTTCATCGGTGCTATTGGTGCCATTTACATTATTGACGCTATTGGCATTATTGGCGTTATTTGTACTGGTGGGGGTATCGCTATCACTAATCGTTTGGCTGGTTGTCGTACCGGTGCGATTTGTTTCTACTTGATCCCCCTGCCATGCTTCCCAATTTTTGAATAAAATCAATAGGGAAAAGCCCAACAAGGCGGCAAAAATTAAACGCAAAGTTTCATTCATAAGGGTTTATCAATCGCACGGGAAAACAAACAACGACACTCCGAACGCAAACGCGCATTGACAATCGGCAGCAACGGCGGGCGGGTGGTTTGCAGGACATAATCCATCGCCGGTAATAAGGGCTGTAATTCTTGGCGAAAATATTCGCGCAATAAACGGCGGATACGGTTACGCAGCACAGCGTGGCGCACATGGCGTTTAGCAACGACTACCGAAAAACGCGCGGTCGCAGAGTGAGCAGATGTAGCAGAAGACGCACTCGGGCAATACGATAAACGCCAACCGCTACTGCTGACGCGTTGCCGACTGCGCAACACCCGCAGGAAGTCGGCAGGTTTCTTTAAAAAGTAACAGGAGGACAAAATGGCAAAGCTGCCAATTAGACCGACAGCTGTTTACGCCCTTTACGACGGCGCGCATTGATAATGGCGCGTCCGTGCCGGGTTGCCATGCGTGCGCGAAAACCGTGAGTGCGTGCGCGTTTGATTTTAGAGGGTTGGTAAGTTCTTTTCATAACAGCCAAAGTAAATTAAATTTCAAAAAAAGCATCTTAATATCTTGCACAATACTAAAATAAGTCAATGATTATAACACAAATCCAAGTAACATTATTTGCTATTGTGTACCGGAAGATTCAACATTTTGCCGCTGCCACATGCCAGCATACAACCCATTTTGCTGTAATAACTGCATGTGGGTGCCCGATTCGGCAATTTTACCGTCTGCCAACACGATAATTTCATCGGCATCCACAATCGTGGATAAACGGTGGGCAATCACCAAGGTCGTGCGGGTGCGGGAAATCGCGTTTAATGCCTGTTGAATATTTTTTTCGGTGCGCGAGTCCAAAGCACTGGTGGCTTCGTCAAATAAATAAATAGCCGGATTTTTCAGCAACGCGCGGGCGATGGCAACGCGCTGTTTTTCGCCGCCGGATAATTTCAACCCGCGCTCACCTACCATTGTGTTGTATCCTTCGGGTAAGTTGGCAATAAAATTGGCAATGTCTGCCGCCTCTGCCACTTGCCGCACTTCTTCCTCGCTGGCATCGGCTCTACCGTAACGGATGTTATACAACAGGGTATCGTTAAACAATACCGTATCTTGCGGCACAATGCCGATACAAGCACGCACCGAGTGCTGCGTGCAGGTGTGAATATCCTGCCCATTAATCAATATCGCGCCGCTTTGCGGGTCGTAAAAGCGATACAACAAGCGGGCAATGGTGGACTTACCCGCCCCCGACATGCCGACAATCGCGCATTTTTTGCCGCCGGCTACTTTAAATGAAATGTTTTCTAATATCGTGCTGCGCCCGTAGGTAAAAGAAACATTGCGAAATTCCACCGCGCCATCATCAACGGTTAAGGTGGCGGCATCGGCAACATCGCTAACCTCGGCACCTTCTGCCAACAAGGCAAACATTTCTTCCATATCAATCAACGTTTGCCGTATTTCGCGATACACCGTACCTAAAAAATTCAACGGCAAATACATTTGTAAAATATACATATTAACCGAAGCAAATAAACCAATCGTCAATACTCCCGCGGCAACATCCAACCCCGCCAACACCATGACAGAAATCGTCCCCAAGGCAATAACCACCCCTTGCCCGATATTGAGTAACGATAATGAAGTGCGGCTTTTTACGGCGGCGTCTTCATAGCGGCGCAGGGCAGAGTTATAACGCTGTGCTTCAAATTCTTCGGCGTTAAAATACTTGACTGTTTCGTAATTTAATAAACTATCAATTGCCCGCGTATTGGCTTGTTTGTCTTGTTCGTTCATGCGTCGGCGAAATTTAATCCGCCATTCGGTCACACTAATCGTATAGACCGAATAAACAACAATCGTCAGTAAGGAAGCCAGTGCATAACGCCAATCAAACCACCACCAAAACAGCAGGCAGACAAATAAAATTTCCAATATTGTCGGCACGATATTAAATAATAAAAAGGTCAGTAATAATTCAATACTTTTCGTGCCGCGTTCAATCACGCGCGACAAGCCGCCGGTTTGTCGGTCTAAATGAAAACGCAGCGATAATTTATGCAAATGGCGAAACGTTGCCAGCGCCAAGGTGCGAATGGAATTTTGTGCAACACGGGCAAAAACAAAGTGCATCATCTCGCTAAATATCTGCACCAACAAACGCGCACCGGCATACGCGCCGACAACCGCAAATAACGCCGCCAGCACAAAATACTTTTCAGCGACTAAATCTACCGTCTGCCCATAAATCAGCGGCACCCCGACATTAATGACCTTATGCAAAATTAACAACGATAATGCCAGCAAGACCCGCCGTTTCGTTGCAAAATCTCCAACCGGCCATAAATACGGGATAAAATCCGCCAAGACAGTCAGCGGGGAACGGTTCATTTTTTTCATTGCCCCGATTTTACACAGATTAACCTTTCTGTTCATGGCAACGCTGTACGGTTTAGGCAATGGCGGTATAATTATGTTTTTCGTTATGCCACTTCCCAGTCAATTTAAAAATCAACTCGTTGAGATGATCTCCGCCGCCATTGCGGACATTGGCGCACAACTGCCGGAAAACATCAATATTATAGAACGCCCGCGCATTGCCGCGCATGGTGATTTTTCCTGCCCGTTAGCGCTCACCCTTGCCAAACAATTACGGCGCAAACCGCAAGAAATTGCCGAACAATTATTAGCCGCAATCACCCTACCGCCCTTTGTTGCCGAAGCACAAATTGTTGCCCCGGGGTTTATTAACTTTAAATTGCATGCAGACGCAAAAGTTACCGTTGTTCGCGAGGTATTAGCGGCGCAAGAGCAATATGGAATCATCGCGCCGCAAAATGAATCCGTGTTATTAGAATTTGTTTCGGCAAACCCCACCGGTCCCCTGCATGTCGGACACGGACGCGCCTGTGCCTACGGCGATGCCTTGGCGAATATCCTCACCGCTGCCGGTAATGAGGTGCGGTGCGAATATTACGTTAATAACGCCGGTCGGCAAATGGATATTTTGGCGGCATCGCTATGGTTGCGTTATTGGTTATTGCAAAATAATGACACCACCCCCATGCCCGAAGGCGCTTACCGCGGCGATTATTTAGTCGCTGTCACCACCGCCTCCACCGCGTTAAAAACATTACTGCAACAAACACAGCCGCCCGCCGACACTCTTGCCGACAGCATGACCGCTTGCGCCACGACCGACCTCGCCGCCGATACCTTAGTTGTTGCCGCCCGCACCGCCGCCGGCAGTGCCGATGCTTACACACAACTGCGGCAACAAACCGGTACGATTATGTTGGAGGAAGTGATTAAAAAAGA
>JAHZKE010000040.1 GCA_022600535.1 Pseudomonadota bacterium
ATTGTTTAATCATACGTTAACACAGCGGGCAAGTGCCAGCGCTTCCTTGCTGAGCGCTTTACAATGCCACCTGCAACCGCCTACGCTTGTTTATTTAGTCGGCGATAGCGCCTTATGCCGCCAATGGCAACACGCTTTAGACAATGATACCGCATCAATGGTATTGGTTTTTTGTCTCCCGCCCAACCACGCGGAATTGCCGCTACCGCTACAAAAAGCCCCCCCCGAAGACGGCGTGTTTGCCTATGTCTGCCGCGATCAATCTTGTAGCGCTCCGTTAACTGACTTCACCCTGCTGCAAAAAATGTTAGCCGCGTAGTTATTTTTTATCGTGCGATGAAAATTGCCAATAGCACTGCAATTATGTGGAGCGTTGCCGCTGCCACCCTGCCGGCGCTGGCGGCGGCAACTTATCTTTACGGCTGGGGGGTGTGTCAGCAACTGTTCATTACCGTCAGCGCCGCAACGCTTTGCGAACTGATTTGTCTGCGCTGGCAAGGCAAACCGCTCGCCGCCGCCGCCGATGGCAGTGCGGTAGTCGCTGCATGTATTTTGACGATTGCCCTGCCGCCTTATGTGCCGTGGGGGGTCGCGGCGGCAGCGGCAATATTTGCCATCGGGCTTGCCAAACATTGCTACGGTGGTTTGGGCAATAACCCTTTTAATCCGGCAATGGCGGGGTATGCGTTGGCGTTTATTTCTTTTCCTGAATATTTTAATGCTTGGACGGCAGATGCAACCAGCCACCCGACCCCATTAGCATTAGCACGCCTCGGAGACCCCTTGGCAGCAACAACTTGGCTGCTGGCATTACCAGCACTGGCGGCCGCCGCCGGCGGTGGTGTGTTGTTGCTGTTGCGCCTTGCCGATTGGCGCCTCCCGCTGGCGTTTTGCTTAGGAGCGGTTGCGACTTCTATGGCATTGGCACTGGATTGGCAGACATTAATACAAGGGGGATTAGTTTTCGCTGCCTTTTTTGTCATTACTGACCCCGTTACCGCGGCAACAAGCCGCGGCGGACGCTGGTGCTACGCTGCTTTAGTGGGCGCGTTAGCCATATGGTTACGCCAACACGGTAGCCATAGCGATTCCATTGCCTTTGCGATCTTAATCGGGAATGTACTCGCCCCTTTGTGTGATTTAGCGGTAAAACAATGGCGCCGATAATACGACGCAAATACTTAAAACATCCCGCCATTGTTTTAGCACTGGTCACTGCCGCGACATTGCTGTTTGTTTTACTCATCCATGCCCTGCTTGCCGATAAAATTGCCACCCACCGCCATGCTTATGAAATTCGCCAAATGCAAGCGTTGTTAGTAAATGTAACGCACGATACCGCGCTGCCGCCGCCGGCAATCACACTCAATATCTCCCTTGCCGATACCCGCTTACGTACCCTCTACCCGATTTACCACCAGCAACAACTGACCGCCCTATTGCTCCATAGCGATGCACTGGCAGGATATAATGCCCCGATTGAATTGCTATTTGCCTTTCAACCGCCACATACGCAAGGGTTGCAGCCACCGCCGCAAATACGTGTTTTACAACACCAAGAAACCGCGGGCATTAGTGATTTTTTAAAGCAACCGCATTATCCTGATATTGCGGCGGGAATTAGCGGGGCGACAATTTCGGCAACGGCAATTACGCAAACGGCATCCGCGCTTGAAAATTGGCTGGCGCTTTGTGTAGATTGGCAAGCAGAGGTGACTAATTCGCCATTACATGCGCCGTTATCCGTCGCTTGTCGCTAACTTGCGTTGCGCTTCAATCCACGTTTTCGCTTGCTGTGTCAGTTCTTCTGCCGAGCCGCTGGCAGGGTCAATCGGGCGACCAATGCGAACGGTAATACAACCGCGCTGTTTGAAAAATTTATTTCTTCCCCAACACTTGCCGCTATCTACGGCAATGGGGACTAACGGCACGGCGGCGTGTTTTGCCAGTGCTGCGCCGCCGCTAAAATAACGCCGCGTTTGCTGCGGTAACATGCGACTCCCTTCGGGAAAAACAACGACAGAAAACCCGACTGCCAACCGCGCCGCGCCCTGTGCTAATACTTGCCGCAGGGAAGATATCCCTGATTGACGGTTAATGGCAATCGGACTCATTTGCTGCAAGCCCCAACCAAAAAACGGAATGTACAATAAACTTTTTTTCAAGACAAAGACCTGCGGCGGTAAGATGACTTGATAGGCGATTGTTTCCCAAGCCGATTCGTGTCGTGATAAAAATACCACCGGTTGCGGCGGGATGTTTTCTGCCCCCAGTACCCGATAACGTACACCACAAAGCCACGCTAAACCGGCTTGCGTCAAGCGCGACCATTGCGCAATAATACGGTAACGCAAGAGCGGCGGCAACGGTGCAATTAAACACGCCAGCAGAGCAAACGGCGGCGTAATAAAGAGCAACCAAATAAAAAATAGTACCGAGCCAATACGGGCAGTAGAGGAAGGGGGGACAGGCGGCGACACGGACGACAACGCTAACGTAGCGGGCGGGTGAGTAAATTTTCCACGGCGGCGGCGGGAGTGATGCGTTGCGCTAATACTGCCGCCACTGCCGCGACAATCGGTAATTCTAATTGATGGGCGGTGGCACAGGCGACGACCGCTGCTGCTGCTGCCGCGCCTTCGCAGGTAACACCTGTTGCCGCTGCTGTCTGTTTGCCGGCGGCAATTGCCAACCCTAATTGACGGTTGCGTGATAAATCCGAACAACAGGTAAGGGCTAAATCGCCAACACCGCACAATCCCAACAAGGTATCCGGCCTGCCTCCTAATGCTTGGCTCAAGGCGGTCATTTCTGCCAAACCGCGGGAGATTAAAGCGGCACGGGCATTTTCGCCCAAGGCAAAGCCATCGCTAATCCCTGCTGCAATCGCGATAATATTTTTGACCGCCCCGCCAATACAAACGCCAATGAGGTCGTCTTGTTGATACAAACGTAAATGCCGGCGGTGCAATTGTTGACGAATCCACTCGGCATCGGCGGCAAAGTTTGTTGCCAACGACAACGCCGCCGGCAAGCCACTTTCGACTTCGCTGGCAAATGAGGGACCGGAAATCACACCGTAATGTGCTTGTGCCCCCAGTATCTCTGCCGCCACGGTGTACAAGGGTTTGTCGCCAGTAGCAAATCCTTTGGTCAACCAAATAATCGGTACCGTTGCCGTTGTCAGTTGTTGTAAGGTTTGGGAGAATGCCACACTACTGACGGCAACAATAATCAGTTGCGCGTTTAAAATGGCATCGGTAATGTCCGTTGCCGCCGCCGTATAGGCAACTGTTGCGGCTTGTTCTGCTTTTGTAAATTGATAATCGTAAAAAATTACCGAACAATGCGGTGCGGCAATGGCATGTCCGAAAGCACGCCCCCACACACCACTTCCGATAATACTAACTGATAATGACTCCATTTACAGACAACGTGCGCGATAAATAATACGCTACCTACTGCCTACGGCGGCTATTCGCTACTAACAATTGGTGCTTGCATCACCTCAACTAAATTACGCAATGAAATATCTTGCCAATCTTCTGTTTGCGACAGAGTGAACTGTTGTACCTTTTGTTGCTCGGTTAAACTAAAGACCTTGCCGATAATTTCACTCCCTCGCTCTGACAAATGTTTAATATTTTTGGGAACAAAACGGCGACAAATAGTTTCCCGCTCTGCCTCATTCATACGTTTATCTTGCGCACTAAATTGACCGGGAGAGATCCCCGCTTCTTCCCGCTTCAAGCCCAACATGTGATGTTGCAATATTTGCCGGCTAATACGATTACGTACATCTTCACTAAATAATTCAACATATTCACTGAACTCGGGACGCAACACTGCAATAATCAGTTCAAATTGCCGCTCGGTCGCCTGATTCTGAAACATGGACACCACCGTCTCAACATTGGTGAACATGTATATATCTTCCATTTCATCGCTTAACAAATGTTCGGGAATAATAAATTTATTTTTTATCTTCGCCGAAACAGTGGTTGGCTCCGAAGGGGTTGCCTCCAAATCAGAAAAGACAGATTTTATATCACCTTCCTCTTCATTATATTCACTTCTGTCGATTTCCTGGTCGCGGCTATCGCTGTATAAATCTGACACATCAATATGTTCATCATCTCTTCCGAGATTTATTCTTTTATTCTCCGTAACGGTGTCAATTTTTCTTTTCTTTTCTTTTCTTACTTTGTTTATTTTGTTTGCAATGTTAGCAACGATATTGCGGCACATTACAAGCAACCCAACGACCAGCAACCCAAATACAAGCAACGATAAAGAAATACTTCCCAATAGATACAACAAGCCGCTAGACGACATGCCAAAGAAATCACCTTGTTCGTAAAGGGAAGAATGACTGTACCAATTGGTAATTTCTTTTACCCCCGTGACGACCTCCGCGGGCAGTGGCAACTTTTTATCCCAAGCACCATAAGGCAGACGATGCGCGTAACCAACGTACATTATTACGCTGACAATAAGTGCAATAAGTGATGAGAAAAATGTGATGAATTTTTTCATAACAGAGATTTTATCAGTTTTTACTAACCTTTTTATATTTTTTACCTTGCATACACTTCTGTCTTACCACATAAAAATAGAAAAATATCCTAATCCCCTCCGGACGATTGGTAGGTACTGACTAATTCAGCTAATTTGAGCCGTTGCACTTTTCCGGAAGGCCCCCGCGGCAAATCGGCAACAAAATAAATGCGTTCCGGAGATTTAAAGCGCCCGACAATCGTTTGGCAATACTCAATCAACACGTGTTCTTCCACCTGTACTCCTGTTGCCAATGTAACACACGCCTCTACTCGTTGCCCGTAACGCTTGCAGGGACGGGCAAATGCTGCCGCATCCACGACCTGCGGCATTTGCATTAATGCTTCATCTATTTCACGCGGGGCGATGTTTTCGCCGCCTTTGATGATGAGTTCTTTGCTTCTGCCGGTAATAAAAAAGTAACCGTCAGAATCGCGATGTCCTAAATCCCCCGTCAATAGCCAACCGTCAGCGGTAAATGTTGCCGCCGTCTCCTGCGGATTATTGTTGTATTCCAGCATGACATTCAACCCGCACACTGCCAACTCGCCGCTTTCGTTGTCGGCACAGGGGGTGCCGTCTTTGCCTAATACAACCACTTCGTTGCCGTAGGCAATACCGGGGGAGCCGATTTTACGTGTTGCCGGCGGCAGCGGATTAGATAAAATTTGTGCCGCTGTTTCGGTGAGCCCCATCGTTTCAATAATCGGGATGGCAAAACGTTGTTCAAATTCTTCCTGCACACTCGGCGATAACGGTGCTGAGGCACTCCGACCAAAGCGTAGCTGCGGCATAGAGGGGAACGGCGAGGTACTTTGCAAGAGGTAGGAAATTAATGTCGGCACCACGCTAAACCATGTGCATTGGTGGGTGGCGACTTGTTGCCAAAATTCTTCGGTGCGAAACCGTAAGGGCATGACGACACTACCGCCCGACAACAACGGGGCAAATACCGTTACGCACAAACCGTTAATATGGTACAGCGGTAAGACACATAAGGCACGGTCGGCGGCAGTGAGTTGATGCGCCAATACTACATTATTGCCGCCGGCAAGTAAACTCCCCTGCGTGTGTACGACTCCCTTGGGGGTGCCAGTGGTACCACTGGTGTATATCATTAGCGCTTTTGTATCTGCTGTGACTGCTCGTGTTGTATTGAGCGGTGGGTTATTTTCTACGTCGTTATTTTCAATCCCATGATCGCCATCCACTTGCACGATTTTTATGTTAGCGTTGTCGCCAATAATGGTTTGCAACCGCGCGGCGTTGTCTTGGTCAACGATAACTGCCGCACTACCGCTTTGTTGCAAGGCATACAACAACTGTGCATCGCCGGCGGCAATGTTGAGCGGTACGACAATACGCCCGTAATACAATGCACCTAAAATGATTTGCACCGATGCCCAACCGTTATTCAACATAAATGCCAATGGTTGTTCGGTGGGGATTTGCAAGGATTGCAATAATTGCTCCATTGCCGGCAACTGCGCGGCAAGCGCGCGCCATGTTACTTTTTTACCACTTGCCGCTGAAATAAAAAATACTTGCTCCGCCTGTTGTGCGGCGTAAAAATCCACTAATGCGCGAATTGTCATATCGGGAGCTGTTGCTTGCGTATTCATTCGTTAATTGTTTCTCCTACGATTTGCCAATAATCAGCAAAAATATCTTTTAACGTCGGTTCACGTGCAGGGATAACACGGGCGACTTGCACTTGTTGCGATAAATGGCGAAAATTAAAATTACCGGAAAATGAATTGCCACCCCACGTGCCACACCCCATAGAAAGCGAAAAGGGCAAGCCGTTATTAAATGCGCCCCCGGTCGCAAAACAATGCGCTTGATTAACAATCACGCGACACGCTGGCAACTGCAACCCTAAGGCAACGGCACGGTTATCCTCGGCAGTGTGAATACCCACCGAATGCCCGCCGCCTTGGTGCATTAATAACTGTTCGGCAGTAGCGACCGCGGCGGGATAGTCGGCAGCTTGGTACAGGGTGAGCACGGGTGCCATTTTTTCGCCGGAATAAGGGGCATCGCTCCCGATGGCGTTTTCTTGCACCATAAGAAAACGGGCATTTTCAACACCCGTTAAAGCAGCAAGACCGTCTTGCGCCCGCACGTCGTCAATCGCGGCAATCAATGTAGCGGCGCCTTTGGCAAGGAGGTTACGGTTCAATCCGCCTTGTTGCCAGAGCACACTTTGCAAACGTGCTTTATCGCTGGCATCTAACAATACCCCGCCGACTGCGCGCAATTCTTTTACTGCTTGTTCGGCAATGCTGGCGACTAAAATTAAACTATTTTCTGACGAGCACGAGGTAGCGTTGTCAAAGGTTTTAGAAGCGGCGATTTTTGCTGCCGCTGCCGCAACATCGGCAGTTTCATCAACAATCACGGTTACATTGCCGGCGCCGACTCCTAAACAAGGGGTACCGCTTTTGTAGCCATTGCGTACATTATTTTGCGACCCCGTCACCACCACTAAATCTGCTTGACGCATCAGTTCCTGACTCATCTCGCGCTCGGCAACGGGCAAGGTTTGCACTAAATCGGCGGCGTTGTCCAGGGGGAGTTGGGCACGTTTAAATTCTTGATGAATCAATTCTAATAACGCCATCGCCACCGGCAACCCTTTGGGTGAGGGTGCCAAAATAATGGCATTGCCTGCTTTCAAGGCGTTAATGATATTGTTTGCCGGAGTTGCCGCCGGATTGGTAGAGGGGGTAATTGCGGCAATCACTCCCAGCGGGCGTGAAATTTCGGTAATGCCGTTTTCGCGGTCTTCGCGAATAATGCCAATGGTGCGTTGCCCCTGCATATCGCGCAATAGCCCTAAGGTTTTGCGGTGATTTTTAATCACTTTATCTTCCACATTACCTAACCCTGTTTCACACACTGCCATTTCGGCTAAGCGGCGGTTATTTTCGGGCTTTAAAATTGCCCAAGCAGCAGCTAAGGCGGCACGGTCTGCAAGTTCTTGTCCACCGGCTTCTAAGGCGCGTTGCGCCACACGGGCACGCGCAATCTGTGTTGCGACAACTGTCATAACATTGTTTCCTAATTAAAAAAGAAAAAAATAGCCGGCAGTAGTACCCTGCCGGCTATTGGTAAGCGTCAATTACTGAACGAGGTCTTTTAATAAGTCACTCAAATACGCTTGGCGTTCTTTCCACATTGCTTGCACTTCGGCACGAGTCATGACATGCATCGGCGAACCGCCGGCTTTCATTTTGCCTTGCACTTTGCCATCACCAAACATCGCGACGGCTTTTTCGGAAAGATAAGCTAATATTTCTTCCGAGGTGCCTTTCGGCGCCATAATGCCGCGGAAGTTAACACTGGAATTATCCACACTAACCCCTTGCTCTTTAAAGGTCGGGACATCCGGCAGGAAGTCATGACGCTCTAAATCGGCAATGCCTAAAATTTTCACTCGGTCTTGGCTACGGAAGGCATCGGATAAGTTATTAAACCCTGCCATCACTTGACCGCTGATAACATTTTTCAATGCCGGGGCGCCACCTGTCTCGGGAACATAAACCAATTTCGTACCGCTTTCCTTAGCAAACTGCAAGTAGGCGATATGATGCCCCACATACAAACCGGCACCGTTAATGGTGAGTTTGTCGGGGTTTTTCTTGGCAAAGGCAACTACGTCTTTCACGCTATTGAAAGGGCTGTCTTTCGGTACGATGAGTACTGCCGGATCCGCACCCCAGTTGGCGACGGGTTCGACGTTATCAATGCCGTAAGGGGTTTTAAAGACAATGGCTTGTGCGATAAAATGCGGCACATTGTACGCCGCGAGTTCATAGCCATCACTTTTTGCTTTACTGGCAAATTGCGTCCAACCCACTTTGCCACCGGCACCGGGACGATTAAAAATCACCATCGGCATATTCATATAATTTTCTTTGCCCGCCAACATGGTAACGATACGGGCTTGAAAGTCCGTTGCCCCCCCGGGGTTATAAGCGACAACTAAACTGACCGGACGTTCCGGATAGTCCGCAGCACTGGCAACCAAAGTTGGTACCGTTGCTACTGTCGTTGCTAAAACAGCAGTTAATAAAGATTGGATTGTTTTTTTCATGGCTTTTCTCCTTAGTAAATAAAAAAATAAAAAAATTTTTAATTTATACGACCACTGTCTTACTGCCTGTTGTGCAACGCTCTTATTATTATTAATATTTTTATTGTAGCACAATTTAAGGGGTTTCATTATTGATTTTTGCATGGCGACTGATGTCGGGGTAATATTAAAATAACCACCCGCGCGGAACTTGCACCCGTAACAGTAGTGAAAATAAAACATACAAAACAACTGCTGTTGCCGCTGCCACCGCTACCGCTGTGGCAAATTGTCGCTGTGACCAGTTGTTACTGCCGATATAAACAATGCTGAGAAATGCTAATATTGCCGCCGTATAAAACCCTAACCACTCGCACAAGGCAACGTATAAAATAACTGCCAATATTGCCAATGACGAACGGCGTGCTTCCTGCAAAATTGTTGTTAACTGCACCGACCAATCGCCGCCGGAGGCGACAATCAATATTTGTAGCAACGCTAACGAGAACATGGCAATGGCTAAAATGCGCGGGAATAAATACGGTTGCGGATTTTCCGCCGAAAAGGAAACCACCACCAACAGCAGGGCAAATGCGGCGACTAATAAATCGCCACTTGCCGCCGCCCATTTAGAGCGCGGTAAAAACGGGGGTGCATCAAGCATGAGAAACCTCCTTTTGTTTCCGCGAGCGGATTTCAAAATAGACACTCGAAGTAATGGACAAAACAATCAGCGCGATGAGGGTGAGGTTTAAGCCGCCGCTCAAAAAATAAGGAGCCATGCCATCGCCGGCATTGGCGATAATGCGCCCTTGAGCAAAATTGCGTTCGGCGATCGGACCTAATACAATTCCCAAAACAATCGGGGCGGCGGTATAGCCAAATTTTTCAAATAGATACATACCGACCCCCAATGTTGCCATCACCAACACATCCGAATAAGAATGCTGCACGCTATAGGTGCCAAAAACGGCTAACACCATTACGGTAGCGGCAAGATAATTTTCCGGCAGGCGAATCACCTTGGCGGCTAAGCGCGACAGGGCTAAGCCAAAGACCACCATCAATAACTGCCCGATTAATAAGGAATTAATAAACGTCCAAGAGACCTCGGGGTAGTCGATAAATAAATCCGGACCGGGAAAAATACCGTGAATCAGCAACCCGCCTAACAACACTGCGGCGGTGGGCGAACCGGGCACACTCAACGTGAGTAACGGCACCAAGGAAGGACCGACCATGGCATTGTTTGCAGTTTCGGCAGCAATCACGCCGTCGGGTTCGCCTTTGCCAAAATTATCGGGGTTTTTAGAAAATTTACGGGTTTGGTCGTAGGAAACTAAGCCGGCAATTTGCCCGCCGGCGCCGGGGATGAGCCCGACAATAATACCGACGATACTGCCGATACTAATTGCCCGAATGCGCCCAAAAACAAATTTCACAGTTTGCCAAACCGGATGCTGTTCCATCGCTAACACCTCGCCGCCGCCACCGCGCCGTTCAATCATTTGCAACACTTGCGGCACGGCAAATAAACCGACTAAAGCAGCGATGGTGTGAATGCCGCCGGTGAGATGTTCGGTAAAGGTGAAGCGTTCCACGCCTTCAATTTGGTCGTAACCAATGGTAGAAATCCATAACCCGATACACCCCGAAATTAACCCTTTCACCGCCGAGCGCGACCCCAACGACGCAATGACGGTTACCCCTAACATTGCCATCCAAAATAAATGCGAGGGACCAAAAGCCAGCGCCCATTTTGCTAAGATAGGGGTAAAAAAGATGAGGACAAAAATCCCCAATACGCCGCCGATTCCCGAGGAAATAAAACACAGTTGCAGGGCTTTTGCCGCTTGCCCGTTACGTGCCATTGCGTGCCCGTCTAACACCGTGGCAATGTTTGCCGGTGCACCAGGGATTTTTAATAAAATCGCACTCACCGCACCACCGGCAACGGTGGCAGTGTATGCCGCACCAAGCAAAATGAGCCCGGCTGCCGGCTCCATGTGAAAAGTAAATGGAATTAATAACGCCACCGCCATGGTCGGACTCAACCCCGGCAATGCTCCCAAAATAAGCCCGCCGGCGGTGCCCAAGCACAGCACAAAAAAATTAAACGGTGTGAACACCGCCCCCATGTAATTTAAAAATTCCATATTTCTCTCTCAAAATATTATTTTTATTATTTATTGTACGCGCTTGTCCGCACAAATTGAGTCAAACATTTTTTATTTATTGAGCGTTTGACCGACAACGGCAGAGAAATTTTGCTTATTTATACCACATAAATTTCACTTTGCAAACAATTTTTTTAGCGCACACGATTCGCGACTGGCAAAATTTCACTCCACAGCTACCCATTTAATACAATAAACACCAGGGCGCCAGCAAAATAAATTTATTAAACTGTTAGAATGGCGCTTTATTTCACTTTTTCTTTTTATATCACCGGACAAAGCACAAAGGAATTCTCATGAAAAAATCTGTTTTATTATTCTCAGTTGCATTGCTGGCAACGGGTTGCCAGCAAGAACCCGACGTTAGTGCAAAAGCAACAACACAATCTTCTGTTTTCGTCTCCGATGCAGTTGCCGCCGATGCGCCGAATGACATTATTGCCGTTGTCAACGGGGTGGATATTCCGGCAAGTCGCATGACTTTTTATGCCCAAGGCAACGAAATTAACGACAACAATCGCAGTGTCGTTATTGATAACTTGATTACCAGTGAATTAATTACACAAGCCGCGAAAAAATCGGGCATTGCCGATACCGATGCGGTGCGCGCCGAGTTGATTATTGCCGAGCAAACGATTTTAGGGCGTGCTTATGTCAGCCAATTTTTTGAAAAGCACCCAATCAACGAGGAACGCGTTGCCGAATTATATAAAGAAATGTCAGCAGAATTTGCCGGCGCACAAGAATACGATGCCGCCCATATTTTGGTAGAAGATGAAGCCACTGCTAATTCTTTGTTGGAGCAAATTAAAGCCGATCCCAGTCAATTCGCCGCCCTCGCCCAGCAACATTCGCAAGACCCGGGTTCGGGTACCAACGGAGGTAAGTTAGGTTGGGTTGCGGCGCAAGCATTGGTGCCGGAATTTGGGCAAGCAATGACCGCCTTGAAAGACGGCGAAATGACGCAAACCCCGGTCAAAACAACATTTGGTTTTCATATTATCCGTGTTGATGGACGGCGGGATCTTGAAATTCCGGCAATTAATGAAGAGTTGCGTGAACGTTTGCTACAAGGAGAACGTGCGGAGTTGTTTTCTCAACACATTACCGAGTTACGCGACGCTGCCGAAGTTGAATTGCGTTAACTATGCGCTAACCTCATCTGCTAATGCCTAACAATTACCAGAATACCCTGCTTATTTGCGGCGGTATTTATGGGAATTGGCAAGCATTGACAGCACTTTTAGCCGAAGCAACGCGGCGCACAATTGCCCACGACCACATTATTATTACCGGCGATCTCGCCGCCTATTGTGCCGATGGCGAAGCGGTGGCGACTTTCTGCCGCCAGCAATTACCCGCGACGCTGATTGTGCGTGGCAACTGCGAGCGGGCGTTAGCGACCAACGCGGATAATTGCGGTTGCGGTTTTAGTGCCAACAGCACTTGCGATTTACTTTCCGCCGCTTGGTATCGCTACGCCCGCGACAACATTAGCGCTGCGAATAAACAATGGATGGCAACCCTCCCCGTGCACGCGGAAATTGATTTTGCCGGTCGGCGTTTCGCGGTGTTACATGGCGGGTGCGATGCCGATAATACGTTTATTTTTGCGTCGACTCCCGATAAGGAAAAACATATTCAAGCGTTGCAATGCAATGGTGTAATCGCGGGGCATTGCGGTATTCCGTTTAGTCAATCGGTCGGCGGTGCGTTGTGGCACAATAGCGGCGCGTTGGGAATGCCGGCAAACGATGGCAGTAGCAATGTTTGGTATTCGGTCTGGCACGATACCGCTGCCGGCATTGAAATTGAACACTGCCCGCTCGCTTATGACCACCCTACCGCCGCCGCTGCCATGACAGCGGCAGGGCTACCGCCACCCTATCGGCAAACCCTCGCCAACGGCATTTGGCCTAGCGACAGCGTACTGCCCACGGCAGAAAAAAAACAACAAGGCACCGTGCTGAGCGCCCGCCACTTTTTGTGGCAGAAGAATGGCACCCTGATTGAGAAAAATAATACACCGCGGCGATAAGTCAGGTATAATCCGCTTTTTGTGTTTGGGTCTGTAGCTCAGTTGGTTAGAGCACACGCTTGATAAGCGTGGGGTCGAAGGTTCAAGTCCTTCCAGACCCACCATCTTCATGCAGCGTAATCGTTGTTGCTGTTGTTGATTTCCCCATCTAATAGACGCAATAAATGTTGGGCGGCGGCGGGTGCCATAGTGACCCCGTAGCGAAAATGCCCACTGTTAATATACAAATTGTCCACCGTTGCATGTTGCGCAATAATTGGTTTCTTTGCTGCCGGACGCAACCCCGTCCAAGCACGGCGCGGCGTTTGCCCTTGCAGTAACGGCAGTAACTGTTGCGCCCGTTGGTGCAATACGGCAGTTGCCTCGGCGCTGGGGCGGTCGTCAAAACCGCAAGATTCGCTAGTACTGCCGACTAGTAAATTCCCGTCTTGCCGTTGTAGTAAATAAAACATCTGTTCTTCTTGCAGCACCACGGGGGGCAAGCGAATGCCAACATTGCGATAGAGCAACAGTTGCCCGCGAATGGGGGTAATGGCGGGTGCCGGCGGCGGACACAAACCGCCACTCCACGCCCCTGCCGCCAACAATACCTTTGCTGCCGATAAATGCCTGCCATCGCTAAGTTCTACCCGTTGCACTTTGTTATCAACGACTGTTAAACTGCTGACGCTTGCCACATAACGCCGGGCGTACTGTGCCTGCCGAGTGATGTGCCGCCGCAATGCCTGCAACAAACGCCGCGGTTGTAATACTTGCACTTCGGGCAACCACAAGCCGCTGGCTTGCGTTGCTTTTTGTGCTGCCAAATGCGGATGGACTGCACTGATTAATTTTTCTTGCACGCTACCGCCTTGTGCTTGCCATGCGCGCAAGGCACTATCGTCAAATGGCGGGAGCACAAACATTCCTGATTGTTGCAGACCGCAATCGTCTCCGAGGGCGGCTAATAATTGCGGGTATGCTGCCGCACCGGCAGTGGTCAATGCTAAAATTTCCGGCGGGTAATGCCACGGGGGTAAGGGCGATAAAATGCCGGCACCGGCACGCGATGCCGAGGGCCTATTATTATCAATGACGATGACCCGCAAACCGCGTTGTTGCAAATAAAAAGCCGCGACCAACGCCGGAATACCGCCGCCGATAATAATCCAATCGGCTTGCCTATCGCTGTTTGCTGTCTTGCCCATTGCCGCAGCCATTGCCGCAATTTTAACGACTGTTTTGCGCCGAACGAGCGAGGTGTTTGGGCATAGAAAACACAATATTTTCTTCTACCCCGTCAAGCGATTTTATCGCCACTTGCGGAGCGGCGACCCGCAGGGCAGTAATTAAATCTTGCACTAATTGCTCTGGTGCCGAAGCGCCGGCAGTCACCCCGATAGAACGCACCCCCTCTAACCATTGCGGTTGAATATCGGCGGCGGTATCTACCAAATAAGCGCTGGCACCGCGTTGGCGGGCAACTTCGCATAAACGGTTGGAGTTAGAGCTGGTGGGCGAGCCAACGACTAATATCATTTCACACGTTGCCGCCATTGCTTTAACGGCATCTTGTCGGTTTTGCGTGGCATAACAAATATCATCTTTTTGCGGAATGTTAATTTTCGGAAACCGCGCTGTTAACGCCCGAATAATATCGGCAGTATCGTCTACCGATAATGTTGTTTGCGTGACATAGGCGATTTTTTCTTCATTGTGCACGGTCAATTTTTTTACATCGTCTGTGCATTCAATCAGGTGAATCCCCTCTGTCGCTTGCCCTAATGTCCCTTCTACTTCGGGGTGGCCGGCGTGTCCGATCATAATAATTTCATAACCGTTGGCGCGTAAGCGTTTGACTTCGGCGTGTACTTTGGTCACCAAGGGGCAGGTGGCATCGTAAATGGTCAGTTGCCGCGCCACTGCCGCACGGCGTACTGCTTCGGAAACGCCATGTGCCGAATAAACCAATATCGCTTTTTCTGGAACTTGTTGCGGGTCTTCTATAAAGACAACGCCTTTTTGTTTAAATTCTTCTACAATGGTGCGGTTGTGAACAATTTCGTGTTTAACGTAAATTGGGGCGCCGTGATTGGCAAGCACTTGATTCACAATGGCAATGGCGCGATCTACCCCGGCACAAAAACCGCGCGGGTTTGCCAAATAAATAACTTCTGCCGGCTTAGTTTGCTTCGTCATTGCTCCGCTTGACCAAGTCATGCGCTTTGGCACAGCACGCCTCCACGCTAAAACCCAACTCGGCAAATGCCGCTGCCGCCGGTGCCGATAAACCGAAGCGATCCATACAAACATAGTCGCTATGTCGAATCCCCGCGGTGGCGGCGAGCGCCTGCCACGGCATCGTGCTGGCGGCTTCAATGGCGAGTAACGGCACTTGCGGCGGCAATACTTGTTGCTGCCACTCCGGCGATTGAGTGGCGAATAATTCCATTGACGGCACCGATACCACTGCCGCCGCGATGCCGTCCGCCGCTAATTGTTGCTGCGTTTGCAATGCTAACTCTACTTCCGAACCACTGGCGGCAATGGTCAGTTGGCGCGGTGTGTGCTTTGTCGGGCAATCCGCTAAGACATACGCGCCGCGGGCGCATTGTCCGACGGCATCGCCACTGACGGCGGGTAACCCTTGGCGCGATAATGCCAACACGGCGGGCTTTTGTTGAGTTAATGCCAAATGCCAACACTCGGCGGTTTCTGCTGTATCGCAAGGGCGAAACACGGTAAGCCCCGGTATTAAGCGTAAAGATGCTAAATGTTCTACGGGTTGGTGGGTGGGTCCGTCTTCTCCTAAACCGACTGAATCGTGCGTGAAGACGTAGACAACATGCGTTTGCATCAAGGCGGCTAAGCGAATTGCCGGACGGCAATAATCGGAAAAAACTAAAAAGGTGCCGCCGTAGGGGATCAACCCGCCGTGCAATGCCAAACCGTTCATCACCGCTGCCATGCCGTGTTCGCGCACGCCGTAGTGTACATAACGTCCGTCTATCGTGCCGTCTGCCGCTTGGGTGAGGAAAGATTGCCCAACGTGCGTTAAGTTGGAGCCGGTTAAATCGGCAGAACCACCTAATAACGCGGGGATGGTGGGAACTAATTTTTCTAACGCTTTGGCGCTGGCTTGTCGGGTTGCCATTTTTTTGCCGCTATTGTCGCCTGTGCTACGAAGGGAGTCGCGCCATTGTTGCCATTGTTCATCCCAACCCGCGGGGAGTTCGCCCTCTAAGCGGCGTTTTAATTCTTCTGCTTGCGGGTGGGCGGCTAATTTTTGCTGCCATTGTTGTTCGCAAGAATCGTGCTGGCTGCCAATCGCCCGCCACGCATTGAGAATATCGGTGGGGATTTCAAAAGGGGCGGGTTGACACTGTAATGCTTTTTTGGCGGCAGCAAGTTCGTCTGCACCCAACGGCGAACCGTGGGCGGCGGCGGTGCCTTGTTTTTTCGGGGCGCCGTAACCAATTTTCGTACGGCAGGCGATGAGTGTCGGACGGGTCGCCATCCGTGCGGCGGCTAATGCCCGACTAATATCGGCGGCATCGTGTCCGTCGCACTGGTCGGTATTCCAACCATAAGCGGCAAACCGCGCGATTGTATCTTCGCTCACTGTCATTGCGGTATCGCCGTCAATGCAGATATTATTATCATCAAACAACACGGTGAGTTTGGCTAACTGTAAATGCCCGGCAAACGATGCCGCTTCGTGACTAATCCCTTCCATTAAACAGCCATCGCCGGCAATGACCCAGGTGTGATGGTCACATATTTCCTGCCCGTATTCGCCTGCTAATAGGCGCTCTGCCAATGCCATGCCGACTGCATTTGCCAACCCCTGCCCTAACGGTCCAGTGGTGGTTTCAATGCCGGCGCCGTGTCCATATTCGGGGTGCCCGGCAGTACGGGCGTTTAACTGGCGGAAGTTTTTAATTTCGTCCAAAGTGAAATCGTTATATCCTGTTAAATAAAGCAAGCCATATAACAGCATAGAGCCGTGTCCGGCGGATAATACAAAGCGGTCGCGGTCGTGCCAATGCGGGGCGGCACTGGAAAATTTTAATTGTTCTTTAAATAAAACCGTGGCGACATCTGCCATGCCCATCGGCATCCCCGGGTGTCCTGATTTGGCGGCTTCTACTGCGTCCATCGCTAACGCCCGTAAGGCGTTGGCGAGTTGTTGGTTGGAAACAGTCATGCTCAATTAATGTTGCGGGCGTTTTTTATACGCCAACACCACCACTGCCGCGACCAGCAAAACTTTACTTAAATCGCCGATAATAAACGGGTAAAAGCCAAGGGCTAATGCCTTGTCTAAATCGCCGACAACAAAGGTGAGTTGGGCAATGCCGCAAATAAAAATCAACATATCGGCAATTGCCAAAAAAATAAAAGCAACGAAAAAGTTTTTTGCCACGCCCCAACGGGCGGCAATCGTGGTAAAGGCAACTGCGGCGACAAACCCGAGCAAAAAGCCACCGGTCGGACCTGTGAAATAGGCGATACCACCGCCACCGGAAAATACGGGCGCTCCTGCTGCCCCCAAACATAAATAAGCAATCACACTCCCCAGTGCCAATTTACTGCCGTAGGTCATCCCCAACAGCAAGACGACAAAGGTTTGCATGGTCATCGGTACGGGGTAATACGGCACTTTAAACTGTGCCGATACGGTTAATAAACAAACGGCGGCAATCATTAATAATCCGGCGCGTAAGGTGCGGTTCGACGTATTTTGCCGCCAATATAAAGAAACAATACTATCTGTAGTCAACATTTTGAATCTCCCTTCAATAAAAAATAATGATTCTAACAGTTAAATCGCCAGTGCCATTTATTTTTCCCCTACACCGCTTGCTTTTGTTTCGCTTTGGTTCTGCTTTATTCTGTCAATAAAGCACACAAACGCTCTAACAACGGCGATGCACTGCCGACTTCTTGTAAATGGTGGCGGGTGCTGTGAAAATATTCACTGTTGGCACCCCCAACGCCGGCGGCACGGCGAATAATCTTCACTGCGGCGGGATCCGCCATCGGGGCGGCATATTGGCTGCCTTCGCGTCGAACAACAAATGTTAATGCGGTTTGCACTTTGCCGCTCGGCAATCGCACGCGCACATAACGCGGATAATAAACATCGGCAAACATTTCCCGTTTAAATAAATAACGCGTGACCTGTGCCTTCTGCGCGGCGGCAACGCGATAACACAAACCGTTACAAGACCCGCCGACATCTAACCCCAACACTAACCCTGGTTGCTCTGGTGTGCCGCGGTAATAATAGGAAAAAACAGCACAACGGCGACTATAACCAAAGACACGGGCGGGTTGTTTTTTTTGATAGCGAAACTCGGGGCGCCACATCAGCGAGCCGTAGGTAAAAACATATAAATCACCCGCGGGGGCAGCAGCAGTTGTTTCTGCCAGCAATTTTTCGTTTATCATAACGGTATGCGGATTCATGGATTAGCACCGATTTTGCCACAACACGCCCGCATCTTAATATTAGGATCGATGCCCAGTGCGGCTTCGCTCGCCAGCCAACAATACTACGCCCACCCGCGTAACGCCTTTTGGCACATTATGCTGACTTTATTAAAAACACCCACGAACCCGTTCCCCTGCTATCAAACGCGACGGGAATTATTATTAACACACGGCATTGCCGTTTGGGATGTCTACCGCAGTTGCGAACGCCGCGGTAGTTTAGATAGCAATATCGTACGCGCGAGTGCAGAACCCAACGACCTGAAAGCACTACTGGCAACACAGCCGACCTTACACACGATTGCCACCAACGGCGGTTTGGCAAAGCAAGCGTATCGGCGTCATTGGCGTGATATTCCCTTACCTTTACTGCACCTACCTTCCACGAGCCCCGCCAACGCCCGCCAAACGATAGAAGAAAAATTATCCGCATGGTCGGCATTACAACCTTTAAATTCCACACCAAAGAAGAGGGAACATATGGAGTGTAGCGGAACATGACGGGGTGGTTTTGACGGGACGATGGTTCTCTGTCAATAAAACACCCACCGTATTTTTTTCACCCGACTACTTACTATTTTTCGTTTTCTAATCTGGTAATTTCTGTTTTTATTTCTTCAATTACAGCAACATTTTTAATTATTTTTTGCCTATCTTCTTTGCAAGAAAAAATATAAAAAACACGCCCGCCAAACTGATTTTTAAATTTTTCGTGCGTTTGCCTTTGTATATTTAACTCTTTGAAAATTTGGGGAAGTTGAATCCCTTGGTTAACTGGTTTTATTTGCAGACCAATATATTTTTCTTTGACCTTTATAAAAAAATCAACGTTATATAATCTATCCCATTTATCTGGTGCAGGTTCAATACTACGATTCAATATTTCCCTCAACTGACCATAGATCGTTTTAATCTCTGTTTGATAACCCTCAAAAGTACGGTCGATAACCATCTTGAAAAGATAATCAATACAATCTTCTTCGCTAATTTCTTCCACTTCCGCCTGAATAACTTCGGTAATTTTTATATATAATTTTTTACCCAACTCAGTAATATGCTCTTTACTTCTCACTTGCGAAAAATAATATTCTTGCCATTCTTCCAATGTTTTAGGAGAACAAGCTCTTATGCTATCGGAAGTCGCGCCAACATTTCTTTTGAAATTAAGTTGGAATCTATTCATCGCACTATTTAATATCCACTCTTTAGCCATTGACATTACCTAACGCTATAAATTTATCTTTATTTTTATATTCATACCCTGTATCAATATTAACCAACCCATGTTTAATGAGATGCGCATTTAAAAATGTTTTATTCTTTAAATATAAATACACTAATAAATTATTTTTAACATCATATTTAACAGTATCATACTTCAGGAAAACCTTTTGCCCTTTCACTTTTTGTTGTAAAAATTCAACCGCACTAGCGCTCACGCTTTTATTCTCTTTCACCCCGATTAAGCGAACAATAATATCATTATTCAATCTAACTAATTCGGGATTAATAATTTCTTTAATAGAAAAATAATCTTCTTTTTTATGCGCTTCTCCCGAAGCTATTTTTGAACCAAAATTTAATTTTTTAATGTCTATTTTTTTATCAAATTGATGCGGATCTTTATACCGGTATGGCAATTTTTTAAT
This sequence comes from Pseudomonadota bacterium, assembly GCA_022600535.1. GTDB lineage: Bacteria > Pseudomonadota > Gammaproteobacteria > Tethybacterales > Persebacteraceae > JAHZKE01. The sequence goes on from JAHZKE010000040.1 coordinate 19,975, forward strand.
TCTTTCCCCAAAATCAATAACCTTGTTTTCCGGCTTTAAAATTTCATACTTTGAATCGTAAAAAAAATCTCCTTTCTGCATTTCTAACTTTTTTTCTATGTAAGGAATGAACGTAGGATTTATTTCATAACCGACAGAATTTCTGTTTAGATTTTTTGCAACGCGAGAAGTGGTGCCGCTGCCTAAAAACGGGTCTAATACAGTTTCGCCAACAAAAGAAAACATTTTTATTAACCTTTTGGGCAATTCTTCGGGAAACATTGCAATATGTCCATCTTGTTTAGCACCAGCAAAATTCCAATGCCCTGAAAAATATTCCATCCATTCCGCTTTAGTCATTTGTGATTGATCTTTTATCAATTTATCTTTTTTTTCGGTCTCGCCCAATTTTTTCAACAACAAAATAAATTCATAATCAATAGACAATATACCGTTTTTAGGATACGGATAACTCCCCATAAGCGACGCTCCACCTGTTGTATTGGTAGTCGTTTTCTTTTGCCAAATCACCGCTCCCATGTAATCAAACCCCAATATTTCACAGAATTTTATAATTTCTTCTCGAATAGGAAGCACTTTATATCTTCCATAGTATACAGATCTCGCAAATTGATCTCCAATATTAACACACAGGCGACAACCGTTATTAAGAACTCTATAGCATTCTTGCCAGACAAGATTCAAATTATTTATATAATCTTCGTAACTATCATTAAAACCAATTTGTTGCTCTGTCCCATAGTCTTTTAATTGCCAATACGGTGGTGAAGTAATAATTAAATCAATAGAGTTATTTGCCAATTCAGACATTTTTCTACTATCAGCATTAATGATTTGATGTTTAGTTGCTCGCATATTTTTCCATAAGATAATATATTTATTATACCTCTTACACACACAGTTCGTATTTCTTTATTTTCCACGCGGCGGTCTATTTCGAGGCAAGAAAGGGAGTTTAACTTTACTAAATTTGCCAAAGTTTGTGCACTGAGCGTCGGCAAGCCAGCAACCGTGTTCTTTCATATTAATACTTAACTTCTTATCTTTTACACATTATCCAACCCCCCGTCAACTGGCGCAACGCCTTTCCTGTGGTGTGAAATTTAACTTTTTCTGCGTTGGGCGGCTCGGCAATTTATCGGAAATCGTACAAACTGATAAAATTACTTTTTTTAATGTGCAAATAAATGAACCGCTCCACTAAATTATTATTAGCCTTACTCATCGCCGCTGTTGCTATTTGGCTAACCGCTTCTGCTAAAGAGGCACTCGGTCCATTTGTTTTTGCCGCGGTCATCGCTTATGTAATGGCACCGCTGGCAGAAAAATTAGAAACCTATAAAATACCGCCGTTGTTAGCGGTAACTATTATTATTGTTTTATTGCTGATTTTGTTGGTACTGTTGCCGTTGGCGCTCATACCGCTAATTCTGGCGCAAGTCCGCGACTTTGCCGAATTGCTCCCCACCTTAATTGAAAAAATACATCTCTTATTGGGCAGTAATCTCGCGACTTGGGCACAAGAGCAAGATCTCCCCGAAATTGGCGGCAGTAGCTTGCGCCAAGCCGCCGATGTGATTTCCAATATCTTTAGCGGTGGGGTTTCCCTCCTCTCTGGTATTTTTACTTCTCTGCTCATCGTGCCGCTGGCAACATTTTACTTTTTGCGCGACCGCAAAAGTATCAGCGGCGAACTGACCGAAATTTTACCTCCGCGCATTCGCAATCAAGCCCTCATCTTTAGCCGCGATTTAGATAGCGTGTTGGGGGAATTTTTACGCGGGCAACTTTTAGTGATGCTCATCATGGCAGTTTTTTATTCTGTCGTGCTCAAACTTGCCGGTCTGCCGTTTGCTTTGACAATTGGCATTCTTAGCGGTCTGCTGACTTTTATTCCCTACGTCGGTTTTATTTTTGGTGTTTTATTGGCAAGTTTAGTCGGGATCGGCAATTTTGAATCATTTATTGATATTGCCATTATCTGGTTGTTAATGGGGATTGGCACCGTATTAGAAAGCGTGATTATTACCCCGCGCTTGGTGGGCGAGCGCGTTGGCTTACACCCGCTTGCCGTCTTACTTGCGCTGACCGTAATGGCGGAATTTTTTGGTTTTGTCGGCGTGTTGGTTGCTCTCCCGACTGCCGCCATATTACTCGTATGTGGCAGACACTTGCGCCGCCGCTATATTGGCAGTGGTTTTTATGGATCCCAATAAACCGGCGCCGACACCACTGCCTTTTACTGCTACCGCTGCTACTTTAGACAATTTAATTAGCGGCAAAAACAGCGAACTAATTGCCGCCGTACGTAAATTAGCAACGGGGCAAAGCAATGTGTCTTCTATTTACCTTTGGGGCGAATCCGGTTGCGGTAAAAGCACTTTATTACGCGCCGCTTGCTTGCATGCCCGCGGGCAACAACTGGCAACTTATTTTGTTGCCGCCGGCGATAACGGCGATATTTTGCCCCCTTTAGGCGATGGCTTGTTGGCGGTAGACGATGTACACGCCTTACCGACGAGCGGACAAATTACTTTATTTGATTGGCACAACCGCAGCACCTTACCCGGACAACGGCAATTTTTATTAGCCAGCGGCACTTGCGCCCCGACTCACTTGCCGCTACGCGAAGAACTGACGACTCGCTTGAGCGCCGGTTTAGTGTTTCGTTTGCAAACTTTATCGGATGACGAAAAAAATAAAGCGCTGTCGGCATGGGCAGAAAGGCATGGTTTTACTTTGCAAGCGGAAATTGCGGATTTTTTACTCACCCACCTGCCGCGCAACATGCACACGCTGACGGCTTATTTAACTGAATTAGATGCCTTTTTTCTTGCCGAAAAAAAACCGCTGACGTTACGGCGTGTTAGTGCTTGGCTGAAAAACCGCCCACCGCATAATACCCCACCCACACCGTCAACAAAATGAAATTAATCGGCACACCAGATTATGCCCACGGCACCGCAGCAAAAATCGGCGTGCTGTTGGTGAATTTGGGCACGCCGGAAGCCCCGACTGCCAAAGCAGTACGTCCGTATTTACGGCGCTTTTTAGGCGATGCGCGTGTTGTAGAAACCCCGCGCTTACTCTGGTGGTTTATTTTGAATGGTATTATTTTACCGTTGCGCCCCAGCCGCACTGCCGCTGCCTACGCCAAAATATGGCAAAAAGAAGGATCGCCGCTGTTGCTGATTTCACAACAACAACAACAAGCATTGCAACAACAACTGAGCACGCACTGCGGCGATAATACGATAGACGTAGCACTGGCGATGAGTTATAGCAAACCTTCCATCCGCACGGCGTTGCAACAACTACAACAACAGCAGTGCCGCTATCTGTTGGTACTGCCGCTCTATCCGCAATATGCCAGCAGTACCATTGGTTCGGTGTTCACCGATGTTACTGCCGAATTAGCGCGTTGGCGTTTTGTGCCGCATTTGCGTTTTATTTCCGGTTATTGTGATGACCCGCGCTACATTAACGCACTGGCGGCACAAATTGCCGACTACCGCCGCCAACACGGCAGTGCCGACAAATTGATTTTTTCCTTCCACGGCACGCCGCTCAAAATGCTGACCGACGGCGACCCCTATCATTGTTTATGTTATAAAACGGCGCGCCTGACTGCCGAAAAATTACAACTGAGCGCGGACCAATGGCAAGTTACCTTTCAATCGCGGTTTGGCAAAGCGGTTTGGCTGCAACCTTATACCGACAAAACACTGCAACAACTGCCGCAACAAGGGGTAAAAAGTGTGCAAATGGTTTGTCCGGCATTTGCTGCCGATTGTCTAGAGACCTTAGAAGAAATTGCCGAAGAAAATCGCGAGATTTTTATACACGCCGGCGGCACGGCTTACGATTATATTCCGGCATTGAATGCCGGCAGTATGCACATTAATTTTTTACGCGACTTAACTTTGGATGCGATTGGCGATTGGGAGGGGGCACTCAAACGCGACCGTGCCAACCTGAACACACAACAACAAACTTACGGCACGCTACGCAACGGTACTGATTTTTATAATCCCTCCTAAAACCGTACCTTTGAAACCGTACGCAGTTACTCTATTTTAATATCTAAATGTTCGCCGGTTTTTTGCTGGTAATAAATTTCTACCAGATTTTTAATTTTGTCACCAATGCGTTCGCTATTTTTTGCCACCGACATTGCATGAATTAAACTATGGACATTGCCATCGCCTTTTTTCTGATTTTCAAACGCCTCGCGCACCACTTCCGAACATAAATCATCAATGCGTTGGTCTTTCAGCCAAACGCGCACTGCCGCATCTAAATCGTTCGTAGTACGGGCTTTGCGATAAGAAATAAACATCGCTTCGACTTCATCCAACATGCGACTTAACGAGGGGAATACTTCTAAATTTTCATCGTGTGCCGCCAACTTGGCGATACTTTTTGCCAAGTGTTTAACGTAGTCCCCCGTGCGTTCGTATTCAATAGACATTTTTAATGCACCGACGGTATAGCGTAAATCATCCGCCATCGGTTGATGTTTTGCCAAAATGGTAACGACCTTTAACTCAACATCCTCTGCCAAGCAATTCAACGCTTTGTCTTTTTTACGCACCATGCGGGCACGGCTGGCACTCATCTCCACAAATGCTAAACGCGCTTCGGTAATTTGCGCGATGACCGCATCTTCCATTGCGGTCAGTAAGGTATCCATTTCCGCTAAAGACGCATCAAACGCCGGATTAATATGTGTTGCATTGTTCATGTTGTGTTCCTCTTTAATTTTTTAACCATAACGCCCGGTAATATAGGCCTCGGTGCGTTCGTTGTGCGGGCGATGAAAAATATCATCGGTCTTGCCGCATTCCAGCATTTCGCCTAAATGAAAAAATGCCGTATTTTGCGAAGTGCGCGCCGCTTGCTGCATAGAATGCGTTACGATAATTATCGTATAATTAGAACGCAATTCAAACATTAATTCTTCTATCCGTCCAGTCGCAATCGGGTCTAATGCCGAACAGGGTTCATCCATTAAAATCACCTCGGGTTTGCAGGCAATGGCTCGGGCAATACACAAACGTTGTTGTTGCCCGCCCGATAATTGCGTGGCGACATCCTGCAATTTATCTTTCACTTCATTCCACAAGCCGGCATCTATCAACGCTTTTTCGACAATTTCATTTGTTTCGGCGGGATTTTTTACCATGCCGTGAATCCGCGGCCCATAGGCAACATTGTCATAAATACTTTTGGGAAAAGGGTTGGGTTTTTGAAACACCATGCCAACGCGAAAACGCAATTCCACTACATCAAACAAAGGCGCATAGACATCCGCCCCGTCTAATTGCACCGTCCCCGTCACACGACATTCGGGGATAATATCATTCATACGATTGAGGCAACGCAGAAAGGTAGATTTACCGCACCCGGAAGGTCCGATTAAGGCATAAATTTGTCGGCGCGGAATATCTAACGACACATTGCGAATGGCATGAAAATCACCATAATAGACATTCAAGCCATTGGCGTGAATCGCGATGGGATTGTCTGCTGGCGGAGCGGGTGTTGTCATTTATCCTCCATTTTATTACGGATATAAATTGCCACCGCATTCATCAGTAGCAGAAAAAATAATAATACGATAATTGCCGCCGAAGTGCGTTCGACAAAACCGCGTTCGGGGCTATCTGCCCACAAAAATATCTGCACCGGCAATGCGGTGGTGGAGTCGGCAACGCCCTCGGGCAATTCAACAATAAATGCCACCATGCCAATCATCAG
>JAHZKE010000006.1 GCA_022600535.1 Pseudomonadota bacterium
ACGGCAGGCGATTTATCGCATGTTTCGCCCGTCGGGTGAGCCATTTGAGTTAGACCCGCAACAGGCGTTGCAAGCGGTATTAGCGCGCTTACAGCAAGAGGGGTTGAGTGCGATATTAGCGACTGAGTTTGAGTTTTATTTAACGGAAACAGCAACTGAAAACCCCGATGGTAAAAAAGGGTTTGCCGATTTGTATTCCTTGGATGAAATTAATCGGCAAGGTCCGTTTTTATCCTTACTTACCGAGTACGCGGCGGCACAGAACATTAGCACGGGTAATATCATTTCCGAATACGGCGCCGGGCAGTGGGAGGTGAATTTAGCGCATAAAGAAGCGATGCGCGCGGTATTGGAGGGCATTTTATTACGCCGCTTGGTGCGCGCTGCTGCCGCGCAATGCGGGAAGCGGGCGACGTTTATGGCAAAGCCCTATGGCGATTCTTCCGGTAGCGGTATGCACATTCATTTAAGTTTGTGGCGCGAGGGGAAAAATTGCTTTGCCGATGAGACGATTTTATTACAGGCCGTTGCCGGTGTGTTGGCAATCACCAACGAGGCAATGGCAATTTTTGCGCCTTATGATAATTCGTTTCGCCGTTTTCTGCCCAATAGTTATGCGCCCTGTGTGGCAAATTGGGGGCGGGAAAATCGCTCGGTTGCCGTGCGCCTGCCGCAAGCGGCAACGGATGCAGAAAAGCGTTTGGAGTTTCGTTTGTGCGGGGCGGATGTCAATCCGATTTTAGTGGCGGCAGTGTTGTTAGCGGGGATTGATTGGGGCATTCGCCAACAATTAACACCGCCGCCGGCACACGAGAGTGGGACGGCTGACGGGGGCGAAGGGGTGGCGTTGTGTTGGCGGGCGGCACTGGATAATTTTGCCAATGCGCGTATTTTGCCGCAGTATTTTGATGAACGCTTTTTAGCGAATTTTCTCTGCATTAAAGAAAACGAATGGCGACACCAACGCGCCCATATTAGCGACTACGACCGCCAATTTTACGGGCGCGTTTTATAAATCTTATTTGTTAGTGCCGCCAAAAACCGCGGTGTAAGACAACAATAAATGACATTAATTCTAAGCGCCCGAAGAGCATAGCAAAGGCACATGCCCAAATTTGTATATCGGCTAAATGGGCGTAGGTAGAGGCAGGACCGACTTCGCCTAATCCCGGACCGGTATTGCTAATGCTGGCAACGGCAGCGGAAAAAGCAGTTAAAAAATCCATTCCTGTTGCAATTAAAAAGAGCATCAGTATAAATGCAAATGTAATGTATGCCAAGATAAAAAATAAAATAGAGACGAGTATTTTTTGCGACAAGGAAAAACCGATTTTATTGACGTAGTAAGCTGCGGGGTGTACTAATTTAAGGCGTTCTGCTTGTGCTTGTTTGAGAGCAATTAAAGCGCGGATGAGTTTTACACCGCCGCCGGTAGAACCGCTACACGAAGTAAAGTTTGCCATGATTAATATCAACAACGGGGCAAACAAGGGCCAAGCGTTGTAATCGGTGTTGGAATACCCCGTCGTGGTAACAATAGATACCGTGTTAAATACGCTGTAACGCAAGGTTTGCCAAGGGTTAGGGTAAGTTTCTTGCAGGTGCAGGTAACCAAAGACGGTAACGATGGCAAATAACAGTAAGACGATGTAGGTGCGCCATTCAATGCTGTTGAAATAAAGGCGCGGGTTTTTATTGCGCCAAACGCTAAAGTGGGTTACAAAGTTCATGCCCGCAATAATCATAAAGAAAATGGCGACGATTTCAATGGCAACCGAATCAAAGTAACCATAGCTGGCATCGTGCGAGGAAAATCCGCCTAAACCCAAGGTGGTGAACGAATGAATAATGGCATCTAACCAAGTCATACCAGCAAGAAAATAAGCGATGGCACAGAGCAACGTCAGCGAGGCATAAATCACCCATAATAATTTGGCGGTTTCTTTAACTTGCGGAGTGATTTTATTGTCTTTGATGGGACCCGGTAATTCCGTTTGAAAAACTGCACTACCGCCAACCCCTAACAACGGCAAAATAGCAGTGGCTAATACAATCAAGCCCATACCGCCGAGCCAGCTCATTTCGCTGCGCCAAAAATTAACCGAGGGCGGCAGGGTATCTAACCCGACTAAAACGGTGGCACCGGAAGCGGTGAGCCCCGAGGCGGCTTCAAAATATCCTTTGGTGAAGGACAAATCGGGCAGGGCAAACATTAATGGCAGGGCAGCAAAGCAGGGGAGTAACATCCAGATGAGACAGACCAAGATAAAGCCGTGGCGCGTTTGCAATTCGGTACGAAAAAAACGACCGATAAAGACGAGCAGGGCACCAAAAATAATCACCGCCAAGCCGCAAAATACATAAATAAGAGCCATCTGGTCTTGCATGATGATCGCAATCAATGCCGGCAACAGCATAAAGACACCGAAACCGGCAACGATACTTCCGAAAGGATATAATACTCTCAGCCAATGCATTTGTGTGATGGGGTTATGAGGATAATGGTTATCGGGGGTTAGCCACCGTGTTGTGTGATTCCGTCAGGGGTGGCGATAATTGCTAAATCGGCGCGGCGCACGGCAAATAATCCATTTTCTACCACGCCGACAATTTGTTGAATCTGCCTTTCTTGCTCGGCGGCAGCGGTTAACTCTAATCCGCGTACGTCTAATATCCAGTTGCCGCTGTCGGTTACTGTGCCTTCGCGCCACTCTACGGTGCCGCCCATCGCGGCGAGTTTACGGGCAACATAGCCGCGCGCTAAGGGGATGACTTCTACCGGCAGGGGAAAGCGTCCTAAGCGTTTGACTTGCTTGCTACCGTCAACAATGGCAATAAAACGACGCGCGGCGCAGGCGAGGATTTTTTCCCACGTGTGGGCGCCGCCGCCGCCTTTAATCATTTGCAGGTTGTCGTCTATTTCATCGGCGCCGTCGATGTAGAGGTCTAAATCGCCAACGGAATCTAAGGTGCTGGTGCGGATGTTGTTTTGTTCTAACAAACGGGCGGTGGTCTCAGAGCTGGCAACAACGCTGGCGAGGTTGTTTTTCACTTGCGGTAGGAGGGTGATCAGATGTTTGACCGTACTGCCGCTACCGACTCCCAAACGACAGGGGGCTTGAATATGTGCTAAGGCAGCGTGTGCGGCGGCTTGTTTTTGTTCTTCTATGGACATAGAAAACATATTTTATCAGGGTTGAGTGTAAAATATCGCTATGGATAGTGCTTTTAGTAAGTGGCAAGAGCGATTGGTGCGCGCAACGATTAATACCTCTATTTACGATAGTGTGCGTGAAACGCCGCTATTGCCCGCAACATTACTTTCTTCTTTATACGGTGTGCCCTTGTTGTTGAAGCGGGAAGACCTGCAACCTGTTTTTTCGTTCAAAATTCGCGGCGCGTATCACAAAATGACCCGCATGGGGGCGGCACAACTGGCAGGGGGGGTTGTGGCGGCGTCTGCCGGCAATCACGCGCAAGGGGTGGCGTGGTCGGCAAAAAAATTGGGCGTGCCGGCAATTATTGTTATGCCGGTGCATACGCAACGCATTAAAGTGGCGGCAGTCAAGGCGTATGGCGCGCAAGTGAAATTACACGGCGAAGTGTTTGACGATTCTTATCTCTATGCCAATGCGTTGGCGAAAGAACGCGGGATGACGTTTATCCCGCCGTTTGACGATGCCGATGTGATTGCCGGTAATGGCACCATTGCTGCCGAAATTTTACGCCACCATCCGCAACCCTTGCAGGCGATTTTTTGCGCGGTCGGCGGGGGCGGGTTAATTAGCGGTGTTGCCGCTTATGTTAAAACCATGCGTCCGGAAATAAAAATTATTGGCGTAGAAGCAGAAGAATCGGCTTCTATGACGGCATCGCTAGCGGCGAAAAAACCGATTGCGCTGGATAAGGTCGGTATTTTTGCCGATGCAGTGGCGGTTAAAAAACCGGGGAAGCTCACTTTTACGGCGTGTCAAAATTTAGTAGACGATATTATTGTCGTCAATAACGATGCCATTTGTGCTGCGATTAAAGATATTTATAACGATACGCGGGTGATTGTAGAACCGTCCGGTGCGTTGGCAGTGGCGGGAGTGCGTAAATATACACAACGGCGTAAAGTCAGCGCTCCGATTGTTGCCATTACTTGCGGCGCGAATATGAATTTTGACCGCCTGCGCTTTATTGCGGAACGTGCAGAAATTGGCGAAGAACGCGAAGCATTGCTGGCGGTTACGATCCCCGAACGTCCGGGAAGTTTTAATAAATTTTGTGGTTTGTTGGGCGGGCATAATATCACCGAGTTTAATTATCGTTTGGCAAAGGGGAAAGACGCGCATATTTTTGTTGGTATTGAAGTGCAAAAAGCCGAAGATCGTAAAACGGTGTTGAAAAAATTGCGCGACAATCAATTACCGGCGATTGATTTAACCCATGATGAGATGTCTAAATTGCATATCCGTCACATGGTTGGCGGGCGGGCACGTGCCGAAAATGAAAATTTATATCGCTTTGAATTTCCCGAACGTCCGGGAGCATTGCGGACGTTTTTGCATAGTTTGGCAACCAACGGCGGCGGCTGGAATATTAGTTTATTTCATTATCGCAATCACGGTGCCGATGTCGGGCGGGTCTTGTGCGGGATTCAAGTGTTGCCGGCGGAAATTGCCCAATGTGAGCAGCGTTTGCGGGCATTGGGGTACCCCTTTTGGCGCGAAGATGATAATCGCGCCTACCGTTTATTTTTAGCGGATAACACCAGTTCATAATAATTGGTTAAACCGTTGCCTGCGTGCTATATAATAATGTTTTTTTAATGCAGGGCTAAGTAGCTCAGTCGGTAGAGCAGAGGACTGAAAATCCTTGTGTCGGCGGTTCGATTCCGTCCTTAGCCACCATATTGCAACAATATTGGTGAAACATCAAAGATGTTGTAATGTATTGAAGTAAAATAGATGGGATGACTTTATTTAAACGCCATTGTTTTTTATTTACCCTTGTGGTGTTGATATTTTCGGGAGAAAATAGTTCGCGAGTGCATGCACAGCAGCTAAGCACAGAGCAATTGAGCGCGCAACAGTTAAGTGCACACAAGGAACAAGAAGCCGTTCAAAATTTACTCTACGGTTATTTACTTGCGGCAAATGGCGAATATGTTGATGCGGCAATGATTATTGGTGATATTGGAATTGAACAGCAAAATAGTGAAATTCTTTCTTCGGCAGTAAAACTTGCGATTCAAGCGGGAGAAATTGCATTAGCGCAACACTATGTGGATGCGTGGGTGGCATACGGCGGCGGGACTGTTGCACGGCAAAATCAAGCGGAGTTGCTATTATTGCAGGGGAAATTAGAGCAGGCAGAAAAATTACTGGCGGGGTTGATGATTGATCAGGTGCAAACGTCAACAGAATTAATGCAACAGTTGAGTATTGTTGAGGATAAAGAACAAGCGGTTGCCATCGGGCAACGTTTGTTCCCGAAAGAGGTGAGCGGGCGTTATCATTTGGCGTTATTGGCTTATGTCAACGGCGTGTTGCCGGTCGCTCAAAATGTGATTAATGAATCGCTGGCAGCAGGGGATGATCGTTTAGAAGTATTGTTTTTAGCGGCGCGGATTGCACAATTACAAGAGGGGGATAATGCCCCGCTCGCCATTATGGAAAAATATGTGGAGGAGGGCTGCAACGCGCGGATACAGCATTGTTCGTTAGATGCGGTGTTGTGGGCGTTTAGTTATTATTTGCGTAATGAACAACAATGGCGTGAGGGGTTGACAACAGCTGCCGCCATGCCGAGTGTTTGGGCGGTGTCGGCAGGCAACTGGTTTGAACAGTGGGAAATGCCTGCCCGTGCACAGGCGGCGTATCAGCGTGCCGGCGAGGTATTTAGCGCCCAAATGGGGTTGGCACGTTTGGCAGAAGATCGTGGCGACACTGCCGGCGCACTGGCGATACTCAAACAAGGGCGGGTCAGCAATAGCGAAGAACTGGCAACACGCGAGGCGAGGATTTCGTATTTATTGGATATTGAGGGTGATGCCGATGCCGCTTTAATGCGGATTATTGAAGCGCAAAAAACACTGCCGAATAATTTTTCCCTGATGTATCACCATTCTTTGTTGTTGGAAAAAAGGGGTGAGATTGCAGCGGCGGTGGCAGTGTTGCAACGGATGACGCAATTATTTCCTGATAATCCGAATAGTTGGAATGCGCTCGGCTACGTGATGGCGGATCATTTTATTGAGTTGCCGACAGCGAAAAAATATATAGAACGCGCGTTGCAGTTCACCCCGAATGATCCGAACATGATTGATAGTTTGGGGTGGGTCAATTATCGCTTAGGTGATTTAGAAACTGCGCGGGCGCAGTTGCAAAAGGCGGTTGAGCTTTCTACTTCGGTAGAAATTTATACGCACTATGGCGAAGTACTGTGGGAATTAGGAGCATTTGAAGCGGCAAAAAATATCTGGCAACAGGCAGAGAAAATTGATCCCGATAATCAATTATTATTAGAAACATTTTCTCGTTACCCGCCGTTTTAATGTTGTTTCTTTGTGGCGCCAATCGTAACCGTTTTTACCTGCGTGTGCGCTGTTATTTTTTAATTTTATTTTTATTGTTAGTGAGTGGTTGTGCCAGCCGTTTGGGGGCGTTGCCATTGGAAGACGAGAAACAATCGCTGTTTGAAATTTATGTGAAAGTAATTGTGCGTAGACCGCAACAGCCAAGTCAACGGTTTTTTGCGCTTTGGCATCGGCAAATTACAACAGAGGGAGGGGTATTTGACGAAATTGAATTAAAAGTGCTGGGGACGACCTACGCCAAACTGAGTAGCGGGACGGAGGGGGCAGTATTAGAATATAAAGCAGAGATTGTGAAAGCAAAAAATGTGGACGAATTAGGAGTGCATTTTTTTGGCGAGCCCATTCCCTTTAATGCGTTTGGCTACTGGTTAAACGGCGTGTCTTCTCCTTTAGCAACAACAAAAGAAGAAAAACAAGCGGATGGCAAGATGAAAACAATCAAACAATTTGGCTGGGAGATTGAGTATTTAGAATATGACAGCGAACAACAGCCGCGAAAAATAGCCATCTCGACGACAAGCGGGTTGATGATGAATATTGATATTAAACAATGGTGGAATCCGTAATGGCACCGCCGCAAATGGTATTGCCGGCACCGGCAAAGGTGAATTTAAATTTACATATTCACGGCAGGCGCGAAGACGGGATGCACTTGTTGAGCGGGCAGATGATATTAGTGGATTTGCAAGACCGCATTACTTTGACACTGCGCACGGATGGAAAAATTGTGCGCCAGTGGCAACATGCACAAGTGGCGACAGAAGATGACATTGCTTTAAAAGCAGCACAGCGACTACAAGAATGCGCGGGTTGTCATGCCTTAGGGGTGGAAATTGCGATTGAAAAAAATATCCCGATTGGCGGCGGTTTGGGGGGTGCCAGTTCTAATGCAGCGACGGTCTTAATCGGTCTTAATCGTTTGTGGCAATTAGATTGGAGTAAAGAAAAATTGCTGAAGATTGCAATTTCTTTGGGGGCAGACGTGCCGTTTTTTTTTCATGGTTTGCCGAGTGCGGTTTCCGGCATAGGGGATATTTTTCATAATGCAAACATTGATATTAATAATTATTTATTGGTTTTTCCGCCAGTCGCAGCAATGACGGTAGAAGTTTATAAAGAGTACGCGCGCTTGACAAATGTGCAAAAGATAGACAGAATCCCCTCGCCGTTAGAAAAATCAGATAATGATTTAACTTTGGCGGCAGTGAATTTATATCCGCCAATCAAGCAAGTTGCCGAAATACTTTATCAAGTTGCAGGTGAAGCTCGGTTAAGTGGAAGTGGATCAACCTTATTTGCAGTTTTTGCCAGTCATGCCGAAGCGCAGCAAGCGCGACAAAAATTACCGGTAACGCTGGCGGCAACAGTTGTAAATGCCTTGGTGCAGCATCCATTAGAAAATTTACATATTACCGATGGGGAGTAGCCAAGTGGTAAGGCAGCGGGTTTTGATCCCGCCATGCGTAGGTTCGAACCCTACCTCCCCAGCATATTATTGTCACAAATTGAGTGACAAACGGCGGAACGCATGAACAATAACAACAACAATAGTTTAGAAGATTTGGTTTTATTTGCAGGCGGGGCGTGTCCTGAATTAGCACGGGCAGTTGCCAAGCACTTGAAAATCAATCTCGGGCGGCAAGATTTACGCTTATTTTCGGATGGTGAAAATTATGTGGAGTTGATGGAAAATGTGCGCGGTAAAAATGTATTTATTTTACAATCCATTAGTGCGCCGGCAAACAATAATTTAATGGAATTAATGTTGATGGCAGATGCCGTTAGGCGCGCTTCGGCGAGCGATATTGTTGCGGTGGTGCCGTATTTGGGGTATTCGCGGCAGGATCGGCGTCCACGTTCTGCTCGGGTGCCGATTAGCGCCCGCGTGATTGCCGATATGCTGACGAGTGTGGGGATTGGGCGCGTATTAACGATGGATTTACACGCGGAGCAAATTCAAGGGTTTTATCAAATTCCGGTAGAAAATATTTATGCCGCGCCGGTTTTGATGGGGGATATTTCTACCATTATTGACCCTGATAGCAGTATGATTGTTGCCCCTGATGTTGGCGGTGTGGTACGCGCCCGCGCTTTTGCCAGCGCCTTGGCGACAAATTTAGCGATTATTGATAAACGTCGCCCGCGGGCGAATGTCGCCAAAGTAATGCATATTATCGGCGATGTCAAAGGGAAAGATTGCTTTATTGTTGATGATATTGTTGACACCGCGAATACCCTTTGCCAAGCCGCGACTGCCTTGAAAGAGCAGGGCGCAACAAGGGTGGCAGCGTATTGCACGCACCCGGTGCTTTCCGGTGCGGCGGTGGAAAGGATTGTTAATTCAGAGATTGACGAATTAGTTATTTGCGATACGATTTCGGCAACCGATGAGATAACAAAATGTGATAAAATTCGTGTCTTGACCGTTTCACATATTCTTGCTGAAACCGTTGCTAGAATATACAACAACAGTTCGATTAGTTCACTATTTTAAAACACTACAACATTTAGGAATCCCCTCATGGAAATTACAGTTGCCGCCACTATTAGAAAAAATTCCGGCCGTGGCAGTGCTCGGGAAAACAGACGTAACGGTATGGTGCCGGCGATTATCTACGGGGCTTGCGAACCTTTGTCTGTTGCTTGCTCCGCCCGCGAATTAGCCGTGCGTTTACGCGATGAAGCGTTTCGTTCTACTTTGCTGACTTTGGATGTAGAGGGGCGTAAAATTCCAGCGCTGTTGCGCGAAGTGCAAATGCATCCTTACAAGCGTGAAATTGTTCATATTGATTTTCAAGCGGTCAGCGCCGACAGCGAAGTGGCAGCAAATGTGCCTTTGCATTTTATTGGCGTAGAAGATTCTCCAGGGGTTAAATTACATCGTGCTATTTTTACCAGTGTGGAAAACCAAGTGGCAATTCATTGTTTGCCGAAAGATTTACCGGAATTTATTAATATTGATTCCAGTGATTTAGATATTGGTAAGAGTATTCACTTGAGTGAAATCGCGGCACCGGAGGGAGTGCGTTTTGATGCAATTGTTCGCGGTGAAGACCCTGTGCTGGCAGTCATGAGCGGACAAACAGCAGAAGAAGAGCCGGTTGATGTTGAAGATACAACTAGTGTTGACGAAGAAGCGGCAGGAACACCTACTGAATGATTGCTAACACACACGCACGATAAGAAGTCAATTAACGATTATTAAAAGGAAAGATAAAGTGCCTAAAAAATCTGTTAAAAAAACTGTTGCGGCGAAGAAGACGTCTGCGAAGAAAGCAGTGGTAAAGAAGACAGTTGCAAAAAAAGCAATAGTAAAGAAGACGGCTGCAAAAAAAGTAGCCGTAAAGAAGGTGATTACTAAAAAGAAAATAGTTACAAAGAAAGCAGTTACAAAGAAAATGGTGGCAAAGAAGTCAAATGCAGCGAAAAAATCAGTGGTAAAAAAAGTCGTAAAAAGGGTGACCGAGAAGGCGACCACAAAAACCAATAAACCTAAATTTACCTATATTCCTAATGAAGGTGAAAAATACATGGGTAAACGACAGCTTAATTATTTTGAGCAGTTGTTCGCTAGTATGCGTTCCGATATATTAGCAAATAATGAACGTTTGATTGATGCAATCAAGGATGATGTACAACCGCTTCCAGATGAAAATGATCGTGCCAGTAAAGAATCTGAATTTACTGTTGAATTGCGGGAGCGGGAGCGGGAGCGCCGCTTATTAGAAAAGGTCGATTCGGCGCTACAACGGGTGTTGAATAAAAATTTTGGTTATTGCTCTGAATGTGCTGATCCGATTGGTTTGCAACGTCTGCTTGCCCGTCCGGTCGCAACGTTGTGCATTGAGTGTAAAAATTTACAAGAGGCATTTGAAAAAAGCGGCGCGACGAATGATCGTCGTCACTAATTAACGCTCACTCGGGAAGCAATTTTGCGAGTGCTGCTAAGGCAGCCGTTTCTGTTCTTAAAATACGGGTTCCTAAATGGGCAAAGAGAGCCCCACGTTGTTGCATTTGTTGCAAAACGTTGTCGCTCAAACCAGATTCACTGCCGACTAATAATGTAATGCTCTCTTCTTTCAATGAAGCATTTACGGAGCGTAGTGAAGCGCTTGTCCATGGTGATAGTACAATGAGCGTGCCACTGGGTTGCCACTGAGAAATATTTTCTGTCGCTTGCAAGAGTGGTAGAGTCCTGCGTCCGCACTGTTCGCAAGCGGCAATTAATAAACGTTGCCAGCGTTTAAAATGTTGTTCACTAACGCGGTATTTTGTTTTGTCATCAATCAATGGCGTAATACTGGTAACGCCTAATTCGGTCATTTTTTCTATTGCCCAATCCATTTTCGTTGGCGCGCACATCACTTGTCCAATGTGGATTTCTCTGCTTTGATCGGCGAGTGTTGCCGGTAAGCGTACGCCTAACTGGATTTGGGTGTTGTCTTTATGGTTATCGCAAATAACAGCGTCATAGGCATTGCCATTGCCGTCAAATACTTCTAATGTGTCCCCTATTTGCATACGCAATACTTTGATTAAATGGCGGCTCTGCACCATCGTTAGCTGCAAAGTGCAGTTGTTGCTGGCTGTAGGTAAGTACAGACGCGGACGCATGGATTAAAGCGGTAGCATAGGAACGGAGGGAGGCGTAGAAGCGTGGTGTAAGGTGCGAGTGGGGAAGGCAAAATCGCAACCGTGTTGGCGAACAATTTTTGCAATTTGCAATAAAACATCTTCTTTGACGGCATGAAATTCTTCCCAAGCAATTGTTTTTGTCATTGCATAAACAAAGAAATCTAGCGAGCTATTTCCGTAACGGTCAAAATAAACCATTTGAATTTTGTCTTGAGCAATCCCGCTGTGTTCGTTCAAAAACGTGCGGATGTCGGTGAGAAGCGCTGGCATTTTCTCAATGTCTTGGTAACGAATGCCCATATATTCGTAAATGCGGCGATTGGTCATGCGTTGCGGGTTTTCTATCACACTGTTGAAAAATAAAGAATTCGGCACGTATAACGGACGCTGGTCAAAGGTGCGAATTTGGGTGGTACGCCAGCCGATATTTTCAACAACGCCTTCTATTTTGGCATCGGGACGGCGAATCCAATCCCCAACAATAAAGGGGCGTTCTAAAAAGATTAATAAACCAGAAAAGAAATTGGCTAATGTATCTTTTGCAGCAAAGCCGATCACGATACCGCCCATGCCGCCTAATGCTAATAAGCTGGAAATCGGCACGCCAAATGCTTCTAAGGCGGCAAGTACGGCAACGGCAAAGATAATGCCACGCAGCGATTGAAAAACGGCGTACAGGGTGCCGGGGTGGAGTTCTTTTGCCCCGACGGTTATTTTTTTGCGCCGATAGTGCGATTCGAAATTATTGATTATGCGTAAAAATATCCAAAACGAAATGATTAAAATAATGACCGAACGAACAGAAGATAAGGTTGCTATCAGGTTAGGGTAATACTCCAATAAAAAACTGCTTAAGGTAATGGCGACTTGAGACATCCCCATTAATATAATAAATAACGATATGGGGGCGCTTAATGCTTGAATAAGAATGTTGTCCCACTTAACTTCTGTTTTTTTTGCTTGTTCGGTAATTTTGAGTTGCAATTTATGCCAGAACAAAAAGATAACAATAGTTAGAGTGGAAATAACGGTGATTTCCAATATCCAGCCATTATTTACGAGGAAATCATTTATTGTTTTTAGTAAAGTTAGCATGGGGGATGAATCGGTTATCGTTGACGGAGCTTTTGCGCGAGTGGAGGGTAGCGCATGAGTAATAATAAAAAAGTGATTATACTGTAAGTGAGCGGTTCGGCATATTCATCGCCTTTGATTTGCAGCCAGTAATGTGTGATTCCCAGCGGCACGATGAAATAAATGGCTTGATGCAGACGCCCCCAGCGGCGGCTCCCTAATTTTTTAATTAATGCGTCATTTGAAGTGATTGCCAGTGGCAGTAATAGTAACAGGGCGATAAAACCAAGAGTAATATATTTGCGTTTGATAATATCTTCTAAGACAGTGCTGAAATCTAATTGTAAATCTAACAACAGATAAGCGCAAAAGTGGAGCACCGCGTAATAAAAAACGTATAAGCCAATCATGCGGCGCAATTTGATGAGCCAATGCCAACTGCTGATATTAACAAAAGGGCGGATAAATAAGGTGAGGAGTAATAACCGTAGAGTCCACTCGCCAGTAATGTGCGTAATGTAATCTGCGGGTTCTGCAACTTCGCCGCGCAATATATTTGTGGCGGCAACAATACTGGGGAGGACGAGCAGAATAAATAATACGATTTTTATTCTACTAACATGTTGTGCAGAGAGGCGACGCATCAATTAGAATAATTTGTTCAAATCCATTCCACTATACAGTGAGGCAACTTCATCAAAGCCATTAAATTTTTCGGTCGGGCGGCGTTCTACCCACAAGGAAGAGGTGAGGGCTTTTTCACTGGATTGGCTCCAACGGGGATGAGGAACTTCAGGGTTAACATTGGCATAAAAACCGTATTCTGAAGGTTGCAACAGGTTCCACGAAGTATGAGGTTTCCGCTCGGTAAAGATGATTTTTGTTAACGCTTTACCCGATTTGAAGCCGTATTTCCAAGGGATAATCATTCGCACCGGGGCGCCGCTTTGCGTTGGTAATTGTTCGCCATAAATGCCAAAAGTGAGTAATGTTAGCGGGTGCATGGCTTCGTCCATACGCAAACCTTCGCTATAGGGCCAAGGTATAGCGCGGTTGGCATCATCGGGGAATAACTCTTCCGGATTAAAGGTAAGGAAATTAATATATTTAGCATTGCCGGTGGGTTCAACGGCGTTGATTAAATTGCTCAATGAAAAACCAATCCACGGCACGACCATAGACCACGCTTCAACACAGCGCAAGCGATAAATGCGTTCTTCCATCGTGGCTAATTTGCGTAGTTGGTCAATGTCAAATGTGCGCGGTTTGTTAACTTCTCCTTCTATTGAAATCGTCCACGGTTCGGGGCTGTAGAGATCTTTATTAAATTCGGGGTCGTCTTTGCCGGTGCCCAATTCGTAAAAATTATTATAGGAGAGCGCTTTTTTCTTTGGAGTTAATCCGTCATAACCGCGTTTCTCTAAACTATAGTCCGGGTGGGGGGCAGCTGCGAGCGCGGTACCTGCTTGTGCGCTTGTCGGTAATAGTGCCGCTGCGGGCAATGCCATTAAGCTTTTAACCACACGGCGGCGGTCGTGATAGATATCTTGCGGTGTAATTTCCGATGATACAGTACGCGATTTAAATTTATATTTCATAATGCTCTCCTGCAAGATAAAGGTTAGATATGATTATATCCTATTCGCGCAGTTAATTATTATGGTTGCGGCGTTGTTGCTTGCTTCATCGGCGATATTCTTGCCATTAATGATTCGCGGTGGTCTTTATTTTTTCTGTTCGGTAAAGCGAATACCAAATTGTTTTTCTGCCGGTTTGCTCGCATCCCCGTAAATGCGTTCAATGAAAGGAAACATCACTTCGCTATCGGCAGTGATTTGGTAATTTTCCCAAGTGCGCACGGTGTCGGGAGCGTCTTCCTCTTGCACTTTCCATATTGCAAATTTGTCGCTTTCGTGCGCTAATGTGAATCCGTCAACGGGAGTTGCTTCGCCGTTACTGTTCCAAAAGACCAATTTATTGAGAGTGCGATCACCGACGAAGCGGGGGAGGGCGAGTAAATTTCCATCTTCTGTCTGCATGGCTAAATTGCCTTGTACGCTGGTTAGTCCGTTCGGTGTGATTGAGGGATAGGCAATAATATGGCTGACATACTCTTTTGCATTTGCCGGCGGAAAAATTCCTGTACTGGGGCTATAGAAAGGTACGGTTTGATGTAAATAATAATAGCCGCCGCCATTGAAGTAGGGGCGAGTTATATCGTAGACGCCGCGCAGGGTGTCGTCGTTTGCCAGTTGGCGATAAATAGAAAATATTTCGTCTTGTTCATGGA
>JAHZKE010000041.1 GCA_022600535.1 Pseudomonadota bacterium
GCGTATCGGCAGGATGACGCATGAAGAATTTTTAGAATCAGCAGGTGAACATTTTTTGCAACAAATGCCGGCGGATGAGTGGGAGCCGATTTCATTGAATTATACTTCCGGCACGACGGGCAATCCGAAGGGAGTGGTCTATCATCATCGCGGCGCGTATCTGATGGCGATGGGCAGTATTGTCGCCTGGGATATGAAAAAACACAGTGTTTATTTAGGCACAGTGCCGATGTTTCATTGTAATGGTTGGTGTTATCCGTGGACGGTCGCCTTGCTTGCCGGTACTTATGTTTGCTTGCGTAAAGTAGAAGGTGCGGATATTTTAGAAAAGATTGCCACGCACGAAGTGGATTATTTAGGCGGCGCCCCGATTGTGCTTTCTATGATTGCCGCTGCCAGCGCGGGCAAAAAATTATCGCGTCCGGTGAATTTAATGACGGCTGCCGCACCACCGCCACCGGCAGTATTAGCAAAAATGGAAGCGATGGGGTTTGACATCACGCACGTCTATGGCTTAACCGAAACTTACGGACACACGACCATTTGCGCGTGGCAAGAAGAATGGGCAACATTGACTCCGGCAGAACGCGCCACCGAGCAAGCACAGCAGGGGGTAGGGTATCCGATCTTAGATGATTGGGCGGTGTTAGATGAACAGGGGCACGCGGTCGCCGCCGATGGGGCAACGATGGGCGAAATTGGGTTGCGCGGTAACACTTTGATGAGTGGCTATTTGAAAAACCCTGAAGCGACGGCGGCAGCATTTGCGAAGGGTTGGTTTAAAAGCGGCGACCTTGCAGTATTAAACGCCAACAACTATTTACAAATTAAAGACCGTTTAAAAGATATTATTATTTCCGGCGGCGAAAATATTTCTTCCGTTGCGATTGAAGGCGCCTTATGCAAACACCCTGCGGTAATGCTCGCTGCTGTTGTCGCCAAGCCCGATGAAAAATGGGGCGAAACCCCTTGCGCTTTCATAGAACTCGCCGCCGAATGCGAAGCGCCGACGGTAGAGCAAATAATCGCCCACGCCAAACAAGAGCTCCCTTCCTACATGTGCCCCCGTGACATTGTATTCGGTGAGCTCCCCAAAACCGCAACAGGAAAAATAAAAAAATACGAACTAAGAGTAAAAGCAGCAGAGCGATCAAGCGATTAAATTCCCCACTCCCATCCTCTCCCTCAATGACGATTTAAATCTACTGTAATCAATACGGTTATACGCTATAATCAGAACTTATATATTTATCCGTATTTCTATTAGGAGAGAATGATGAAAAAATTAACAAAATTATTAATCGTGCCGTTGCTTTTTGCGGTTGCGCCGGCACAGGCGGCAGATTGCAATACCGTGCGTTTTTCGGATGTCGGGTGGACGGATATTACTGCTACAACTGCCGCTACGTCATTGGTGTTGGAAGGATTGGGCTACGCCACCGATGTTAAATTATTGTCCGTGCCGATTACCTATACTTCGCTGGCAAATAATGATATTGATGTCTTTCTCGGGAACTGGATGCCAACGATGGAAGGCGATATCGCGCAATATCGTGAAGCGGGTACTGTGGATACCGTGCGCGAAAATTTAGAAGGCGCTAAATATACTTTAGCGACGTTGAAGCCGGCAGCAGATCAAGGGTTAACAGGGTTTGCCGAGATTAGTCAATTCCGCGATTCCTTAGATGGCAAAATATACGGTATTGAACCGGGGAATGATGGTAATCGTCTGATTCAAGATATGATTGATCAAAATGCTTTTGGCTTGCAAGGTTTTGAAGTGGTGGAATCTTCCGAACAAGGCATGTTGGCGCAAGCAACGCGCGCTGCCAAACGAGACGAAGCGATTGTATTTTTAGGGTGGGAACCGCACCCGATGAATGCGAATTTAGAAATGGTGTATTTAACCGGTGGCGATGATTATTTTGGTCCCGATTTGGGCGGTGCGACTGTTTTCACCAACACCCGCGCAGGTTATGTGAGCGAGTGCAAAAACATCGGCGCGTTTTTAAATAATCTTAAATTTACGTTAGCGATGGAAAATGAAATCATGGGTGCGATTTTAAATGACGAAGAAGAACCGCGCACTGCCGCGAAACAGTGGTTGCAGAAAAACCCCGCGGTATTAGATCAATGGTTGGCTGGCGTGAGTAGCAAAGACGGCGGCAACGGCTTAGCGGCAGTGAAAAAAGAACTTGGTCTTTACTAACATTCCCCAATTCATCTGCCTGATTCGCTTATCCGCCTCACCCGCCGTGTATCGTTAGCATGTGGCATCGTCCACGTGCGAACAAAAATCCGCCATGTTAGAGCAACTCACCGAGTGGCTAACTGCCCATAAATTACCGCTCGGCAAAGGGGCACGTGCGGTCATTGATTTTTTAACCGACCATGCCGCGGCTTTGTTTGACGGCATTGCTTTTACTTTGCAAGGGGTCATCAACGGGTTGTTATATGTGTTGCAAACGCCGCCGCCGTTGTTGGCGGTAGCGCTCGCGACTATTGCTACGCATTTATTGCATCGCAAAATAGGGTTAACACTGTTTGTTGCGGTCGGCTTGGTGCTGATTATTAATCAAGGGTATTGGCAACAAACGACTGGCACGTTAGCGTTGGTGTTGGCATCTGCTACGCTGTGTATGGCACTCGGGGTCCCGTTGGGGATTGCCGCCGCCCATCGCCCGTGGCTCTATACGGTGATGCGTCCGATATTAGATTTAATGCAAACGATTCCCACTTTCGTTTATTTGATTCCCGCCTTGGTCTTGTTTGGTTTGGGAGAAGTGCCGGGGCTGATCGCCACTGTTATTTTTGCGATTGCCGCGCCGATTCGTTTGACCCACCTTGGGGTTTCGTCTACGCCGACTACGTTATTAGAAGCGGGGGCGGCGTTTGGTTGTTCGCCGCGGCAGTTGTTGTTCAAGGTAGAACTCCCCTACGCATTGCCGCAAATCATGGTTGGCTTTACGCAAACAATTATGTTGTCTTTATCTATGGTGGTGATTGCGGCAATGGTGGGCGCGCCCGGTTTGGGCGTGCCGATTTTGCGTGCGATTAATACGGTTAATATCGCCAAGGGGTTTGAAGCGGGTTTTGCCATTGTCATTATTGCGATTATATTAGACCGCGTGTTTCGCTTGCGAACACCCGCAGGAGCGCAGTAACGTTATGTCGCATTGTATTATTGATTTAAATAAAGTGTGTATTGTATTCGGGCGCCGCCCCGAGCAAGCGTTGGCGATGATGGATGCGGGCGATAGTCGCGAAGATATTCAAAGCGCAACGGGGAATATTCTCGGGGTACATAATTGCTCGCTGCAAGTGCAAGAAGGCGAAATTGTAGTATTAATGGGATTGTCGGGGTCGGGAAAGTCCACCCTATTGCGTGCGGTTAATGGGCTCAACCATGTTGTCCGCGGGAGTGTGCGCGTGGATAACGGCGAACAATTAACCGAAATTAGTCGTGCGGATGCAGCAACACTGCGCTTTTTTCGCACGCGCCGGATCGCGATGGTGTTTCAACAATTCGGGCTTTTGCCGTGGCGCACGGTTGCCGATAATATCGCCTTTGGTTTAGAAATTGCCGGGGTCGCGCCACCCGAGCGACAGACAAAAGTCGCGCAACAGTTAGAGATGGTTAATTTGCAAGGGTGGGGCGAGCGGCGGGTCGGTGAGTTATCCGGAGGGATGCAACAACGCGTGGGGTTAGCGCGTGCGTTTGCAACTGAGTCGCCGATTTTGCTGATGGACGAACCTTTTTCGGCATTAGATCCGTTGATTCGTGTGCGCTTGCAAGAGGAGTTGTTAGATTTACAAAAACGTTTGCGCCGTACTATTTTATTTGTCAGCCACGATTTAGATGAGGCGTTAAAAATTGGCAATCGCATTATCATTATGGAAGGCGGGCGTATCATCCAAACCGGCACCCCGGAAGACATCGTTACGAACCCCGCCACTGCGTACGTCGCCGATTTTGTCGCGCACATGAATCCGTTAAAAACATTAAGCGCCGCTGCCGTAATGCGTCCCCACAGCGCGCCGCCGCCGCCAGAAAGTAGTACCGTAAAGGCAAGTGCCCCGTTGGTAGAAGTATTGCAGGCCAAGCGTAGCGGACAAGCGGCAGTCTATGTAACCCGTGCGGATCATTGCATTGGCATTATAGAAGAGCAGGATATTTATAATGCCTTATTACAAAGATAATCTTTATGGGCTTCATGCGTAGAATCAAATCAAGCACTTCAAATAAGGCAAAAGGTATAATCAACATCTCCCTCTTTCCCTGCCCAAGCGACTAACCAAAAAATGCCAAACCATAAAACAAGCGCGGATTATATTATTGTTGGTGCTGGGTCGGCAGGTTGTGCGTTGGCGTATCGTTTGGGGATGGCGGGGGCTGATGTTTTGTTGTTAGAACACGGCAGCCGCGACGGCGGTTTGTGGAATTGGAAAATCAATATGCCGGCAGCGTTGTCGTATCCGATGAATATGCCGCGCTATGATTGGGGGTTGCACACCGAACCCGAAGCGCAACTCAATGGGCGCGTGTTGGTCTGCCCGCGCGGTAAAGTGTGGGGCGGGTCGTCTGCGATTAATGGCATGGTTTATGTGCGCGGGCATGTTGGCGATTATGACCACTGGCAACAAGCAGGGGCGGCAGGGTGGAGCGGACGCGCGGTGATGCCGTATTTCCGCCGCTTAGAAACAGTGCATGGGGTGGATGCCGACGGGGCGCATTGGCGGGGCGATTGCGGACCAGTGCAAGTGACGCGCGCGGCGGCGACAAATCCTCTCCATCCGGCATTTATTGCCGCCGGTAGCGAGGCGGGTTTTAACTATACCGCAGATTACAATGGCGAAGTGCAAGAAGGCGTTTGTCATTTTGACCAGACGATTTTTCGCGGAGTGCGGCAGTCGGCGGCGCGGGCGTATTTAGCCCCCGCTTTGCAGTTGCCCAATGTGGTGCTGACGCAGGCATTGGTGCAGCGGGTGTGTTTTGAAAAATCGCGCGCCGTCGCGGTAGAGGCACGGGTGGGCGATGCGCTCGTGCGTTTTCATGCCAAGCGCGAGGTTATTTTATCTGCCTCCGCAATCCACTCGCCTAAATTGTTGCTGTTGTCGGGCATCGGTGATGAAAATTCCTTGCGCAAAGTCGGCATTACTCCTGTTGTTCATCGCCCCGGGGTCGGGCAAAATTTGCAAGATCATTTAGAAGCGTATATTCAACAGCAATGCAAGCAACCGGTTACTTTGAACAGTCAGTTGGGATTATTTTCTAAGGGAGCCATCGGGGCGCGGTGGTTGCTTTTTCAAACCGGGGCGGGGGCAAGTAATCATTTTGAGTCGGGGGCGTTTTTGCGCTCGCCGCAGGCAACTTATCCCGATATGCAATTTCATTTTCTGCCGGCAGCGATTCGTTATGACGGCAAATTAGCATCTGCCGGACACGGCTTCCAAGCCCATGTCGGACACATGCGCTCGGCAGCACGCGGCAGTGTGGAGTTAGTGGATGCCAACCCGCAAACGCCCCCGCGCATTCGTTTAAATTACATGTCCAGCGATGCCGATTGGAAAAATTTTCGCCACGCTATTCGCACGGTGCGCGCGATTTTTCGCCAACCGGCAATGGCAGAATTTTGCGGCACCGACATCGCCCCCGTGGGCGAATCGGATGCCGCGTTAGATGCCTACATCCGCGCTCATGCTGAATCCGCATATCATGTTTGCGGCAGTTGCAAAATGGGAGCGGCGGACGATAAAACTGCCGTTACTGATTCGCACTGCCGTGTCTTCGGGATAGATAACTTACGTGTGGTTGATTCCTCCATTTTCCCGCGCATTCCCTACGGCAATACAAACGCGCCTTCTATGATGGTAGGAGAAAAAGCAGCCGCCCATATATTAAAACAAGAATTGCCCCCCGATAACAGCTCGCTTCGGTAACGTTAAATTCCCCTAACGCGCCATTAAATTATTGATAAAATTCTGTTAACCGGGCTAAAAATTGGTATAATAGTAAACTTTTGTTTTCATTTGCCACCCATTAGGCAAGGAGGTTTCCATAGAAAAAACAGCAGAACTGCGCGTTAACGGTGAAATTATCGTCAACGAGGTGCGTTTAATCGATCAAGACGGAGAGCAAGCAGGTGTTGTCTCCATTGCCAATGCCATGAAAATGGCACGTGATGTGGATTTGGATTTGGTAGAAATTGCACCGTCGGCAAAGCCAGTGGTATGTAAAATATTGGATTACGGTAAATATAAATACCGCGCCAGTAAAAAACGCCATGAGGCGCGTGTCAAGCAAAAGCAGGTGGAATTGAAAGAAATTAAATTCCATTTAGTCATTAGCGAGGCGGATTACAACGTTAAATTAAGAAATGCCATCCGTTTTTTAGAAAGCGGCAATCGTGTCAAAGTGTCATGGTGGTTTCGCGGGCGGGAGGTGTCTAAAATTGATATCGCCATGCGTAGTTTAGATCGGTTTGTTTTGGATGTGGAAGAATACGGTGATGTTGAACAAAAACCCAACTTGGAAGGCAAACGCCTGCACATGTTATTAATTCCGAAAAAAAATAGGAGCGTTAAAAATGCCAAAGATGAAGACAAATAAAAGTGTTGCCAAACGGTTTAGCCGCACGGGAAGCGGTAAAATTAAGCGGGCGGCGGCGAATCGTCGGCATATTTTAACGCACAAATCGCCCGACCGTAAGCGGCGTTTGCGTGTGGATACGTGTATCCTGAGTAAAGGGGATGCCAAGCATATCATGCGCATGGCGCCTTATTTATAATCTGATTATTATTTATTAAAATTAAAGAGGTATTGTTATGCCAAGAGTAAAAAGAGGTGTTACTACACATCGCCGTCATAAAGATTTATTAGCGCGCGCGCGCGGGTTTCGCGGTCGCCGTAATAATGTTTTTCGTGTTGCCAAGCAGGCGGTAATGCGTGCCGATCAATACGCTTATCGTGATCGCCGCCGCCGCAAGCGCGATTTTCGCGCGTTGTGGATTGTCCGCGTTAATGCTGCTGCCAGAAATCACGGGCTCACTTATAGCGAATTTATGGGTGGCTTGAAACGTGCGGGAGTGGAGTTAAACCGTAAAATGTTGGCAGAACTCGCGGTCAATAACGCGAATGCTTTTGGCGAAATTGCCGAACTTGCTAAAAAACACGCCGCCGCTGCTTAAGCGGTAGGCAATTTTTTTTGCTGACTGCGGGCAGTGACCGACCACCAACAAGATCCGCTGTATTTACAAGCGATCGCTGAAATAGCAGCAGTTGCGGACATTAACACTTTAAACGAAGTCA
Source organism: Pseudomonadota bacterium (assembly GCA_022600535.1). Taxonomy (GTDB): domain Bacteria; phylum Pseudomonadota; class Gammaproteobacteria; order Tethybacterales; family Persebacteraceae; genus JAHZKE01. The sequence goes on from JAHZKE010000041.1 coordinate 7,310, forward strand.
AAGCGCGCTATGTCGGGCGTAGCGGTGTTTTTTATAAACGTTTGCGCGAAATTGGCAACTTACCGAAGGAACAACGCGCCGAAGCGGGGGCAATGACCAATGCAATTCGCTTAGCGATTGAGCAATTACTCAACGATAAAAAAGACGCCCTTACCGCAAGTGATACCCTTGTTCGCTTAGCCAAAGAAAATATTGATGTTACGCTCCCCGGGCGCACCGGTGGCGGCGGGGCGGTGCATCCCCTGCAGCAAACAATACAGCGGGCGGTGGCGATTTTATCCACTTGCGGTTTTGCCGTGGCAGAAGGGCCGGAGATTGAAAGCGATTATTATAATTTTACTGCGCTCAATCAACCGCCGGAGCACCCGGCGCGTTCTATGCAAGATACATTTTATTTTGCCGATGGCAGTTTGCTACGCACGCACACCTCGCCGGTGCAAATTCGCTATATGGAAAACAATAAAGACAACTTGCCGATTCGCGCGGTGTCGCCCGGGCGCGTGTATCGGCGCGACCACGATTCCACCCACTCGCCGATGTTTCATCAAATTGAAGGGTTGTGGATAGACGAACAAGTGACCTTTGCTGATTTGAAAGGGGTGTTAGCGCATTTTTTCCGCGCCTTTTTTGCTGATGATAGTATTGTCGTGCGTTTTCGTCCGTCATTTTTTCCTTTCACTGAGCCGTCTGCCGAGTGCGATATTCGCCGCGGCGATAATGGCAAATGGTTAGAAGTCGGCGGTTGCGGCATGGTACACCCCAGTGTGCTTTCTGCCGGCGGCATTGACAGCAGCCGTTATCAAGGGTTTGCCTTTGGCATGGGGATAGAACGCTTGGCAATGTTGTATTATCAAATTAGCGATATTCGTTCCTTCTTTGAAAACGACATTCGCTTTTTAGCGCAATTTAAGCAATGAAAATATCGCGCCTGTTTTGTCAGCAATTTTTAACTGCCGCCATTCCCGCGGCAGAAGAACTCGCCGCCTTGCTCACCGCCCGCGGTTTAGAGGTAGAAGAGATTACCGCGAGTGCGATTGCCAAAGGGATTGTGTTGGGTGAAATTATTTCTTGTGCGCCGCACCCCAACGCCGACAAGTTGCAACTGTGTATGGTGAATGTTGGCAATGATGCTGCTCCCGTGCAATTTGTTTGCGGCGCAGCAAATGCGCGCAGTGGTTTGCGGGTGGCAGTGGCGGCGGCAGAGGTGGCAAGTATTAATGGCAAAAAAATGCAAGCGCGAAAAATCCGCGAGGTGCTTTCCCCGGGGATGATTTGTTCCGCCGTAGAGTTGGGCATTGGCGAAGAACAAAGCGGCATTTTGGAATTAACTTCCGCTTGCGGTGCGATTGGCGATTCCTTAGATGAAAGTTTGTTACTCAACGATGACATTTTAGAAGTGAATATCACCCCCAACCGTGGCGATTGTTTAAGCCACTTAGGAATTGCGCGCGAAGTTGCCGCCGCCATCGGTTGCGAAATAAAACGACCGCAACTCCCCGCGGTCGCAGTGGACGAGAACATCGGCACGGTGGCGGTAACAATCGCAGAATCGGCGCGCGCGGTTTGCCCTTATTATGGCTGTTGCGTCATCCGCGCTACCGATTGCGCGCGCCCATTGCCGTGGCGCGTTAAAACATTAATAGAACGTTGCGGCGGGCGTTGCGTGAGTACCGTGGTAGACATTACCAATTATCTCACCTTGGTCTATGGGCAACCCTTACATGCTTTTGATTTAGACAAACTGCAAGGCGGCATACAGGTGCGTTATGCCACCGCGGGCGAAACGTTCACTGTATTAGACGGTAGCGAAGTGAATTGTAAAACAGATACACTGCTCATTGCCGATGCCAAACAACCGTTAGCATTAGGGGGAGTCATGGGGGGGGCGGATAGCGGCATTACTGTTGAAACGACGAATATTTTATTAGAAGCGGCGCATTTTATCCCCACTGTTGTTGCGGGGCGGACACGTGATTTTAAGCTAAGTTCCGAAGCCGCATTTCGTTTTGAACGTGGAGTGGATGATCAATTACCGCCATTGGCATTGGAGCAGGCATCGGCATGGGTGCAACAATTATGCGGGGGGCAAGTCGGGCCGTTGAGTGAAACCGGCAACGCACCAGCTGCTGCCGCACCAATCACTTTACCGGCAACAAAAATTAGCCGTGTGTTAGGGTTAGAAATTGCCGCCGCCACCGCAGTAGAATTATTAAACAGCATTCAACTTAATGCAACTTTGTTGCCAAATACTGCAAGTGCGGATCACGCCGAACACATTCAAGTGGCGATTCCTTCGTGGCGTTTTGATTTAAAAATTGCCGAAGATATTATAGAAGAAATCGTACGCTTACACGGCTACGAACAGGTGCCAGAAACACTCCCCGTGGGAGCCAATCTCTTGCAACGGCAAGCGGTGCAATTCAATGCGGCAAGCGCGGCGCGGTTGTTTTTTTCCACGCACGGCTTTTACGAAATCATCAGCTATGCTTTTGTCGCCCCCGCGTGGCAGCAGGCATTATCGGCATTGTCGCCGCAAGCATTGGCAAACCCGATGAGTGAAGAAATGTCGGTCATGCGTACGACACTGTGGGGCGGTTTGTTAGATAAAGCGTTGTTTAATGTACGGCGGCGACAAGAGCGTATCTGTTTATTTGAAATCGGGCGTTGTTTTTTGCCGGCATTATCAACGGCGGCACTCCCGCAACAGCCGCGGATGGTCGGCGGGTTAATACAGGGGTTGCAACAACCAACGCAATGGGATAGCACGAACCGCATGGTTGATTTTTACGATGCTAAAGGCGTATGTGAGCAATTTTTAGCAGGATACGAAGTGACTTTTCGCGCAACTGTTGCCGAAAATCAACCCGGATTACATCCGGGGCGGGCGGCAGATATTTATATTGGCGAAAAACAAATTGGCAGCATTGGCGAGTTACATCCCACCAACCCCTTCGGGCAAGATTTTAAAACACCGCCGTTTTTGTTTGAAATTAATTTAGACACTTTAACCGCGCTCGCGCACCTGCGCGATAGCCGCAATAACCGCGAAGATAATCGCGACGGCAAGCGCATGACCATATCGCGCTTCCCGCCGTTATGGCGCGATTTAGCATTTATAGCGGATTCCACCCTTCCCGCCGGCGATTTACTCACCACCGCAAAAAAAATTACTGCTGACATGGCGGAAATCATAGAAGTGCAGTTATTTGATTTTTATCAAGGAGACGGTGTTCGTGTAGAGGTGGGTAAAAAAAGCTGCGGCTTACGCTTTTTACTACAAGGGCAGAATATCACCTTAGCCAGCGAAGAAATAGAAAAAATAATGGCAGCTATCGTCAACGGCATACAGCAACACCATTCAGTAGAATTGCGTGTGGCGAGATAACCCTTCCCCGTTTTGCCGCTATTTCTTTATTACTTATTAGAATAACGTTACTTTCTATATAAATTCTTATAAATCGTGTATAATATTTATAAAATAATACCGTCAATCCATGCAAGAAAAAAAAGAAAACGAAAAGACGCTAACGCGTAACGATTTTGCTCAACTGCTTTACGCAGATGTCGGGGCAATTGGCGAATCCTACCGTTTCGTGGCGGGATTTTTTGATGTGCTATCGGAGCAAATTATTGAGCAGGGTGAGGTTAAAATTCACGGTTTTGGAAAATTTCGCTGCATTAAAAAAGCACAACGTATTGGGCGCAACCCTAAAACAGGCGAAGAAGTGCCAATTACCGCCCGTCGCGTGGCAAGTTTTGTTGCTGGTGGCAGATTTAAACGTATCATGATGCTTGAGGATGACAGCGACAAATAACGCTGCTTATCCGCAGTTGCCCGACAAACAATTTTTTACAATTGGAGAAGCCGCAACACTTGCTGGCACGAAGTCGCATGTTGTCCGTTATTGGGAGCGTGAAATCAGCGTTCTCACTAAAGTTTCACGGCGGCGCGGCGGTCGGCGCTATTACACAGTAGAAGAGGTATTATTGTTACGTCGTATTAACGATTTAATCAATAACGAAGGGTATACAATCGCTGGTGCCGGTTCTATTTTAAGTGGCGGTGGGGAAGTCGCGGTAATCACTAAAAAATCTCTACGGTGCGAGTTAGAACGCATTATTGCAATATTATGAACACTCGGGGCGTAGCGCAGCCTGGTAGCGCACCGGCATGGGGTGCCGGTGGTCGGAGGTTCAAATCCTCTCGCCCCGACCATCTATTAGGATAATAATATGCGTATCTTGGTTACGAATGACGATGGCTATCAGGCGCCCGGTATTGCGGCATTAATTGAAGCGATGCAAGGGTTAGGCGAAATTACCGTTGTCGCGCCGGAAAAAAATCATAGCGGTGCTTCTTCGTCTCTCACATTAAGGAATGCCATTGATGTGCATGAGCGAGGGGAACGTTATTACATTGTTGCGGGAACGCCGACGGATTGTATTCATCTGGCGTTATCGGGAAATTTTTTACCACACAAACCCGATTTAATTGTCTCTGGTATTAATGATGGTTCCAATATGGGAGACGATACTATTTATTCTGGTACCGTCGCGGCAGCAATAGAAGGGCATTTATTTAATATTGCGGCAATTGCATTTTCTATGGCAAATAAACAAGTACAACACTTTGCGACCGGAGCTGCAGTAGCGCGGCAATTAGTGCAACGTTTTTGCGCCACCCCCCCGCCGGGGATACCGTTGTATAACGTCAATATTCCTGATATCGCGTTAGATCAGTTGGGGGCAATCGTACCGACGCGCTTAGGGCGGCGGCACATTGCTCAGCCAGCAGTGTTTAAAAAAAAGAAAGAAAACTGCCTCACCTATCAGATTGGAGAAGCGGGTAATGCTAAAGATGATGCGCCGGGTAGCGATTTTGCTGCCGTACAGCAAGGCATGGTGTCGGTGAGCCCATTGATGATTGACTTGACGGCGACCGCTGAATTAGATACCGTCGCCGACTGGTTAAAAACATAAACATTCATGTTGTGGAGGTGTGAGCGCATGGCGCCGGCAGGACAGCGCCGAGTGGGAGAAAGTAAATAATGGAGCGCTCCATTAGCGGCACGCGTTTATGTCAACAACTGCAAGGACAAATCAGAAACAAACATGTATTGACGGCGGTGCGTGCTGTCGCCCGCGAACAATTTGTCGACGCCTCGCTCTTACCCTTTGCCGGGGATGATTCAGCGTTGCCGATTGGACACGAACAAACGACATCGGCACCGTTAGTGATTGCGCGGATGTTGGAGATGATGTTAGGGCAAGAAAAACCGCCGTTGCATGTTTTAGAAATCGGCAGCGGGTGCGGTTATCAAACGGCATTACTGGCAGAGATGGGGTGTCAGGTGGTGAGTGTTGAACGCATTGCCGCGCTTGCCAGTGCGGCGCATCGGCGCTTAGAAAAAATAGGATACAATACAGTAGAAATTATCCACGGCGATGGCTTTTTAGGCAACCCCGAACAAGCCCCGTTTGATGGTATTTTAGTTTGTGCGGAATGCACAGCAGTCCCGCCACTATTATTAGCGCAATTAACACAACAGGCGCGATTAGTGTTGCCATTGCGGACAGGGAATAACGTGCATTTAACTGCCGTTAATGCCAGCGGGAGAATTGTTGCAGTGCGCGAACAAGTACGTTTTGTTAATATGCTTAAAGGAACAATATGAAAAAAATATTAACTTGGCTATTGGTTGCTTCAACATTAATAGTTACCGCGTGCGCGCCAACCCCTGTTGCCGCACCGGTGTATACCATTGTGCCGTCAGAATCTGAAGCGGTAAAAAAAGAAATTACCCCCGAGCTCGCGGCAGCACCCGATTGGTATGAAGTTAAAAAAGGCGATACTTTGGCGACGATTGCCTTGCGCTACGATTTAGATTATCGTGAAATCGCCCGTTGGAATAACCTGCGTAACCCCAACTTGATTAAGCCCGGGCAGCAACTGCGTTTGTTTGCATCGGCGAATGACCCCGTTGTTGCCACGGTGGTTAAACAAAAAGTGCCGACCTTGCAACCTTTACGCCCGTCAGCAGACAATAGCGCAAATACAACATCAACCCCGACAACTGCCGCGCAATCCTCGGGCACGATTGCAGCCCCCACGATTGAACGTCAATCTACCGTCATTGGTAGTGATGCCGCGGTATCAAAAGCGCCCGCCGCGGGTACCGCCCCTTATAAAAGCAAACCGCAAGCGATTAAATACGCCTATTCCAAAAAACTTTTAACAACATTACAAAACGATTGGGATAATACAAACGCGCCCCGTGCCTCTACACCACCGCCACCACCGCCGCCGAAAAAAGTAACAGCAAAAGCCAGCGCGCCGAAAGTAGTCGCCAAGCCAGATTCAACCAAAGCGGGCGGTAAAACGCGCCAGCGCTACGGTATTGTTTGGGGAATGCCATCAACGGGGGCAGCCATCAACGGCTACAATAGCCGCAGTAAAGGGATTGACTTTACCGGCAACAAAGGCGACCCGATTCATGCCGCTGCCGATGGCGTTGTTATTTATGTCGGCACCGGGGTGAAGTCATACGGACGTTTAATTATCTTGCGTCACGAAGACGGCTACTTAACCGCTTACGCCCACAACGACACCATCTTAGTTAAAGAAAATCAAGAAGTCGCCCGCGGCAGTAAAATCGCCACGATGGGCGATAGCGGCAGCGAAAAAGTATTATTGCATTTTGAAGTGCGTAAAGGCGGCAAACCTTTAGATCCGAAATTTGTGCTGCCGAAGTAAAACGCGATGAGTCAAACGCTCAGCTTTCAAGAAATTATCTTTCGCTTACAATCCTTTTGGAGCGAACAAGGATGCGTGATTATGCAACCTTTGGATATGGAAGTCGGCGCCGGCACTTTTCATCCCGCCACTTTTTTGCGCGCCGTATCGCCGGAGCCGTGGCGTGCCGCTTATGTGCAACCCTCGCGCCGCCCGCAAGACGGCAGATACGGCAACAACCCGAATCGTTTGCAGCGCTATTATCAATTTCAAGTCGCCATCAAACCCTCGCCCGATAATTTTCAACAACTGTATTTGCAATCGTTAGCGGCATTAGGCGTGCGGCGCGAAGACAACGATATTCGCTTTGTAGAAGACGATTGGGAATCGCCCACACTCGGTGCGTGGGGCTTAGGGTGGGAAGTGTGGCTCAACGGTATGGAAGTCAGCCAATTTACTTATTTTCAAGAAGCCGGCGGTATTGCCGTACGTCCCGTATTGGGCGAGCTCACCTACGGTTTAGAACGCTTAGCCATGTTTTTGCAAGGTAGTGAAAACATTTTTAACCTGCACTGGAACAACGGCATTAGTTATGGCGATGTCTATCAACAAAACGAGCGCGAGCAATCCGCATATAACTTTGAACACTCCGACAGCGCATTTAATAAAACGCTGTTTGACCATTACGAAAACGAAGCCGCGCGCTTAGCGGAATGCGCCTTACCGCTCCCCGCTTATGAAATGGTAATTAAATGCTCGCACGTGTTTAATTTGTTAGATGCGCGCGGGGTGATTTCCGTTACCGAACGCGCCGGTTACATTGCTCGCGTACGCCGTGTGGCAAAACTCTCCGCCGCTGCCTTTTATGCCGAGCGGGAAAAATTGGGCTTTCCATTACAACAAACGACTCAGCAACAAACGCAACAAACCGCGACCTCTTCAAAAAAATAATCGGAGATAAAACAAGATGACTTCAACAGCAGAAACACGGCGGCAATTTTTACGTGATTTTTTAGTGCAACATAGTTTGCTAACGGGCGGCAATGTTAAACTTTCTGCCGGCGGTGCATCGTCTTTTTATTTTGATTGTAAAAAAGCCACCTTGAACGGCGCATTTTTATGTGAATTTGCCGATTGGATTTTAGACGAAGTTGCCCCCGCGATTAGCCCCGCCCCAACTGTCGTTGGCGGCCCCACCTTAGGAGCAGATTTTATCGCCGCTGCCGTTACCATGCGCGCCCAACAACGCGGCTTGCCGTTGGTTAACGGTTGCATCGTCCGCAAAGCCGCCAAAGACCACGGCACACAAAACACCATAGAAAACGCCCCCGCACAAGGCGCGCGGATATTAGTAGTAGAAGATGTCATTACCAGCGGCGGTTCGGTCGCCCATGCTTGCGATGCCCTGTTAGCCGCCGGGTATCACATCGCCGGTATTGTGGTGATTATTGACCGCGAAGCAGGCGGGCGGGCAGCATTGATAGAAAAATATCAAACACCGGTACATGCGTTATTTAACCGTGCGGATTTTCCCGAAGCGGCAGTGAATTGAACAACAATAAACAAAAGGCATAAGCAATGAGCGATTTAGACCATTTAATTAAACAAAACAGCGAGTGGGCGGCAAACGTTAAACAACAAGACCCTGATTTTTTTAATCGCTTAAGCAAACAGCAAAAACCAAAAATATTATGGATTGGTTGTTCTGATAGTCGCGTCCCCGCCAATCAAATCATCGGCTTACCGCCCGGCGAAGTATTTGTACACCGCAACATCGCCAATGTGGTTGCCCATAGCGATTTAAACTGTTTATCGGTAGTGCATTATGCAGTAGAAGTGCTTGCAGTAGAGCACATCATCGTTTGCGGGCATTACGGTTGCGGTGGTGTCGCCGCAGCAATGGACGACGCACAATACGGGCTAATAGATAATTGGCTCCATCACATCAAAGACATCAGCCGCATTTACGCCGAAACCTTGGCAAACACTCCAAAAGAAAAACGCGCTGATGTATTGTGTGAATTGAATGTAAGAGAGCAGTTAAAAAACGTCGCCGAAAGCAGTGTCGTAAAAAAAGCATGGGAGCAGGGCAAAGAGTTAACCCTACACGGCTGGATTTACAGCATCAAAGACGGCTTGATTAGAAAGTTAGAAAGAATAGAAAAGTAACCGAGCTCGCGAGCGCCTGCCCGTTGGACAGGCGTAGAATTTAAAGAGTCCGCGTTGGCGGGGGGCTTACTATTCGTTATATTCTCGTACCATCTTCGGCAATAAAAATAAATCCAATACCCACCAGCCGCCGCCAACTGCGCAGCAAACGTATCCTAAATATAAATTAAGGTTATTTGATGTTTGCAAAACGGTATCAATTTGAGGAACGTTGCCAAATTGTCCGTTGCCGCTTGAAAGCGCCGATAAACTACTAGTGAGTTGATCTAACAACGAATAATATTTTAAGATGATTTCAAAGGTGAGCAGGAATAAACCTCCAACAAATATTAACGTCATTACCGTTGCCGATATGTAATGGCGTAGATAATAGCGTTGCATGCCGACAATACCCAGCAATAACCCGAGAATCGCGCTGCCATACGCGCCCGATAAGGTTTTGGCGACTGGTTTTACCATTGAACAACCTTATCGGGCAAATGCCCTGTTTTATGCCCGCAGTTTTTCATTTTTCGGGTCGTAGGGGGATTCTTCAATTACGGTGGCGCGGTGGCGCGTGCCTAAAACGTCAATTTCCAGCTCGGTGCCAACGGTGGCGTATTGCGGTTGCACCATTGCTAATGCCAGCGATTTTTGCACGCGAAAGCCATAGTTGCCGGAGGTCGCCCGCCCAATCATTTCGCCGTCTTGGTTAAAGATGGCGTTGTTGCCTAAGGGGTCGGCATCGGTAACGTCGTGGATTTCTAAGGTAATGCTTTGATTGGCAAATCCTTTTTTCTGCCATGCCAACAGCGCGTCTTTGCCAACAAAGTCGCCTTTATCGGGGTGGACAAAGCGCTGCAAACCGCTTTCAAAGGCGGCGTATTCAATGGACAATTCCTGTCCGATGAGTTTATAAGATTTCTCAATCCGCAAGGCGTCCATCGCGCGTATGCCAAAGGGTTTCAGGTTTAATTCTTCACCGGCGGCAAACAGGGCATCAAAAATGTGGTTTTGCAATTCAATCGGATGGTGTAATTCCCAACCCAATTCGCCGACAAAGTTCACGCGGATGGCTAAACAGGAGGCAAGCCCGATGTCCACCCACTGTCCCGATAACCACGGGAATGCTTTGTTGCTGTAATCGGTGCGCGGCGATACGCGTTGCATTAATTCGCGCGATTTTGGACCGGAAAGTACCAATACGCCGCGCTGATTGGTGATGTTATGAAAATCAACCGAGCGGTCGGTGGGCATTTGTTTTTTCAACCAGTCGTGGTCTAAACGTTGCCAAGCACCGGCAGAAACCAAATAATAGGAATCGTCGCTTTCTTTATAAACGGTAAATTCCGAATGCACCCCGCCGCGGCTGTTTAATCCGTGACACAAGGCAATGCGTCCGTCTTTGGCGGGTAATTTATTGGCGAGTACGCCGTCTAAAAATTGCCGGGCGCCGGGGCCGGAAATACGGCACTTGGCAAATGCCGACATGTCTAAAACACCGACGTGTTCGGCAACATGGCGGGCTTCGTTGCCGACGTGTTCAAACCATTTAGAGCGGCGAAATGACCAATCGTCAACTGCTTCTACGCCGGCGGGGGCAAACCAGTTGGCGCGCTCCCAGCCAAATTTCTGCCCGAATACCGCGCCTTTACTTTTCAACCGATCGTAGCAAGGGGCTTGGCGCAATGGACGCGCTGCTGCGCGTTCTTCGTCGGGGTAATGAATGGTAAAGACGTTGGCGTAGGATTCTTCATTTTTCGTAATCAAAAATGCTTCACCGGCATAGTCGCCAAAGCGGCGCGGTTCAATGCCCAACATGTCAATGGTGGGTTCGCCGTCTACAATCCACTCGGCAAGCTGCCAACCGGCGCCACCGGCAGCGGTAATGCCAAAGCTGTGTCCTTCGTTAATCCAAAAGTTGGGTAAGTCCCAAGCGGGTCCGATAATCGGGCTGCCGTCGGGGGTGTAACAAATGGCACCGTTATAGACTTCTTTCACGCCGCCTTTTTCAAAGCAGGGCACGCGGCGAATGGCAGATTCAATGTGCGGCATCAACCGTTCTATATCGCCATCAAATAATTCGCGTTCGGCATTTTCAGCGGGTCCGTCCACATAGCAGGCGGGGGCGCCTTTTTCGTAAGGTCCTAAAATCAATCCGCCGCGTTCTTCGCGCATGTACCACGAGCCGTCGGATTCACGCAACACGCCCATTTCTGGTAACCCTTGCGCCCGCCGCTCCATGAGTTCGGGGATTTCCCCAGTAACAATATATTGATGTTGCACGGGGATGACGGGAATATCCAACCCGACCATTTTGCCGGTTTGACGGGCAAAGTTACCACTGGCACAAATCACGTGGTCGCAGGTTACGGCGTGGGCATCGCCTTTTTTATCGGTAACGTTCACTACCCACTGCCCGCCTTTGCGCTCAATGCCAACAACGCGCGTTTGCGTATGAATTTCGGCACCGCGATTTTTCGCACCTTTGGCAAGAGCAAAAGTTAAATCGGAAGGTTGAATATAACCGTCTTCGGGGTGAACAATCGCCCCGACTAAACCTTCGGTAGAGCAAAGGGGCCACATTTCTTTCACCTGTTCGGGTGTGAGAAATTTAACATCAACGCCAATGGTGGCGGCAACTGCCGCATACTGCCGATACTCATCCATACGGTCTTCGGTCATTGCCAGACGGATATTACCGACAGCGGACAACCCCGAATTTAATCCTGTTTCGGCTTCTAATTCTTTATATAATTTGACAGAATACTTATGCACCTGCCCGACAGAATAGGACATATTAAACAACGGCAACAACCCTGCGGCGTGCCACGTGGAGCCGGAAGTTAATTCGTTGCGTTCAAACAACATCACATCCGACCATCCCTTACGGGCAAGATGATACAGTGTAGAGACGCCAACGACGCCACCGCCGATAACAACGGCACGAGTATTTGATTTCATGTTTTCTCCTTAGAAATTCGGTTTGTAAAAGCGGCAATTTTAGCACCGTTTTTAATAAATAAAATAGGGGAGTGATAATTTTTATTTTGGGGTGATTTCTGGGCGATTGTTGCCGGCGGCAAAATTCTATTTTATAACAGGAATTGTTAGGTGTTTCATCTCTCTATTCTGCACCCCTTCTCTCGATGTGGAATTTAAAGTGTCTGCTCCAAACTAAAAACTTGTCGCTGGCTGAGCTTGCCTGTGCTGAGCTTGCCGAAGTATCGAAGCCCCTCAGAGATTGCCTGTGCTAAGCCAGCCGAAGTATCGAAGCCCCTCAGAGCGTGCTCCTAAAATTCTCTCATACGCATTGACGACCCTTCGACAAGCTCAGGGAGCGATGGGACAAGCCAGGGGGCAATGATAAGGCATCAATCCTAAAAAGTTAAGCATTAAGAGGGAAGAATAAAAAGAAAAGTAAATTAGTGATTAACTATTATTTTCGCTAAAATAGTCGTCTTATGTCAGCTCTTCCTCTCATTGATCGCTACGGGCGGGAAATCAGTTATATCCGCTTATCTGTTACCGACCGCTGCGATTTTCGTTGCCAGTATTGTATGCCGATGAACATGCGTTTTTTACCCAAACGCGATATTTTATCGTTAGACGAACTGCTACAAGTGGCGCGTGTTTTTACCACACTCGGCGTAAAAAAAGTGCGGATTACGGGCGGCGAACCGCTGGTGCGTAAAAATATCGTTTGGCTTTGCGAGCAGATTGCCGCCTTAGACGGCGTGCGCGAAGTTGCCATTACCAGTAACGGCTCGCAGTTGGTGAAGTTAGCAAAAGAGCTCGCGGCGGCGGGGGTGCGGCGGGTTAATATTTCGTTGGATTCTTTAGTGCCCGCGCGTTTTCGTGAACTCACGCGCACGGGTGATTTACAGCAAGTATTAAACGGGGTCGATGCGGCATTGGCAGCGGGCTTCCCCGGTGGGGTCAAGCTCAACACGGTAATGATGCGCGGTTTTAACGAAGACGAACTACCAACATTGGCAAAGTTTGCACTGGATAACGGCATGGATATTTCATTCATAGAAGAAATGCCGTTAGGCGATATTGGTAGATGGCGCGGCGATACGTATTATAGTGCGACCGAAGCAATGCCGCAGTTGCAACAGCATTTTGATTTGACTGCCAGCGATTACGACAGCGGCGGACCGGCGCGTTATTGGCAGGTGGCGGGGCGGCAAAATCGTATTGGTTTTATTACACCGCATAGTCATAATTTTTGCAGCACGTGCAACCGCGTGCGAATTACGGCGACGGGTGAGTTGTATCCGTGTTTGGGGCAAAATGATGCCAGTGATTTAAAGCCGGCTTTGCGTGGTGAGGATAGTAGCAGAGAGACTAGCGATGAAGCGTTGCGGCAATTAATTATGCAAGTGATGCAGATTAAACCGAAGGGGCATGATTTTGATGTCTACGCGCCTGATGCAAAGGTCATCCGCTTTATGTCCAGTACCGGCGGTTAACTACTGCTCCACACGGGTGGGCGTTTTTCAATAAAGGCGTTAATTCCTTCTTGCGCGTCATTGCGCATCATATTTTGCGCCATCACTTCGTTGCAATAGTCATAAGCATCGGCAAGCGGCATTTCGCATTGGCGGTAAAATGCTTCCTTACCAATGGCAAGGGTCAGGGGCGATTTTTGCGCTAATTTTTCACCCATCTGTAAGCAGCGTTCACGCAACTGTTCGGTGGCAATCACTTCGTTAATTAATCCGTAATGCATTGCTTGTTCTGCTGCCACGGGTTCGCCCAATAATAACATTTGCATGGCGTGCGCCCGTCCGACTTTGCGCGCTAACGCCACCATTGGCGTTGAGCAAAATAAACCGATATGCACCCCCGGGGTGGCAAAGCGTGCTGCGGGGCTTGCGATTGCTAAATCGCAGCTGGCAACTAGTTGGCAGCCGGCGGCGGTTGCCATGCCGTTGACTTGTGCAATGACGGGTTTGGGTAAATTAACAATCGCTTGCATCATGGTAGAGCAACGCATAAATAAATCGCGCAATTCTTCTAACGCTGTTTTTTGTTTGACTTCGCGCAAATCGTGCCCGGCACAAAAAACACTACCGGCAGCGGCAATGATAATGACTTGCACGGCGTTGTCGGCGTCACATTCATTGAGTGCGTGTTGCAATTCGGCAATTAATTCATCTGACAGGGCATTGCGACTATCGGGACGGTTTAAGGTGAGTGTGCAAATGCCGCTGGCGGTGGTTTCTTTTAATAAAACAGACATCATTATTTCCTTTGTTTATCTAAAAATACAATATGAATACAATGATTATAAAGTAAATCGTATTGCAATCGCGTATTAAATCAAGCGCGCTCCACTCGTAATTATTTAAAACAAGTCCAGTGTATTAAATTTAAAACAAGTCGCGCACTGAGCCTGTCAAAGTGTCCTAGCGCGTGTTAAAATTTCCCTCATACACACCCGATATATCTCATACTAATTTTTACTGCCCGCTGGCTTCCTGCAATAAACGCATTCCTGCGCTTTCTAAAAAGTTAGAGTTTTCTCCCAGTGCAAGCCCTAATTCAAGTGCGGTTTTACCGTCTTTATTTTTTGCCGCAACATCGCTATCGTGTTCAATTAGCAAGCGAATAATCTCATCTTTTGCATCGGGATTATCCTTGCCTAATACGGCGGCATGGAGCGGAGTCATTCCGTCTGCCAGTGCATTCGGGTTTGCCCCTTGCGTGAGTAATTTTTCTACGACGAGTGCATTGTTGTTACGGTAAGCTGCCTGATGCAACGGCGTAAAACCGTTTTTATCTGCCGCATTAACCTCTGCCCCTTGTTTGAGCAACAAAGCGGTAATGTCTTCATTGGCATTTGCCAGTGCGGCAAAATAAAGCGGGGTTTGCCCGTAATGATTGTTGGCATTGACCGTTGCGCCTTCTTTTAGGAGTAGGGCGATGATTTGTATTTCTTCATTGCGTAAGGCGGCGCTGTGTAATGCGGTGAGCCCGTGTTCGTCGGTGGCGTGAATGTCGGCACCGTTACGCAGCAGTAATTGCACCATTTCTGGCAGGGTGTTATCTTGCGCGGCCCATTGCAATAAGGTATAGCCGTTATTGTCGCGAATAGTAACATCGGCACCTTGTTCAATCAGCAATTTGGCGAGTTCGGGGCTTTTGTTAATAAAAACTGCGGCATGTAAGGGAGTCATATTTTGTTGATTGCGGGCGTTGGCGTTGGCACCGTTGGCAAGTAGCAAGCGGGTAATGTCACGATTTTCGTTATAGCCGGCAGCAAAATGCAGAGGAGTCATGCCTTTGGTGTTACTGGCATTCACCTGTGCGCCACCGGCGAGCAATAGGTTGGCGATTTTTGGGTTTTCGTTGGTACGCACTGCCGCCCAATGTAGCGGGGTTGCGCCTTCGTCATTCGTCGTATTGACAGCGGCGCCTTCTGCCAGCAACAGCGCAATGATTTCGGGGTTATCGTTGTTAAAACTGGCAACATGTAATGGCGTGGAATCGCTTGTGTTTTTGCTATTTACATCAATGCCTTGTTCAAGAATAAAACGCACAATTTTCGGATCGGGATGAAAACTGGCAGCAAAATGCAAGGGGGTGTAGCCCGTGCTATCGGTTTGGTTAATATCCATTGCTTTGATTTCGGCAAGCGTTGCTGTTTTCCAATTAATGCCAAAGCAGGTGCCGGTGTTTTCACTTGCTACCGATAAACAATCTTCGGCGGCAACGGGTAACAACAGTTGTGCCGTAGTAAGAAGCAGTACAGCAAGCAATTTCATGAAATCAGTTGCTGAGCGCATGTCGCATAAAGTAAGAAACTTGTCATTCTTCATCCCCTGCCTGAGTCGCGGCAAGTAATTTCGCATAAGCATTTGTTTTATTAAAATTTGAAATTTCTTTTCCAATGTCAGCGGCAGTTCGCCCTAAGTTATCTCTTAATGTCGGGTTGGCACCGTGTTTAAGCAACAAAATAATTATCTTCTCTTTTATGTCAATGGGTCTTCTACTTTGAACCACTGCGTGTAATGAGGTATATCCACTATCGCTCAAAATATTGAGTTTGGCACCTTCCAAGATGAACATTTCAATTATTTTTGGGTTCGTATTATTAAATGCTGCTAAATGTAATGGCGTAATACCAAAATTGGAATGCGCATTAATATCAGCGCCTTGGACGATCAGTGCTTTTATCACTTCCGGATTGGTGTTGCTGTCGGCTGCCCAAAAAAGTGGTGTTACCCCGTTGATACTTTTCGCATGAATATTAGCCCCTTGCTCAATAAGATAGGTGATCAATTCCGGCTTACTACTATTGCGCGCTGCCCAGTGTAGTGGACTAATTTTGTTTTTATCTTTGGAATTCACTAAGGCACCGTTGCTAATAAGGGATTTACTTACTTCAATATTGAGATTATGAGCAACCGATAAATGTAGTGGCGATGCCGCTTTGGCCCCGCGACTATTAACATTAAATCCGTGAGCGATCAGATATTCTATGATTTCCGGATGCGGATTATTGCGGGCAGCAAAATGTAAAGGAGTATTGCCCTCTTTGTCTTTTGTTTGGAAAGAGGTGATAATTTTTTTTACTGAGTCCAAAGATGTTTTTTCCCAGTTCAAGCCAAAGCATACGGGTGCTTTTATATCGCAGGTGTCGGCAAATGCAGGCATGATTCCGAACAGAGAAAATAGGAGTAAATAAAAGAACGAATGCTTAAAATATTTCATGGCATTTACATAAACTTTTAGGAGGTAAAAAACCGACTTAGATTATAACATTACACGATTTTTTAGTTAAATAGAGTGATCAGTAGCGGGTAAATTTTTAACACCTTTTTACTTGTCAGTGATTATCTGTTGTTATAATTCAAGTGTGAATTACGATTATATTATTATTGGCGGCGGCAGTGCCGGCTGTTTGCTTGCGAATCGCCTAAGCGAAAAGAAAAATCGGGTTTTGCTGTTAGAAGCGGGAAACAGTGGGCGCGGTAATATATGGTTGAAAATCCCCGTGGGTTATCTCTACACGATGGGCAACCCGCAAACCGATTGGTGTTATGTTTTACAGAGCAATCCTTATCTAAATGACAGACAGTTGCAATATCCGCGCGGTAAAGTATTGGGCGGGTGTTCGGCGATTAATGGCATGATTTACATTCGCGGGCAAGCGCAAGATTACGATCGTTGGGCGGAAAATGGTTGTGCGGGGTGGAGTTGGCAGGAAGTGCTGCCGTATTTTATCCGCCACGAAAATAACACGGTGTTGAACAATGAATTGCACGGCAATCAGGGTGAAATGGCAGTGCAACCCGTGCGCAGCCGTTGGCAGATATTAGATGCGTTTTTAGAATCGGCAGTGGCTTGCGGGATTCCGCAAACCGATGATTTTAATCGCGGCGATAATTTTGGCGTTGCTTATTTTCAAGTGAACCAACGCGGTGGTATGCGGCAAACAATGGCGGATGCCTTTTTGCGTCCGGTGATGGCACGTCCTAATCTCACTGTGAAAACATACGCGACCGTACGACGTTTGCTGTTAGATGGAAAGCGGGCGATTGGGGTGGAATATCAAACCCCGAACGGCATAGAAAAAGCAACTGCCGATGGCGAGGTGATTTTATCTGCCGGTGGTGTTGCCTCGCCGCATATTTTGCAGTGTTCGGGGATTGGCGCGGCAGCAACATTAGCGGAATGCGGGATTCCCCTACAACACGCCTTGCCCGGGGTCGGCGAAAATCTACAAGACCATTTACAAATCCGCGTTTCCTACCGCGTGCACGGGGCGGCAACATTAAACGAAACATCGCAATCGCTCTTTGGTAAGATGAAAATGGGGTTGGAATATGCTTTATTCCGCCGCGGTCCGTTGGCATCTGCTCCGAGTCAGTTAGGGTGTTTTGCTTATAGCGATGATAGTTATGAAACGCCCAATCTACAATATCACGCGCAACCGTTGTCGTTGGATATGTTTGGCTCCCCGTTGCACAACTTTCCCGGGTTCACCGCATCGGTGTGTGATTTACGCCCGGTGAGTCGCGGTTTTGTCCGCCCGTTGAATGCCGACCCGTTGGCAGCACCGCAAATAGACACCCGCTTTTTATCCGCCGGCGAAGACCGCAAAGTTGCGGCAGCGGCAATCCGTCATGCGCGGCAATTATGCAATGCCGAACCATTTGCTAAATACAAACAAACAGAACTTGCGCCAGGGAGTGATGTGGTAGAGGAAGAAGAATTAGCCGCCGCTGCCGGTCGTATTTCAACGACAATTTTTCACCCTGTCGGCACTTGTAAAATGGGGCAGGACGATATGGCGGTGGTAGATAATCGTTTGCGCGTGCATGGGTTAGAAAATTTGCGCGTGGTAGATGCGTCTATTATGCCGACCATTATTTCGGGTAATACCAATGCGCCGACGATGATGATCGCGGAAAAAGCAGCAGAGATGATTTTAGAAGATAGTGGATCTAATTAAATCCCCCTCCGTCGGAGAGGAATTAACGTTACTGAGTTGCTAACAAACGAGTCGCATTGCCGATTAAATCAGTGTCGTTAAACGGGTCTAATACGGTTGCATTCTCGCGCCATTTTTGCAACCAAGTGAGTTGCCGTTTGGCAAGTTGGCTGGTCGCATAATAGGCCTTACTCTGCATGGTAGCAATGTCGTATTTTCCTTGTAAATGTTCTTTTGCCTGACAATACCCCGCCATTTTTAACGGCGGGGCATCGGGTGCCAGTTGCCAGTGTTCTAATAAATGGCGTGTTTCTGCCAGTAAGCCATCCTCCCACATTTGTTGCAGACGTTGGCGCAAGCGTTGGCGCAAAATTGTTCTATCCGCAGGAATCAACAATAATGCTTTTAACGGCAACGGCGGGTATTGTTGCTGCCAGCTGGCGCGTTGTTGCCCGTGACTTTGATACAAAGAATAAGCGCGGATAATACGCTGCCGATCGCTTGCTTTGAGGGCTGCAGCGGCGGTGGCATCTACTTTTTTTAATTTTTCATAAAGCGCGGCAATGCCGTGTTGTTCAGCTTCTTTGCGTACTGTATTTTCAATTGCCGCGGGGACGGGCGGCAATATCGTTAAGCCGCGCATCAATACATTAAAATACATCATACTGCCGCCGACAAACAGCGGGGTTTTGCCGCGGGCGCGTACTGTGGCGACAGCGGCAACGGCATCGTGATAAAAACGGGCAACGTTATAAGTATCCGATGGATCAACAATATCAATCAAATGGTGCGCCACGCGCTGTTGCATGGTGCGATCGGGTTTGGCGGTGCCGATGTCTAACTGACGATAGACCGCCCCTGAGTCAACGCTGATAATTTCGGCGTTAAGTTGTTCGGCAAGGGGGAGTGCCAAATGACTTTTACCGCTGGCAGTGGGGGCGATGAGGGCGGCTGCCGGGGAGGGCGGGAAATCCATTAGCGCCCGCGTTGAAAAATACGGTCAAAATATTGCCGTTCTATTTGTTGCCAGCAGGGGCGACCGTGGTTACAAGCGCCGGAGCGTTCGGTGATTTCCATTTTGCGTAACAAGGCATTCATTTCGTCAAGATTGAGGCGGCGATTGGCGCGAATCGCACTGTGGCAGGCGATGGACGATAAAACCCGTTCGCGATATTCCACCACTTGCAACCCCGCGCCGTTCTCGCTTAAACTATGTAGGACATCGGTGAGTAAAACGGCGGGATCAACATTGCCGGCGATAATCGTGCTGACGGCATCTATTTGTGCGGTGCAGTCCTCTAACAAGCAGGCGCTGATTCCGACCAGTTGTTGTTGATGTTGTCGTAGGGTATCGGCTTGCCATTCGGTCAGGGCAAGCGACAGCGGTGTTAAAAATGGTTGCATTGGCATGTCATTGGCAGCATTTTTAAGCGCTTCATATAATATTCGCTCGTGGGCGGCGTGCATATCTACAATCACCAAACCTGCCTTGTTTTCGGCGATAATATAAATGTCGTGCATTTGCCCTAAGGCGCGTCCTAAGGGGTGTTCGGAAAATATGTCGGGGCGGGAAGGTGTTTGTTCTGTTGCTGTCGGTAAATCGGCAAACATTTTGCGCCATGCGGTTTCGCCGCTCGCGCGGTTAACGTTGCCTGCGCTACTTGTGTTACTGGTGCGATTAGCGGGGGATGATTGCGGAGGCGTGGCGGGAGGAGTCGACAACCAGTGATCGGTAGATTGGGAAACAGGAGAGATCGTATTTGCAGTATTGTGATTATCCATAACGGGATAATCACGCACGGGTAAGGTGAGCGGTGTTGCCAGTGCTTTGCCGATACTGCGGCGGATAAAATCAAAAACTGCCCGCGGGTTGCTAAAGCGCACTTCTAATTTGGTCGGGTGCACATTAACATCTACTTGCTCAACATCAATTTGCAAAAATAATGCGTAGCCGAGTTCGCCGGCGTGGGTAAATTCGCGTAAGGCATCGGCAATGGCTTTGCGTAACAGGCGGTCGCGCACATAGCGGTTATTCACATAAATAAATTGCCCGAAACGTTTGCCGCTGTTTTGCAATGCGGGGGCAAAAATAGAACCGTGTAAAGTAAAGTTGTTGCCGATTTCGTGGAACGGCAGGAGATTGTCTTGCAAGGGCGGGAACAAAGCGGTGAGGCGCTCTTCTATAGTGCTGGCAATCGGTAAAGTCAGGCGTTGCCGTTGGTTGTTAAAATAGGAAAAAGCAACGGCGGGGGCGGAGAGGGCGGTTTGATACACTGCCGCCGTGCAGTGCGCGGCTTCGGTGGCGGCAGTGCGTAAAAAACGCCGCCGTGCCGGCACATTGGCA
>JAHZKE010000042.1 GCA_022600535.1 Pseudomonadota bacterium
CCAACTGCCGCTTTCGTCAATGCAAGGCGCGGTAAATACGCTGTGCTAATTCGCGTCCAATGCCCGACACTTTATTTAAATCGCTCATACTCGCCGCCCGCAGTGCCGACAAACCGCCAAAATAGGTCATTAATACGCGCTGTTTTTCGCGTCCGACGCCTTCTATCCCCTCCAATGCCGATGATGTGGAACGTTTTTTATCGCGGCGGCGGCGATGGGCAGTAATTGCAAAGCGGTGCGCTTCGTCCCGAATCGCTTGAATTAAATGCAACGCCGAATCCGTTGCCGGCAACATCAATGCTTCGCCCTCGGCGCTAATCAGCGTTTCTTCCCCCGGTTTGCGCGCTGCCCCTTTGGCAATTCCAAACAACGGCGGCGGCGTAAGTGCTAATTGTTCAAACGCAGCCAACGCTGCCGATACTTGCCCAACTCCCCCGTCAATAAACAACACATCGGGGAGCAAACTTGTATCGGCAACTGCCGCACGGTAACAACGCCCCACCGCTTCGCGAATCGCGGCATAATCATCCCCTTGTGTTTTTGATTTAATACGAAATAAACGATAAGCGCGCTTCTCGGCAATGCCCTCTTTAAACACCACCCGTGCCGCTACTGTTTCCTCGCCCATGCTGTGACTAATATCAAAACACTCCATTCGCAACGGTGGTTTTTCTAGTTGCAAGCGTTGCGCCAATAACACTAAATGCTGTTGACGATTCGCCCGCTGATTGCCGCGATTGACCAACGCCATGCGGGCATTGTCTGTTGCCATTTGCATTCGTTGCACATCTTGCACTCGTGGTTTTTCGACAATATGCGTCAGTAAATGCGGAGCAATTTCCTGCCAATCGGGGGGTAAGTTGCGAATAAATATTTGTAGCGGCGGCGGCTTGCCGCGGTAATGTTGTGTCAATAACGCTTCTACAATTTGTTCTTCCTCGCAATTATTGGCGTTGTCGGGAAACAAACGTTTTTCGCCAACACGCCTGCCGCCCCGCACCATAATAATATTGACGCACGCCGCACTGCCGTTGTGGTGTATGCCGATATAGTCGGCATCGGCAACATCGCCGCTATCGTTGTTGTCGGCAAAGTGTCGGCTGCGCACCACTGCCAATGCCCGCAAACGATCGCGCAGTACTGCCGCTTCTTCAAACTGTTGTGCTTCGGCAGCTTTTTGCATACGCAATTGCATTTCACTTTCGGCTGCAAAAGCACCGCCTTGCAAAAAATTGCGCGCTTGGGCGGCATCGGCGGTATAGTTTTCCAGCGTGACGGCATTGGTGCAAGGCGCACTGCAACGCCCAATAGAATGCAATAAACACGGGCGAGTACGCGTAGCCAATACCGAATCGGTGCAGTTGCGTAAGCGAAAAACACGCTGCAAAATATCAATCGTTTCGCGCACCGCATGGCTATCGGGAAAAGGTCCAAAATAATCGGCATCTTTTTCTACCTTGCCGCGATAAAACATCAAACGCGGATACGGGTGCTTACTCAAGCGCAAATACGGATACGATTTATCATCGCGAAACAAAATATTATATTTTGGTTTCAACGATTTAATCAGATTGTTTTCTAACAACAACGCCTCGGCTTCCGAGGCAGTAACAATCGTATCAATCGTTTCTGCCGCCTGCAACATGAGCGCAATACGCGGTGATTGTTTTTTGCTGTGAAAATAAGAAGACACCCGCTTACGCAGATTTTTTGCCTTGCCGACATAAAGCACTTGCTCTTCTTTGCCCTGAAAACGATAAACGCCGGGCAAAGTCGGCATCGATTCGGCTAACCGTTTGCCATCGCTAATTGCCATCGTTGCCTTGGCTAATCAAAGCGAATTATTTGCGTTTTACTTTTCGGCAGCAACACGCGCCATAATATCCGCGTGCAAAGTTTCGGCTTCTTCGGGGTGGTCTGTTAACCATTGCCGCGCATTATCTTTGCCCTGCCCAATGCGGACATCATTCAAGGAATACCACGACCCTGCCTTTTGCACCAGCCCCATATCGCTACCGATATCCAGCATTTCGCCATGCAACGATACGCCTTGTCCGTAGTAAATTTCAAACTGCGCTTGTTTAAATGGCGGGGCGACTTTGTTTTTAACGACTTTCACCCGTGTTTCGTTACCGATAATTTCATCGCCCTTTTTAATGGCACCGATGCGGCGTATATCCAAACGCACCGAAGCGTAAAACTTCAAAGCATTACCGCCGGTAGTCGTTTCAGGGCTGCCGAACATCACGCCGATTTTCATCCGCAACTGATTAATAAAGATAACTAAAGTGCCCGTTTGATTAATATTTGCCGTTAACTTACGCAACGCCTGACTCATCAAGCGCGCCTGCAACCCCGGCAAAGATGCCCCCATTTCGCCTTCTAACTCGGCACGCGGGGTGAGTGCGGCAACCGAATCGATCACCACGACATCTAAAGATCCCGAACGCACAAGCGTATCGGCAATTTCTAATGCCTGTTCGCCGTGGTCGGGTTGCGACACCAACAAATCATCAACCTGCACGCCTAATTTTTCGGCATAATTCGTATCTAAGGCATGTTCGGCATCCACGAAAGCACACAAACCGCCTAATTTTTGCGCCTGTGCCACCACCTGCAAAGCAATGGTGGTTTTACCGGAAGATTCCGGTCCGTAAATTTCGACTACCCGCCCGCGCGGTAAGCCGCCAATTCCCAAGGCAATATCTAAACCCAACGACCCCGTAGAGATAGATTGAATATCCTGCCGTTCGTTAACCGCATCGCCCATGCGCATAATTGCACCCTTGCCGTGCGATTTTTCAATTTTTTCCAAGGCAAATTTTAGTGCTTTTTGCTTATCGTTGTTTTCCATGCTAAAGATTCCAGTTAATGACTCAATGATTATTGTTGTGTGTGCTTCAAACGCTGCTTTTATGGCGATTACCGTTATAATACAGGATAGAATTAAATATCAAATATCTGGCAGCTTGCAACATTTTACCACCAAATATGAGCCATCAAAAACAACCCCCTCCGTTTATCGCCAGTGCTGTTAAACTGATATTTTTACCGCCATGCTAAAGCAAAAAAAGCGCCCGCTGTTCCGCATTATTTTGCTGTTATTGTTAGCACTTGCCGCCGGCAGTGCTTTTTATATTCACCAAGATTGGCAGCGGCAACAGCAACAACTCGCCGCGTTGCAACTCACTTTGAGCGACTCGGTGCGTTTGCGTATTCCGCGCGGCACGTCGCTGACCGGCATTGCCAAACTTGCCGCCGTTGACATGCCGGTCGATGCCGCCATGTTTCGCGCCTTGGCACATCGGCAAAACATTGCCACCTCACTGCAAGCAGGGGTCTACGATTTTACTCGCGGTCAAAACATGAGCGAAGTGTTGCAAGCCCTCGCCGATGGCAAAGTGGCAGTAGAAAGAATCACCCTAATAGAAGGGCGCACCTTTGCCGATTGGCGCCGACAATTAGCCGCCGATACGCGCTTAGTGCAACGAATTCCGCAGATGAGTGCGCGCGAAATTTTGCTCACCTTAGGCATTGAACACGCCAATTTAGAAGGGTTATTTTTACCCGATACTTATTTTTTTCAACCCGGCGATAGCGATTTAATGATTTTGCGCCGTGCCCACAAACAACTGAAAAAAACATTGGCAAAACATTGGGAAAATCGCGCCGCAGACAATGTATTTAAAACCCCTTACGAAGCATTAATTTTGGCATCCATCGTAGAAAAAGAAACCGGAGTTGCCAAAGAACGCCCGCTCATCGCTTCGGTATTTTCCAATCGCTTGCGTGTTGGTATGCGTTTGCAAGCCGACCCGACCGTCATTTATGGCTTGGGGGATGATTTTGACGGCAACCTCACCCGCGCCCATTTACGCAAGCAAGATACCCCGTATAATACCTATATGCGTGCCGGTCTCCCCCCTACTCCGATTGCAATTTCCAGTGCGGCAGCAATTGCCGCCGTGTTTAATCCGAGCAAAAGTAATTACTATTATTTTGTTGCCACCGGCGATGGCGAACATTATTTTTCTAAAAATTTACGCGAACACAACAATGCAGTGAACCGCTACCAACGCAAACGGCGCACATGAACCGCGGTAAATTTATCACTTTTGAAGGCACCGACCACGCCGGCAAAAGCACCCAAGCCAACTTACTGGCAGAATATTTGCAACAGCAACGCCAACTGCAAATTATCCGCACCCGCGAACCCGGTGGTACCGAAGTCAGCGAGCGCATTCGCGAAATTGCCTTGCACGAAAAAAATTTAGACGGCATTAGCGAAACCTTGTTAATGTTTGCCGCACGGCGCGAACATGTATTACGCAAGATAGAACCCGCACTGGCAAGCGGCGCGTGGGTGATATGCGACCGCTTTACCGATTCCACCTTTGCCTATCAGGGCGGCGGGCGCGGCGTATCATTGTCGTTAATTCAACAATTAGCGCAACACGTGCACCCTGACACCATGCCCGATTTAACCTTTTATTTACCCTCGCCGCCCAAAAGTTCTTCCACACCGCTATTGGCAGATGAAACTTTTGAGGGCGAAGGCAACGCCTTTTATCAACGCACCAGCGAACAATTTAAACAATTAGCCCGCAAACACTCACAACGCATTGCCACCATAGAAAACCAACACGGTAAAAAACGCCGCCCGCGTGACGACATTGCCGCCGACATTCAGCAAATTATTCAACAACGATTTTTTAGCCATGAAAATTAAAACATTCAAGTTGTACGCCGTCAGTAACCCGCCCCCCGCCTTCGGCGGCAACTACTGGATATTTATCCAACTGACCACCGATAACGGCATTAGCGGCATCGGCGAGATTTACTCTGTTCCCTTTCGCCCCGAAACCGTCATGCAAATGGCTGCCGATTTATGCGAGCGGCGTGTTGTCGGTGCCAACCCGTTTCATATAGAAGAATTGTGGCGGCGCGTTTATTCTGACGGCTATACCCAACGCCCCGATATTTCGGTGATGGGAATTTTAAGCGCCGTAGAAATGGCATGTTGGGATATTATCGGCAAAGAATTAAACAAACCCGTTTATGAACTCTTAGGCGGACAAGTGCGCGACTCGTTGCGTTCCTACACCTATCTGTATCCGCAACACGACAACGACCCCGTTTATACCGACCCGCACGCCGCTGCCGAAGCCGCTGCCCGTTGTGCCGCCCAAGGATTTACTGCCGTGAAATTTGACCCTAGCGGTCCCTACACCGCTTACGACCCGCGGCAATTAGATTTACCTGCCCTGACGCTATCGGAAAAATTTGTCCGTTGTATCCGCGAAGCAGTCGGCGACCAATGCGATTTATTATTTGGCACCCACGGACAAATGACCCCCGCCGGTGCAATACGGTTAGCACAACGCATTGCCCCCTACGACCCGCTGTGGTTTGAAGAACCCACCCCCCCTGACAACCCCGCCGGTATGGCAACGGTGGCGGCGGCAACGACTATCCCCATCGCCGCCGGTGAGCGCCTGTGCACCAAATACGAATTTGCCGCCTTACTCACGCACAAAGCGGCAGCGATTTTACAAATGAATTTAGGACGCGTTGGCGGCATATTAGAAGCGAAAAAAATTGCCGGCATGGCAGAAGCGCATCACGCGCAAATTGCCCCGCATTTATATTGCGGTCCCGTCATTGGTGCGGCAAACATTCAGTTAGCAACCTGCACGCCGAACTTTTTAATCTTAGAAAGCATACAACAATGGGGCGGTTTTCATGCTGATATTCTCAAAACACCGATTCAGTGGGAACAAGGATATGTTATCCCCCCCACGGCTGCCGGTTTGGGTGTAGAACTTAATGAAACCCTTGCCGCCGAACACGCCTATACCGGTGGTGCACTGCATCTCAATCCCTTAGACAATGAAATTAAAATCTAATGTCAGCAATACATAAAGGAATGCGTAAAGGGATATTACTTGCCGGCGGCAATAATTCGCGCTTGTACCCAAGCACGCGCGCGGTGGCGAAATCTTTATTCCCCATTTACGATAAACCGCTCCTTTACTATTCGCTTGCCGCACTGATGTTTGCCGGCAATCGCGATATTCTGATTATCACCACGCCACAAGGGCAAGCCGCACACCAATCTTTACTTGGCAATGGCGAACGCTTTGGTATCCATCTCTCCTATCTTATTCAAGAAAAACCGCGCGGCATTGCCGATGCTTTTTTAATCGGACGTGATTTTATTGCAGGCGCCCCTTGCCAGTTGATGCTATGCGACAATATTTTTTACGGCAAACCGTTCGCCCGCCTGTTGCAAGACGCCGCCGCAATTGAAAGCGGCGCCGTTGTATTTGCCAAACAAGTGCACGACCCGCAACGCTTTGGCATTGTAGAATTTGACAGTAACGGCAAGGCGCTTTCATTAGAAGAAAAACCGCAACAGCCGAAATCCTCCTACGCCGTTACCGGTTGCTATTTTTACGACGAACATGTTTGCGACTACGCCGCCACTCTCACCCCCTCTGCCCGCGGCGAATTAGAAATTACCGACATCAACCGCATGTATTTAGAAAACAATGCTCTTAATGTACAACAAATGGGCGATGATATACATTGGTTTGATACGGGTAATCCCGACAGCATGTTAGCAGCAAGTAATGCAATTTACAACACCCAACAGCAAGAAGGAATATTAATCGCCTGTTTAGAAGAAATCGCTTGGCAACAAGGATGGATTAGCGATAACGAATTAAAACAACAAGCAACCGAATTAGCAAAAACTCCATACGGCGAATACCTACTTTGGTTGACGAAATAACTAATGTTAAATTCCACAGCGTTGATGTGGAGTTTAACATTGCTACACTTTTAGTTTCGTAGGCGCCTATTATAATGACAGTCGCCCACTGAGCAGTTGACCGATTTTTAGATTGTTGCGTTGGTTTTGTCGGACGGTTTTAGCATGCCCGCGTCCTTCGGCATTCCACATCAAAGGAGGGGAATTTAAATAAAATGAGCAGGCGTTCAACGTGATAAAATCTACTCCATGATACGCTTTTTATTAATAGTATTATTTCTTTTCGCTGGCGCAAGCCATGCCGACCCAAAAGATGATGCCATCCAAGAATTATTGACACAATTTGATGCCGCTAACGGTGATATTGATAAATTAATTGCGGTGCGTTACGCTTTGGATGAAGCCCTATTAATCACCGCACTTAAAGGATTAGACAATAATAATCTCCCTAGTTTTGGTACGGGGGATACTGTTATTTATGAATTTTCCGATTACCAATGTGGCTATTGCCGTCGTATGTTTCCCTTAGTTGATGCCGCTGCCGAAAATGGCAAAGCAACTGTTAAATTAATTGAGTTTCCGATATTGGGTGAACTTTCCACTCTTGCTGCAAGTTATGCCCTCGCTGCTGCCAAACAAGGACGCTATGTCGAATTTCATCGGCAGCTGATGAGCGGCGACAGATTGAACGAAGATCATATTATTGCCGCCGCGCAAGATGCCGGATTGAATTTAGATCAACTGCATCAATTTATCGACTCCCCCGAAATGCAGGAACAATTAGACAACAATTATCGTTTAGCCGCATTATTGGGGGTGAACGGCACACCCGCATTTATTATTAACGGAAACTTATACCCCGGTGCATTACAAGCAGAAGATTTTAATTCTTTATTAATCCCCCAAGCAACACAATAATAATGACCGCCCCCACCGCCCCTATTACCCCTATTCCCACTGCCGACATTTGCGACCAACACGAAGATAACAGCAACGCGATTACCGTTGTCAGCCCGCTGTTTCGCGACTTCGGCAAAATTCACTGCTTTGCCGGCAGCATTGTTACCCTCCACTGTGCCGATGACAACTCTAAAGTACGGGAGCAAGTGAGCGTAGCGGGCAATGGCGGTGTGTTAGTTGTAGATGGCGGTGCTTCCATGCGTTGCGCTTTGCTCGGCGGCAACTTAGCCGTGCTGGCAGAAAAAAACGGTTGGAGCGGTATTGTTATTAATGGCTGTGTGCGCGATAGCGAAGAATTAGCGCAAGTCAATATCGGTATTCGCGCTTTAGCCACAATGCCGCGTCGTAGTGAAAAGCGACAAACAGGGCAGCTTAACATCCCAGTACATTTTGCCAATGCCGCATTTATCCCCGGACATTTTTTGTACGCCGATAAGGACGGAATCGTAGTCAGCGCTGCACCGCTATGAGCAATGCGCTGTATGCTCACGTTGCCTTTAACGTGCGAACGCAGCGTTTGTTTGACTACCTCATTTCCAATTCTACTACCGACATTACCGGCTTACGTGTATTAGCTCCATTTGGCAAAAAAAATGCCGTTGGCATCGTCATAAAAACAAGCAACAACAGCGATATCGCCAGTAACAAACTTAAAACATTAGAACATATCTATACCGACATGCCGGCGTTGCCCGCAGCAACACTAGCATTAATTCGCTTTTGTGCCGACTATTACTACAGCCCGATTGGTATTGTTACTGCCGCTGCCTTGCCGGCATTTTTTCGCCGTGCCAACACCTATAGCCCGCCAGCGGGCTATCGCATTAATAACAGCGTAGTTGCCAACGATAGCCCCCTGAAAGGCAAAGCCGCCGCGATTTATCAACAGTTGCAACAACATGCCGCAACTGCCGCCAGCTTACATAAAATAATCCCTAATCCGCACAGTGCGTTAAAAAAATTACTTGCTGACGGACGGATTGAACGCTGCCACCTATGGCAAACGGAAGCGCCTGCTATTGTCGCTAACGAAGCCGCCGCACCAACTCATCAACTTAGCGAACAACAACAACAAGCATTAGATAAACTACAACTTAGCAATACTTTTACGCCGCATTTATTATTCGGCAGCACCGGCAGCGGCAAAAGTGAAATTTACCTACACGCCGCCGAACGCGTATTAGCCCAGCAAAAGCAAGTATTGATATTAACCCCCGAAATTCACCTCACCCCGCAATTAGAAAAATACCTGCGGGCGCGTTTTCCGCAACAGCGGTTAGCCGTGTTGCACAGCAATTTAGCTGACGGCGAACGTGCTAACCGTTGGCTGATGGCACGGCAAGGCGTTGCCGACATCGTATTAGGTACGCGTCTTGCTGTTTTTACCCCGATGCCCAAATTAGGGTTGATTGTGGTTGACGAAGAACACGATGAATCTTATAAACAAGAAGAAGGGTTACTGTTTTCTGCGCGTAACCTTGCGATATGGCGTGCGAAACATGAGAACATCCCCTACCTTGCCGGCTCTGCTACACCGTCATTAGAAAGCATACATAACGCGCAACGCGACAACTGGCAGCTTTTGCACATGCCCGCCCGCATTAGCCGCCAACGCCCGCAAATCAAAATTATCCGCGAATCCGAAAATCTGTATCACGGAATGGATTCGCAATTTGTACGCGAGCTCTCCACTGCCTTACACGCGGGGGAACAAAGCTTAATTTTTATCAACCGCCGCGGTTACGCCCCGACCTTGTTGTGCCGCAGTTGCCACAACACCCACCACTGCCCGCATTGCAGTAACAGCATGACCGTACACCGCCGCCACGATACTCTCTCGTGCCACCTGTGCGGACATCGCTGTGTTATTCCCGCGCAATGCACTTCTTGCGGCGGTGAAGTCCTCGCGACGGGTAGCGGCACGCAACGGATAGAAGAAGCACTGACGCGGCAATTCCCCAACATCAATACTCTGCGCTTAGACCGCGACAACATTGGCAGCGGTAAAGATAGTTTTCGCAACAGTAGCCACGACATTGAAACCGCTAAAATACAACTGCTCATCGGCACCCAACTAATCGCCAAAGGGCATAACTTTCCCAAACTCGCTTTTATCGGAATCTTAAACGCCGATGCCGCTTTAGCTGCCTCCGACTTGCGTGCCGAAGAACGACTCTTTGCTTTGCTCTCGCAAGTGATTGGACGCGGCACCCGCAACATTGATGGCTGTCGGGTGCTAATACAAACCCGCACTCCCAACCATCCGTTTTATCGCGAAATTGCCGAAGACGACGTTAACGCCTGTTGGCAGCGACTACTTGCCGAACGCCAACACAGCGCGATGCCGCCATTTGCTCACTTAGCCGTATTGCGCGGCAAAGACAAAAACGAAAAACGCCTACATACCTTTATGCAAAAAACCATGCACGCCGCACGCCAACAAACCGACAACAGTAAAGTGCGCGTGTTTGATGCCATTGCCCCATCCGTTGACAAAATAGGGGACTGGCACCGGCAACATATCCTCATTCACAGCAAACAACGCCAAGCATTACATCAATTTCTCGGTCAATTTATCCCGACCTTACCGTCCAACAATAATTGGACGATAGATATTGACCCGACAACCGTATAACCTTAATAATGAATACAGCACACGATCTCACCGATAGCCGCGTCCATTACAATATAAAACGTATTGCGCTACCGGCGGCGATCGGTTTTTTTGGTCATACCCTCTACAACATGACCGACACTTTTTATGCCGGTTACATCAATACCGCTGCCCAATCAGCACTCACTTTTTCCTTTCCATTGTATTTCCTATTACTCTCTTGCTGTGTTGGACTAGGACAAGCACTCACCGCTAGAATTGCCAACGCCATCGGCAAAAAACGTTACGCCCGCGCCGCCTATTTTTTGGCACAAGGGATTATTCTCAGTAGTATTATTTGCCTCCTGATTTGGCTATTTTTGCTCCCCGCAACAAGCAGTATCGTTACTGCCTTAGGCGGCAGCGGCGACGCCGCCGCTTGGGCAACCGAATATAGCCGCATTATCTACCTCGGTTCACCGTTATTTCTTTATGCCTTTATGTTTAATAGCGCCTTGCAAGCTACCGGCAACGCCACCGCTTTTAAAAACAGCGTTATCGCTTCGGTATTACTCAACATCATATTAGACCCAATTTTAATGTTTGGGTGGTTGGGCTTACCTGCCATGGGGGTCGCCGGTGTTGCACTGGCAACCCTCTTATCGCAGTTCGTCGGTGGCGTTTATCTATTTACGGTGCTCAACAAAACGATTGTTATGCACCGCTGGCGTTGGCTATTTTTACGCCCGCGGGTGGAAATCTTGCTTAAACTCATCAAACAAGCCACCGCTCCTACCGGACGCATGATTGGCATTGGTTTATTTTTCTTTTTAGTTACCGCCTTTTTAGGTAGATTAGATAATGACGCCGTTGCCGCCTACGGCATTGCCATACGGATAGAACAACTATTTTTATTACCCACCATTGGTTTAGAAGTTGCCCTCCTCTCCTACGCTGGGCAAAACTTAGCCGCCGGTAAACCGCAACAAACCCGCACTGCCTATCTCCTATGCCTGCGTTACGGTATTATCTGCATGATTATCGGTGCAATTTTTTTAGTGGGAGTTGGCAAATATTTCATCCAATTCTTCAATGACGAGGAAGCCGTTGTGGAATATGGCTATAATTATTTATTAGTCGCTGCTTGTGTTGGCAACCTTTATCTATTTATTAACTTAGGGGGAGCAGTACTAATGGGCGCATTAAAAACCTTTGATATCTTCATTACCAGTTTATTACGGTTACTGATACTCCCCATCATCTTTTTTTGGATATTAGCCATACAATTAGAACTTGGCGTTATCGGAATATGGATTGGTATTTTACTCGCCAACATCCCCGCTGCCCTGTGGATGCATTATCGCTGTATAGCAGTGCTAGCAAAATAATACAAAATTAGCGGAAGCCGCTAATTACGCATTGGAAAATGTAGCGAAATCGGCGCAATAAAACTGTCCCGAAAATAACCCCCTAACCCTTACCCGTAGCAGTGCCTGCTACGGGTATTGTTGTTCGTTGCGTTTTTATAAAGTGAACAAGGATGTGATAGTATAGCCGTTTTATATTTACTGATCATTAAGGGAATTAATAAATGTTACGTAGCCCGCAAGAGATAATAAACGAGATAATAGAGATAACCAAAGGAAAAAAATATATTTTTCGTGGTGAAAGTAGAGATTATTCTAAATCGGGAGGCAGGCATCTCACCTCTAATTTATATCGGCAGTTTTATTTATCCAGTAAAAATGAACCACCAATAAAAAATGAATATTTTTCTATCCTAAAGATAGAAAAAAATATTATAAGTAAAGCCAAAAAACACTTGCCTTATGGTGCAAGTAATATAGATATATTGACACAGTTACAACATTATGGTGGTAAAACAGCATTAATTGACTTTACCTATAATTTACATATTGCTTTATTTTTTGCTTGTGAAAAAAATCTCAGTGAAGATGGGAAATTATTTATGTTTCCAAGTGAAAAATTTCCTGAGAAAAATGATATAGAAGTCAAAAAAAATAATGAACTTATACCAATAGAACTTATTGAACAAGATATTTTAATGATGCCTACAGGAAAAGACCCGCGAATTATATTCCAAAGTAGTGTATTTGTACATGCACACAAAGGATACATAGAAGAAACGGCAAAATTGGAAATTATCTCTTCTAAAGAAAAAGACGACATACTAACTTATTTACGAAAAAATTTTAATATCCATGCAGACACTATTTATAATGATATGTATGGTTTTATAAAAAATTTAGAGAACCATTCAACTGCAGAAATAGAATTTTATAGAGGGATAGCTTGGAATGATCAAAAAAATTATGTGAACGCAATAAAATCTTATGATGAAGCCATTAAAATAAATCCGCAATTTACAGAAGCATACAATAACCGGGGCAATGCTAAATTTTCTTTAGGCGATACAACAGGAGCTTTATTAGATTATGATAAAGCCATTGAAATAAATCCGCAACTTGCAAAACCATACAATAACCGAGGCAATGCTAAAATAAATTCGGGCGATACAACAGCAGCTTTATTAGATTATGATAAAGCCATTAGAATAAATCCGCAAAATGCAGAAGCATACAATAACCGGGGCATTGCTAAAATAAATTCGGGCGATACAACAGGAGCTTTATTAGATTATGATAAAGCCATTGAAATAAATCCGCAATATGCAGACGCATACTATAACCGGGGCAATGCTAAAATAAATTCGGGCGATACAACAGCAACTTTATTAGATTATGATAAAGCCATTGAAATAAATCCGCAATTTGCAGAAGCATACTACAACAGAGGCATTGCTAAAATAAAATCGGGCGATACAAAGAGTGCAGAACAAGATTGGCTGCAAGCAAAAAAATTAGCCAAAGAGCAAAATCTTAACGATGACATTGAGAAGATTAATGAAGCATTACAACAACTTGAAAATAAATAGTGCTGTAATGTTTGAGGGCTTGCTAATGCTCCCGCCCCTGCCCTGCTCAAACGGCGTATGCAAACGCTCGGCAAGTATTTTGGCGCTGGTGGTTGCAGGGAGTGCTAAATCGTGGATGAAAATATCTTCTTCGTCTTTATGTCCGACATAAGTATCGCAACAAACAAGAAAATTACGTAACGGAATACTGCATTCTGCCGACCATTCGTGTAACGTTTGCGATAATAGAGATAAATTGCCCTCATTTCACCCTACTCTAAACGCAGGGCTTTAAATTCTCCTCCCTCGGAGGCGCCCGCAGCTAATACAAAGTAATAAAGGTTTGTTATTTATGCTTGTGATTAACGCTATAATTATGCAACTATGCAAGTTGCTCCTGTTAATTTTTCGCAGTTTGCCTCACTGCCGGATGACGATTGTCAAACGCGTATCAAAGAAGCTCGCGCCCGTCTTGGTGAGCGTGTTGTGCTACTCGCACACCACTATCAACGCGCCGATGTTTATTGTCATGCCGATTTAACGGGCGATTCGCTCAAGTTGTCGCGCTTGGCTTCGCAAACGCGTGCCGATTTTATTGTTTTTTGTGGTGTGCACTTTATGGCAGAGGTTGCCGATGTATTGAGTGCGCCCGAACAAAAGGTGATTTTGCCTGATTTATCTGCCGGCTGTTCTATGGCAGATATGGCTTCGCTGGCAAAGGTAGAGCGGGCGTGGCGCGAGCTGGCAACGGTGTTAGACCCCGACGAAACTATAACTCCCGTAACTTATATTAACTCGGCTGCCGATTTGAAATCGTTTTGCGCCCGTCATGGCGGTATTGTTTGCACTTCCAGTAATGCCGAGGCGATTTTAAAATGGTCGTATGCACAGCGCGAAAAGGTGTTGTTTTTTCCTGATCAACATTTGGGCAGATGGACGGCACGGCAAATGGGCATGCCGCCCGAAGATATGGCGGTGTGGGATTTTGATTTACCGCAGGGCGGGCTAACTGCCGAACAAATTCATCGCGCTAAAATTATTTTGTGGAAAGGGTTTTGCTCGGTACATCAAATGTTTCGCCCGCAGCATGTGCTTGATTTCCGCGAAAAACACCCCGAAGGGTTGGTTATTTCTCATCCCGAATGTTGCGAAGATGTCTGCGCATTGTCCGATTATGTCGGTTCTACCGAAATGATTATTAAAACGATTGCCGCCGCTCCCGAAAACACGCGCTGGCTGGTGGGCACCGAGCTCAATTTAGTGCAACGCATTGCCAAAGAGTTTGCCCCGCAAGGTAAGGTGATTCGCTTTATGTCGCCGATGGTATGTATGTGTTCTACCATGGCGCGGATTGACCCACCACATTTGGCGTGGGCGTTAGAGTCGCTTGCCGATGGCGAGGTGGTGAATCAAATTTCCGTCGCCGCTGAGGATGCCGAAATGTCGCGCTTGGCGTTGGAACGGATGCTTTCTTGCTCGTAAAAATATGAATCACACACACTCTCATGCCACGATGCAGGCAACTACTATTTTATGCGTGCGGCGTAATGGCACGGTCGCTTTAGGCGGCGATGGGCAAGTCACCTTAGGCGATACGGTGGTCAAAGCAACGGCGCAGAAAATTCGCCGTCTTGCTGGCGGCACGGTGTTGGCGGGTTTTGCCGGCGCAACTGCCGATGCTTTTACTTTGTTAGAACGTTTTGAACGGCGCTTAGAGGCGTGTAACCGTCAGCTTTCACGGGCGGCAGATGAACTCGCACGCGATTGGCGCACCGACCGCGTCTTGCGCCGCTTAGAAGCGATGTTAATTATTGCCGATGCAAATGAGTCGTTAGTGCTGTCGGGCTTGGGTGATGTATTGGTGCCGGAAAACGATGTTGCCGCGATTGGTAGCGGTGCCACTTATGCGCAATCGGCAGCGTTGGCGCTGATGCGTCATGCCCCTGATTTATCGGCAGAAGAAATTGTGCGCGAGTCGCTAACGATTGCCGCTGACATTTGTATTTATACAAACCACCAAATTATGGTGGAACAACTTGAACAAACTGTAAAGAAAAAGTAACTAATATTATGAGCAAAAAATTGACTCCGCGTAAGATTGTTGAAGAGTTAAGTAAATATATTATCGGACAGGATAAAGCAAAGCGCACGGTGGCGCTGGCATTGCGTTGGCGTTGGCGGCGGATGCGGGTGGAAAAATCCTTGCGTGATGAAATCATGCCGAAAAATATATTAATGATTGGTCCCACTGGTGTCGGCAAAACCGAAATTTCGCGCCGCTTGGCACGGCTGACGAATGCGCCTTTTATTAAGGTAGAGGCGACTAAATTTACCGAGATTGGTTATGTCGGGCGTGATGTTGATTCCATTATCCGCGATTTATTAGAGGTGGCGATTGATTCCGCCCGCGATGAGTATTCCGAAAAAGTGCAGCAACGCGCCGAAGAACGCGCCGAAGAACGCATTTTAGATGCCCTCCTACCCGATGTAGATAAAGAAGAAACCGCCGACACGCGCGATAAATTATTGCAACAATTTAGAGCAGGCGATTTGGATAACCGCGAGATTGAAATAGAAACCAGTAATATGTCGCAGGTTGAGATTTTATCGCCGCCGGGGTTGGAAGAAATCACTTCGCAATTTCAATCCATGTTACAAACCATGGGGAAGGAGCGCAAAAAAACACGCCGTATGCCCGTAAATGAAGCGTTTGAAGTGTGTGTAGAAGAAGAAGTGCAAGAAATGATTGATATGAATGAGGTGAAAGATATTGCGATTGAACGGGTAGAAGAAAATGGCATTGTCTTTATTGATGAAATGGATAAGATTGCCGAAAACGGCGGGCGCAATGGTGGCGATATTTCCCGTCACGGTGTGCAGCGCGATTTATTGCCGCTGGTAGAAGGCACGACGGTTTCAACGAAACACGGCAATGTTCGCACCGACCATATTTTATTTATTGCCAGCGGGGCGTTTCATTTGAGTCGCCCGTCCGATTTAATCCCCGAATTGCAGGGACGTTTTCCGCTACGGGTAGAGCTTTCTTCGCTGACGGTAAGTGATTTTCGTCAAATTCTCACCAATACCAAGGCGTGTTTGATTCGTCAATATCAAGCGTTACTAAAAACCGAAAAAGTAACGCTGACCTTTGAAGAAGAAGCAATTGATGCGATTGCCCAACTGGCGTGGCAAGTGAATGAAAATAACGAGAACATCGGCGCCCGCCGTCTCTACACAATTATGGAAAAGCTATTAGAAGATTGTTCTTTTGAAGCCGACCAAATGGGAGGCAAAACGGTGAATGTAGATGCCGCCATGGTGCGCGAAGTATTGAAAGATTTATCCGAAAGTAGCGAGCGCGTGCGCTATGTTTTATAATTTATAACAAATGTGCAATTTATTTTATTACAACACTTGATATTTTTCTATTTGTCCCTTATGATTAAAAAATATTATTACTAAAATAGTATGGAGAAGCAATCAATGCGAATTTTCACAACCACTTTCATTAAACGGTTAAGTTTTACTTTGCTGTTTCCTATCTTAACATTCTCGGCAATAACACTGCCGGCAGCGGCTCATGACGATATTGATATTGTTAATTTAGTGAAACAAAACAGCGCCGCAGTCATTAGCGTGCGCGGTATTGTCAAACCTAAATTTGGTGCGCGCGGTGGCATTAAAGGCGAGCAAATTCCATTTAATGAGTTTTTTCCGTTTTCGCCCGATTTATTTGAGCGCTTGCAACCGCGGCAACAACAGCCGACTGTTGCCGCCGGATCGGGCTTTATTGTCAGCACTGACGGTTATGTATTGACAAATGCACATGTTGTAAAAGATGCCGATGAATTGGTTGTCACTCTCAGTGACAACAGCGAATACAGCGCCAAAATAGTCGGCAGTGATGAAAAAACCGACATCGCTTTACTAAAAATTGAATCCGATGACCCATTCCCCGTTGTCAAGATTGGCGACTCCGAAACATTGCAAGTGGGCGAATCGGTACTGGCAATTGGTTCACCGTATGGCTTAGACCAAAGCGTCACCAGCGGGATTATCAGTGCCTTGGGGCGACGTTTGCCCAGTGAGGATTTCGTGCCCTTTATCCAAACCGATGCCGCTGTCAATCCCGGCAATTCGGGCGGACCCTTGCTGAATAAATTGGGTGAGGTGATTGGTATTAATTCGCAAATTATCTCCCCCGTGCGTTCGTTTAGCGGGGTGTCGTTTGCGATTCCGATTAACGTAGCGATTGAAGTGCAAGACAAATTGCGCGAACATGGCGTGGTACGGCGCGGGCGTTTAGGGGTTTATTTTGCCCCGGTCAGTAAGGATCTCGCCGAAGCATACGGACAGAAAGAACCCAGCGGCGCATTGATTCAAGATGTTGTGCCCAACTCGCCGGCAGAAGAAGCCGGTTTAGAAAGTGGTGATATTTTGCTGACTTTTGAAGGAAAAATTATTGAAGATGCGATAATGTTGCCACGCTTGGTGGGCAATACCGAACCCGGAACAAAGGTTACCTTGGGTGTATTGCGTGACGGAGAAATGGTTAAAGTTAGTGTCGTCTTGGCATCGCTTAACGATGATGCCGCCCCCGCCCTACTGTTAGGGTTGGAATTAGAAGACCTCACCGACGAACAACGCCGCCGTAGCGGACTTAAAAGTGGTGTCGTCATTGTTAATATTCAACGCACGGCGGAAACACCGGTGGGAATTACCCGCATGCGTCCGGGCGATGTTATTACCCATGTGTTGATTAATAAACGTCGGCAACAAGTGCAAGACCGCGCCGCACTGGTTAATTTATTAAGAGATTTTGACAGCGGCGCGATTGCGTTTTCTGTCTGGCGCGAAGGTCGGCGTTTGATTATTCCCGTACGTATCGGCGCTAGCGAACAATAATCTATAAATAACAGCAAGGATTGCCCACTACTGTCCTTGCTGTCGCATTCCCTCTTTTAGAATTTCGCGGGCGCTGGCGGGGTCTTGTGCCTGTAATACACGGCGGGTAATGGTGTGCATGGTTTGGCAATTTGTTTGTTTGATTTGCCCGCGCACTTGTTCTATTGCCACGGGGTGCATGGATAACTGCCGCAATCCTAAACCTAACATTAACGGAGTGAGTTCTACATCGCTGGCAAGTTCGCCGCATAGATTCACCGGCAGGTTGGTACGTTTTGCGTTTTCTACAATCAGTGCCAACATTTGTAATACGGCGGGGTGCATCGGATCGCACAAGGAGGTTAAGGTTTCATCGTTTCTATCGGCTGCCATAATGTATTGAATTAAATCATTGGTACCGATAGAGAAAAAATTTAATTGCTTGGCTAATGCGCGCATAATAAACACTGCTGCCGGCACTTCTATCATCGCGCCAACTGGCGGCATGGCAACGTCTATTTCTTGAGTCACGCGCAGTTGTTCTTTGGCAACTTCTAATAAAGCAATGCTGCGTTGTAATTCTTGCGGGTGTGCCAACATCGGCAACAAAATACGCAAATTATCGTGTATTGCCGCTGCCCGCAAGAGTGCACGTAATTGGGTCATAAATAAATCGGGCATTGCCAAACAGTAGCGTATCGCCCGCACGCCTAAGGCGGGGTTGGCACCGATGGGGATTGCATCGGCGTGCTCGGGCATTTTGTCGCCGCCAATGTCTAAGGTGCGTATCACCACGGGCAGCGGGTGCATGGCAGATAAAACCGTGCGGTAAATTTCAAATTGTTCGTCTTCGCTGGGGAGGTCGCAACGGTGCATAAATAAAAATTCGCTGCGAAATAAACCAATGCCATCGGCACCGCTATTAATGGCCGCGGTGGTTTCGTCCGGTAATTCTATGTTGGTGGTGAGGGTAATTTGTTGTTTGTCTTTTGTCAACACTCCTTTACCACTGCTTTTGTGCCGCCGTTTAACGCTGTCTTTTTTATGGGCTTGTTTGTGTTTTTTAATGTTGGCGCTGTCGGGGTTGATAATGGCGATTTGCCGTTGCGTATCTAACAACACGGTGGAATTGTGTTGCAAGCAGGCGAGCACTCCAC
Source organism: Pseudomonadota bacterium (assembly GCA_022600535.1). Lineage (GTDB taxonomy): Bacteria > Pseudomonadota > Gammaproteobacteria > Tethybacterales > Persebacteraceae > JAHZKE01. The sequence goes on from JAHZKE010000042.1 coordinate 19,302, forward strand.
GCGCGCCAATCAGAGCGGGGATATTCATACTACGCGCTAAAATCGCGGTGTGCGAATTGCCGCCGCCTGATTCGGTAATAAACCCTTTATACCCCAAGCGGTTAATTTGAATCACATCGGCAGGGTCTAAATCGGCGGCAATCAATATTGCTTTTTCTCCCGTGGTGATGGGGGTTCGGCTGTGGTTGGTGTTGATTGCCATCGCTGCAATTAAGCGATTCATCACTTGTTCTATATCGCGTTGACGCTCGCGCAGGTAGGCATCTTTTAAGCGGCGAAAGTTATCGCTGATAATTTCTACCCGCTCTTTAAGTGCCCATTCGGCATTGATTGAACGGCTGCGGATTAACGATTGCGGTTTGCTGGAAAATTCCGCATCCGCCAACAGCATTAAATGTAAATCAATAAAGGGTTTGATTTCGGCGGCCCCGGGCATTTCGGTAATTTGCTGTAACAATAATTCAAAGTCACTACGCACTAGTGCCAGTGCGGTTTCGTAGCGTTTTATTTCGGCAGCTTGCTGTTGTTTTTCAATGCGATAACGCGCGACTTCCGTTGCCCCTAAACTGTGGATGTGCGCACGTCCATTAACGACGGCATTGCCAATACCAATGCCCGATACTTTGTGCATTTGCAGTTTATCGCTGTTGCTGTTTTCTGTAATGGCTTCGGGTTGTTGCGGGTTGTTCGGTACGGCATCATCGCTAAATCCGCTGGCAATGAGTTCTAATACCGCGGTGGCAGCTTCTTTTTCGTCTGCTCCTTCTATTATTATTTTTAAGTTAGTGCCTTCCGATGCCGCCAACATTAACAACGCGGCGACACTTTTGGCATCTGCTTTGCGTTTGCCTTTATAAAGGGTTGTGCTACTGTTATAACGCGCGGCTAATTTGGCTAATTTGGCTGCCGGACGGGCATGCAAGCCACGGGAATTAACAATAGTGGCTTGTACGCTAATCATGGGGTTTTATCGCTGCTACTGATAATCGCGCGTTTGCCGGCGCCTGCCGCACAGCGTTTTAATTCCATTAGCGGCAACCCGCGCATAGAAATTGCTTCTAATAACATTACTAAATTAACACCGTGCAAGCACGCGATTTGGCGATCGGCGGCAGCTAATTTTTCGGCAATATTGGCTTGCGTAGAACCAAATAAATCGGTTAATATTAACACGCTACCGCAGTTGTTATGCAGTCGGCTCACGGCATCTTGCCCGTGTTTTTCCATTTCGCTACGGCGCTCGGTGCCGACAAAGGCAACGGCGATGACGTTTTGCGGTGTTTCACCCAACAAGTGCGATACCGATTCAAACAAAGATTCGCCCTGTCGCCCGTGGGTCATCAAGACAATGCCGCAATCGTTTGTTGTGTTCATGTGAAGTTCAACCAAATGACTAATAAAACAATACTAACCGCTAATGCAATCATGGTGTTGAGTGCCATCTGCCCCGCCCCCATACCAGAAATAAACGACAACCCGTCGCGCGCCCCCCAATTTGCCCCCCAAACCATGGCTAACAGGTTAGCGGGTCCTGGCGTTCCTACCATTAATGCTACAAATAAAATTAGCGCAATGAATGTATCTACTGGCATAATATCTACATTCTAACAAATTTTTATCCATGCCTTTATTTGCAACTGCTGTTGTCCGCTGGCAAAAAAAGTACGGCAGGCACAATCTTCCTTGGCAACAAGACAACGATGCTTACAAAGTATGGCTATCGGAAATCATGTTGCAACAAACGCAGGTTACGGCGGTCATTCCTTATTATCTTAATTTTCTCCGCCGTTTCCCCACGCTTGCGGTATTGGCGCGGGCGCACGAGAGCAGTGTATTGGCGGCGTGGAGCGGGCTTGGCTATTATGCTCGCGCCCGTAATTTACATGCGGCAGCAAAGCAGATGTTGCGTGACGGAATCCCGCAGGATGCGGCGGGTTGGCAAGCGTTGCCCGGGGTAGGAAAAAGCACCGCGGCGGCAGTGGCGGTATTTGTTAATAATGAGCGTTGCGCTATTTTAGATGGCAATGTTAAGCGGGTGTTAGCACGCACGCATTTGTGTGATGAATTAATTAACACTGCCGCCGGTGAAGAAGCGTTATGGCAAATTGCCAACGCGCAACTGCCCGCCAAACGCGCCAAACAAGACATCCGCGCCTATACACAGGGGCTAATGGATTTAGGCGCAAATTGTTGCCGCCCGAAACAACCCTTGTGCGCGCAATGTCCGTTAACGGCACATTGCTTGGCATATCAAAGCGATGTTGTCGCGGATTATCCGAAACGGCGACAAGCGGCGGCAAAAAAAGAAAAAACAGCACATTTTGTATTAATCCGCGCACAGAGCAACGATAACAAAGAAACTCTGCTATTGCAAAAGCAAGCAAGTAAAGGGATTTGGGGCGGCTTGTGGTCGTTACCGTTGTATGCAAATGGTAAAGACCACTGGCAACAGTTAGTCGGCGCGCCACTAACGGCAGAAGGGACAAGTTCTTTTACTCACACGTTCACCCATTTTCGTTTAACAGCAACGGTATCGCATTACCGCTGTACTGTGTCATCAGTGCCATTGGTAGCGCTTGCTCCGCCCCTACGCTGGTGCAACAAATCGCTATCGCTTGCCCTCCCTGCCCCCATTAAGACATTACTACAACAATGTTAAGGAGAATAGGGGCAGAGCAGTTGCAAAACGGCGGTAAATAAAGGATAATAACGCTTTTCAATCTTATTTAAATTTTTACCGATGGCAAATTCTCCTCAATCTATCAAACGCGCTCGTCAAGCAGATGTTCGGCGCAAGCGCAATCAAGGTGTTAACACCAAGTTTCGTACTATGGTCAAACGCGCCCGTAGCGATGTTACCGATGCCGAAACCGGAAAAACAATGTTCTCCGACATGCAAGCTGCTGCTGATGTTGCCGCGCGTAAGGGGATTATCCACCCGCGTAAAGCATCGCGCTTAAAGCAACGCATCAACAAAAGTATTCGCCTGCAACTCGCCAACAAGGCAGACGCACCTGCCGCGGTAGAAAAAAAAGCCGAAAAGAAGTAACTTCGCTTGCCTTCAACGCAGACGCGTTGATAAAATCGCAATCCGTTGCGATAATTCTCTTACCGCTTCTAACAAACCGACATCTTCCGCTTGCGGATTGATAATTTTCAGGTCCCGCACTAACTGGTTGCTATCTTTCAGCGCTGCCGCTAAATTATTCATCGCCACTGCCAGCTGTAACATATCGCTTGCTTCTTTTGCTTGCGTTTCTTCTATAATTTTATCTGCCATCTGTTGCCTCTCTTACAGCTAATAAACGCTGTAATAATATTAAGTGTTGTTCCAATGCGCCGCCGCATTTTTGATAAAACTGCTTTGCCGCCGCTTTCATATTGGCACACGCCGCTTGATCGCTCAATAATTGCCGCGCCTGCTGTAGGGCAGCGGTAGCATCGGCAACTTGTACCAATGCCCCCGCCCGCACCGCTTGTTTGACCAAACGGGCGTAATTTTCCATATACGGGCCGACAATAATCGCTCCGTTTCCCTGCATGGCTTCTATCGGGTTTTGTCCACCGTAGGGTAAAAAACTGCCGCCAATAATAGCAATATCGCAGGCGGCATACCATTTGTGCATTTCCCCTAAGGTATCGGCAAGATACAACTGACAATCGGCGTTAGGGGTCAGTTGTTCGCTACGCAGTTGGCATTGCAGTTGCTGTTGTTGGCACAATGCGACTAATTCATCGCGGCGATGCGGATGGCGCGGTGCCAAAATAAAAAACGCCTTGTCTTTATTTGGGTTGCCTTTGTTTGCCGTCAAGAATAGGCGTTCCTCTCCTTGACGCGTGGCGGCTAAGAGTATGGTTTCTTTCGCACACAAGCGCGGTTTTTCTACCACCGGAGCAGCGGGAAGGTCAAATTTTAAATTCCCCGTTGTTTGCACATGACGTGCACCATAACAACGCAAGCGCCCGGCATCGCGCTCGGTTTGTGCGGCAATAATGTCAAAACAACTGACCATACGCCGCATTAGCAGAGCAATGTAACGATAGCGGCGAGCGTTTTTTGTTCCCAAACGCGCATTTGCCAACATCAGGCGTATGCCACTGGCTTTTGCTACCGATAACAAGTTATACCAGTATTCTGCTTCCATAACAATCCCGGCAACGGGACGCGTGCGGCGAAAAAATAAACGTACGGCGGCAGGTAAATCTAAGGGAAGTGCCGTAATCAGCGCTTCGGGGTAATGTTGGCGTAACCAATCGCGCGCTGCTGGTGTGGTGTAGGTAAGTAACAGGCGGTAGCCGTCTGCTTGCATCTGTTTTGCTAATTCTGCGGCGGCAATGGCTTCGCCCAACGATACGCTGTGTATCCACAACAGTGGTTGTTTGCTGTTATTGGGCGGGCAAAAACCGAAATATTCGCGCCACGGCACTGCCCCCGAACCGCGATAACGTTTGTAAAGCCGCCACAGTGCGTAAGGCGTGCTGAGTAAGATAAGTGTGTTATACAATAAGCGGTTGAGCATTGCACCGATTATTTTTTTAATTTTAAAGTGGCTACTTGCGGCGGGGGGTCGTTGTCATCGCTTGTTCGCGGCGGTGCGCTGTCGGGGTTAATTTCCGCGTTTGTGGCAACATCGCTATTTTCTGCATTATTTGTTGCCCCCTCATCTACTAACAGCGGCAAAGCATCTGCCAATGCCGACGGGGTAGTAATGCTGATTGCCCGTTGTGGTATGTCTTTCCCACTGCCGATAAATAAATTGGGAATGCCCACTGCCGCAGCAAGTGCTGAGACAACACCATTGCCAACGGCGATTTTCGCTGATTGTAATGCTCCGGTAATGTCTTCGGCGCGCATGGTGGGTTGCTCTTCTAACACCAACACCGATAAGTTGCTTTCTTTAACCAATGTCATAAACGGCGCCGGCACTCTACCACCAACGACAATATAGGGTTGTTGTGGAATCATTTCGGGGGCGGGATACGTATTAAAACACCAATCTAACGGGATCCCATCAGTCGCGGGAGAATAAGAAAAATGGCGTGCCGCTAAGTGACGCATGCGACTACTATTGCTCATTTCGCCTTTGATGTGATAGGTTTCGTGTGCACTAAGATATGAAATTTTTGATGTTTTATCAATATTTTGCACGTCAAAGCCAATAATCTGTTTAGTTTTTGCCACTTTACTAACGGCAATGCTAAAAGGGGAAAAATCAAAATCAAATACCGCATCGTATTCGGTAATGCGTAAATCTTTGCTCATGTTCCAATACGCTTGGACATTCCTACCGGTGAGGGCGGAGAGTTTTTTAGTTGCCGAAAATAAGGTGCTACCAATGCTTGCCTTTTTTGTTTTTTCTATGCCGTGTTCGGTGTCAATCGCAGGAACAGCAATCACACGCCGAACCACGCTGCTCATAAAAACATATTCGGCACAGCTTTCCGGCACGGCAATATCGACTTGCGTGTCTGTTCCTAACGAAAGCACTAATTCTGCTGCCACTGCCAATGTATCTACCACCCGCTCGCAACCGCCGTCACGTATTAATAGTATTTCATGCATGATGTAATCCATTATACAGAGTAATTTATAGATACCGAGAGCTATTTAAATTCCCCTCCGGCGGAAGATGGCAGCACAGCTGACGGGGTGGGATAGACAGTTGTCAAGTTTTTAGGTTGTGGCGATGGCGCTGACTGCATCAACAATATTCTCGTCATTTGCCCGATTGTTGCGTTGGTGCACACTCTCTAAGGAGTATTTTCTTATCTACCGATTTATTGGCTGTCAGCCCACCCCCTGCCATTCGGCGCTCCCCTCCTCTCAGTGTGGAATTTAAAAGTTCAAACACACTGCGCTTTTTCATTTTATAAAATACGTTTATAAAGTGTAAAATAGCGAGTTATATGCGCTTGTTAGCCATTGCCATTTTTGCTTTCTTCTCTGTGCCCGTTGCGGGGGCACAACTCTATGCCTGTCCCAAAGCAGGCGGTGGGTCAACGCTCACCAGCACGCCGACTAGTGAAGATTGCCAGTTACAACAATCCATAAAGCGCGGTGCCGAACGTCTAAAAGCACAATCGGTGCAACCCAAACAAGCCCCGAAATTAGTGCCGACACAAACAAAGAAGAAACCAGCAGCAAAGAAGAGCAGCAAAAAATACCCTGTCGTCTCCACAGCAACGCAAAAGGTGCGCGATAAAAAGCGGATGGAAATTTTGCTCTACGAATTAGAAAAAGAAGAACAGCAACAACAAGCAACGCGCGAACACATGGAAAGTATTAATATTGAAATTCCTAAGCAAGCAGAATTACTACCGCATTTTGAAGAGAAGTTAGCGATTCACTCACAAAATATCATCGCTATTAAGCAAGAATTAGCGCGCTTATAATGGATATTATCCCGGCGATTGATTTACTAAACGGTTGTTGTGTGCGCCTTCGTCAAGGCGATTACAATGCGGTGAGCTCTTACGATGACGACCCCGCTGCTGTTGCACGGCGCTTTTTTGTCGCCGGCACCCGCCGCTTGCATGTGGTGGATTTAGACGCCGCACGCTCGGGGCAACCCGTCAACCATGCCGCGATACGAGAAATTTTAGCGGTGGCAGACGAATATCAAGCCACCGTTGAAGTCGGCGGGGGGTTGCGCACGGCGCAAGCGGTAGCGGATATTCTTGCTGCCGGTGCCGCCTATGCCATTATAGGCACGGCAGCGGTTAAAGATGCCGCCCTACGCCGCACATTGATTGCCGATTACCCTGGGCAAATTATTGTCGGCGTGGATGTTAAAGCGGGTTATGTTGCTGTGGCGGGGTGGTGTGAAGACGGGCGCATTGGCGAAGCCGATTTTCTTGCCGAATTACACGATACACCGCCGGCGGCGATTATTTATACCGATATTAGCCGCGATGGTATGCTCACGGGCAATAATGTTGCCGCCACCACTGCCGCCGCCGCCGCCGCCCCCTGCCCGCTGATTGCCAGCGGTGGCATTGGCAAATTAGACGATGTCCGCGCTTTGATCACTGCCGGTAATATTGCCGGGGTGGTGATTGGACAAGCCATTTATACCGGCAATTTGGATTTATCTGAAGCACTACAATTACAACAATGAGCCCCAACCCAGTACTCAACCACGTTGCCACGCAAATCCGCGAGTTACAGCCCTATCAACCCGGGCGACCGATTAGTGCAGTCATGCGCGAGCGTGGTATTCGCAATGTTGTCAAATTGGCTTCTAACGAAAATCCGCTTGGGGCGGGTCAGCAGGCATTGGCGGCAATTCACGCCATGCAGAGCAATACGCTCGCTTTGTATCCTGACGGCAATGCCACGGCATTGCGGCAAGCCATTAGCCGCCGCTTATCCGTGCCCGAGGAATGTATTATATTGGGAAATGGTTCTAATGAAATTCTTGAATTATCCGCCCATTTGATGTTGCACCAAGGCACCGCGGCGGTTTATTCCGACCATGCTTTTATTGTTTATAAGCTCGCAACCGCGACCCGCCGTGCCGATTCTCATATTGTGCCGACTCATGAATTTGCGCACGATCTCACTGCCATGGCGCAAGCAGCACAAGCGGATAATGTGCGCTTGATGTTTGTTGCCAACCCCAACAACCCCACCGGCACCTGGCACCCCGCGGCAAAGATTCGCCAACTGTTAGAACAAACGCCGCCGCAGGTGTTGGTGGTGTTAGATGAGGCGTATTGCGAATATACGCCGGGGGCAGATGCGACGTTAGCGCTGTTAGCAGATTTTCCCAATTTGCTCATTACGCGGACATTTTCTAAAATACATGGAATTGCCGGCTTACGCGCCGGCTACGCGATTGCCGATGCCGAAGTGGTGCAAATGTTCAATCGCATTCGCCAACCATTCAACATGAATGTCGCCGCCCAGATTGCTGCCGAAGCAGCGTTAGGTGATAGCGAACATGTAGAAAACAGCATCCGCACGAATGCCGAAGGGATGGAATTATTAACGACTGCACTGGGGCAATTAGAGGTTCCGTTCATTCCTTCATACGGTAATTTTTTAACTTTTCGTCCGAAAACAGCGGCTGCCGATGTTTATGAAAAAATGTTAGATAATGGTTATATCATACGGAAATTACATGAATATAACATGAGCGATTGGCTACGTGTTACGATTGGCAACGCAGAACAAAACCAACAAGTCATCCGCCTGCTCAAGCAATTTTGTTAACCCCGATGCCCCCTACCACCGCTACCGCCGCCGCTAACAATTTACACTTAGGTATTGTCGGCTTGGGGCTGATTGGCGGCTCGTTAGCGTTAGCTGCCAAACGGGCGGGTTGGCAAGTAAGTGCTTATAATCGCACTGCCGCCAGTAGTACCGCTGCCGTCAATGATGGTTATATTGATTGTTGTGTCAATCGTATCGGCGATTTAGGCAACTGCGATGTTATCTTTTTGGGAGTGCCGGTCAGTACTTACGATGAAATCCTCGCCGAGTTGCAACCGGTATTATCGCCCCGCAGTATTGTTACTGATGGCGGCAGCACGAAACAGGATGGCATTGCCGCGGCAAAACGACAATTAGGCGATTTAGCGTGCCGTTTTGTCGCCGCTCACCCGATTGCAGGAAAAGAAGCAAGCGGTTGGACGGCAGCCAGTGCCGATTTATTTGTCAATCATCTCACCATTTTATGCCCCAATGGCGCCGATGAAGATGCCATTGCCACGGTAACAATGTTGTGGCAACAGGCAGGGGCGCAGATTCACACCATGAGCGCGGAATTACACGATACGAATTTGGCAATGATTAGCCACTTGCCGCATTTATTAGCATACGCCTTGGTGAGTATGATTGATAAACAAGAAGAAAACGCTAAATTATTGCAGTTTGCCGCCGGTGGTTTTCGTGATTTCACCCGTATTGCCAGCTCCCACCCGGAAATGTGGCGGGATATTTGCCTCGCCAATGCCGACAATTTACTACCCATGATTGAATGCTATCAGCAAGAGCTTGCTGAATTTGCCGATTATATTAAAAATCAAGACAGTCAAGCGTTATCCACACGCTTTGCTGCCGCCCGTTCCCTACGTCAACAATGGCTCAACACGCTAAAAGATAATGAAACTATTTAACATCACCCCGGGCCACGATATTAGTGGCGAAATCCGCGTTGCTTCCGATAAATCAATTACGCATCGCGCTTTGTTACTCTCAGCACTATGTACTGAACCAACCGAAATTATCAGCCCGCTCTTGAGCGAAGACACTTACGCGACAATCAATGCAGTGCGCGCTTGCGGCATTGAAATAACACAAGAAGAAGGCAAAGAATTAGTTGTTAAAGGCGGGGTTTTATCTGCCCCTAACGGCACGATTGATTGCGGCAACTCGGGCACATTAATACGCTTGTTTTGCGGGATTGCCGTCGGTAGAAATTTATCCTGCAAATTGGTCGGCGATGCCTCCTTAATGCAACGCCCGATGAAGCGGATAACCGAACCCTTGCAAGAGATGGGGGCGGTCATTAACAGTGAAAAAGGCAAACCCCCGATTGTGTTGGGCGAACGCAGTGAAGCATTACGCGGCATCATGCACAGTAATATCGTCAATAGCGCACAGGTAAAAACATCCCTGTTACTCGCAGGGTTGTATGCCGAAGGAAACACGATCATTGCCGAACCCATCCCCAGCCGCGACCACGGCGAATTGATGTTAATTGAGTTTGGTGCTAAATTGTCGCGCAGTAAAGACGGCAGAATTGTGCAAATTAACAGTGGCGAATTAACCAGCCCGGGCAATATTGCCGTGCCGGCAGATATTTCCTCGGCAGTATTTTTTATTGTTGCGGCGGCAATTGCTCCAGCAGGCGAAATTACCCTCAAAGAAGTCGGCATTAATAGTAGCCGCACCGGTGCGTTAGATATTTTGCTGCAAATGGGGGCCGATATTGATATTTTGAATCGGCGCACGATGGGGAATGAACCGGTTGCCGACATTTGTGTCCGCAGTAGTCAGTTGCATGGAATTAAAATCGGCGCCGAGATGATTCCTTCCGCGATTGATGACATCCCGGCATTGCTGATTGCCGCCGCCGCCGCCCGCGGCGAAACTCATATCACCGGCGCCGGCGAATTGCGCCACAAAGAAAGCGACCGCATTAGCAGCATGGTAACCGGGTTGCAAGAATTAGGAATAAATTGCACCGAACTCCCCGATGGCGTGATTGTGCAAGGAAAAAACAGTGGCAAACCCATCTTCAACAGCGGCACGGTTAATTCGGAAGGCGACCACCGTATTGCAATGGCGTTTGCAATGGCATCGGTGCGCGCTAAAGGCAACATCACCATTAGCGATACGGCAAACGTCAATACCTCTTTTCCAAATTTTACTAAACTAAGTAATTCCGTAGGGATTCGTATTGTAGAAGAATCTGACGACGATGCCTAAAATTTATCGGTAAATTACCGACACGGTTGGCTTATGCTGGTGCTTGCGCCTCGCCACTAAAAGCGCTGATTGCCTCTGCCAACGATAATAAACTGGTTTGCTTACTACCCAAACGGCGCACCGATACAGTTTTCTGTTCGCTTTCGCGCTTACCGATTGCTAAAATAATCGGGATTTTTTCTTCCGAATGTTGCCTGACTTTGTAGTTAATTTTTTCGTTACGTAAATCGCTGACCACACGCAACCCTGCTTGCTGTAATTGGGCGACTACCTCCTCAGCATAGGCATTTGCTTCGTCCGTAATAGTGGCGACAACAATTTGCGTCGGGGATAACCACAACGGCAAATGTCCGGCATAATGCTCAAGCAAAATACCAATAAAACGTTCAAAAGAACCAATAATAGCGCGATGACACATTACCGGGCGCAAGCGCGAACCATCGGCGGCGGTATATTCGGCGTTTAAGCGCTCGGGCAGGACAAAATCCACTTGCCAGGTGCCGCATTGCCATTCTCTATCAATCGCATCTTTCAAAATAAATTCTAATTTCGGACCATAAAAAGCGCCATCGCCCGGGTTGAGTGTCCACTCTACTCCCGCTTCGGTGCAGGCATCACGCAGGGCTTGTTCGGCGCGATCCCATGTTTCATCGCTACCGGCACGCAATGCCGGACGGTCGGAAAATTTAATAATAAATTCTTTAAACCCTAAATCTTGATAAATGCTTTCTAACAACCGCACAAATTTAACGGTTTCGGGGGCAATTTGTTCTTCGCTACAAAATATATGCGCATCGTCTTGCACAAAGTTACGCACGCGCATAATGCCGTGCAATGCGCCCGACGGCTCGCAACGGTGGCAAGAGCCAAATTCACTCATGCGTAACGGTAAATCGCGATAGCTTTTAATCCCTTGGTTGTAAATTTGCACATGACACGGGCAATTCATCGGCTTCAACGCAAAAACCGAAGTATCTTCGGGGGCGGCAATGTAGTCGCGCAAACCTGCTTCGCTTTCGGCAATATACATATTTTCGCGGAATTTATCCCAATGTCCGGAGATTTCCCACAATTTGCGATCGACTAATTGCGGTGTTTTAACTTCGCTATACCCCGCCGCTTGCTGTCGCCGGCGCATGTATTCTTCTAACAGACGATATAACAACCAACCCTTGTCGTGCCAAAATATCATACCTGCGGCTTCGTCTTGCAAATGGAATAAGTGCATTGTCCGCCCTAAAAGGCGATGGTCGCGCTTTTTCGCTTCGGCTAAACGGTCTAAATGTTTGGTTAGGTCTGCCGGCGAATGCCAAGCGGTACCGTAGATACGCTGTAATTGTGGGCGAGTGGAATCCCCCCGCCAATAACTACCAGCAATATGCGTGAGTTTAAAAGCAGTGCCGACATCGCCGGTATGGCGCATGTGCGGACCGCGACATAAATCCATAAAATCGCCCTGACGGTAAAAAGAAACATTTTCATCCGCGGGAATCGCCTCTATCAATTCGCATTTAAATGCTTCCTTGCGTTCTTGATAGTAAGCCGTTGCCTCATCGCGCGACCACACTTCGCGTTCAAAGGGGATTTTTTGTTGCACCAAAGAGCGCATGTGGTGTTCAATTTTTTCTAAATCTTCCGGCGTAAAAGGTTGTTCGCGATAAAAATCGTAAAAGAAACCCTCTTTAATGACGGGACCAATCGTCGGTTGTGCATCGGGATAAAGGTGTTGTACCGCTTGCGCCAATACATGAGCGCAATCATGGCGAATTAAGGTTAATGCTTCTTCGCTGTCGCGTTTGATAAAACACACAGCACTATCGTTTTCAAGCACGGTGCTTAAATCCGCTAATTGTTCATTAACCAAGCAAGCAACGGCTTGTTTCGCTAATGACGGCGCAATTTCGGCGGCAAGTTCGCGAGCGTTACTCCCTGCGGCAACGGTTTTCGTGCTTCCATCGGGTAAAGTAATCACTGCCATAGGCATTATTTTATCAGTTATCCCAACGCAACAGTTCGGACTCTATTAAATTCCACACCGACGGAGAGGAATTTAACATACGTTAATGAGGCGCTCACTGAGCTTGTCGAAGTGCCCTTAGGTGCAGCAGTACCGTCAATTAGTATGAGGGAAGTTTGGGAGCACGCTCTGGGGACACTTCGACAGGCTCAGTGAGCGACTGTCATTGCATAACACCCGCCAATCACTCAACAAATAGAAATCATATAAACGGCAGGTCGTTTCTCGGCTGTTGAGTTTTTTTTGTGGTAAGATAAAACTATACTAACTCTATATTTAATTTTTCTTTTACTATAAGGAGATATGAATGCCTACACCTAAACCGCCACTTAAAAATACTCCATCCAAAAAAACAGAATAAAGAATCTGGAAAGAGAAGAGACAATGCGCCGCATCAATCTATTCCCCAACCAAAGCATCCTAGTAAAAAACAATAAAATAATTGGATAAAATCAACATGACAGAAAAAGAAAAAGAAATATTAAAAATAGTATCGAAAAATCCTGGAATTCATACGACTGGTGTAGCCGAAAAATTTGATATAGATGATTGGAAAAAGGGGCAAAATAAAACACGTAAGATATTAATGTGCCTGCAAGAAAAAAAATTTCTTACTTCAGAAAAAATAGGAAAATATAGACGTTGGTGGTGTGTAAAATGATACTTTCTATGAAAGGATAAATATGAATATGCAAGAAACAAGGTTTATAATTTTAAAAGAAATATCCTACAATTTCCTAAAAATGCACAAAATATACAACATGATAACAAGAATTAATAAAAAAGTATCTTTAATTAAATTTTTTATGGTGAGATAAGCAAAATGAAGTTTTTTATACTATTTTGTGGCATTTTATTACTTTGTGGCGCTTCATATTTTTTTGAGATAATACATTTTAATGAAAAAATTGAAGGGTTTCAAGATTTGAAATTTGGCATGACCGAAAAGCAAGTAAAATCTACTGAAATTTATAAAAATGGTGTTCTATTGTTTGGAGAAAAACGAAGAATTATCCCTGTCTATGATCTTGAGGGTCGTGTATTTCAATTTGAGATCATTATGGGAAAACATGATGATAAAATTCAAAATAAATTGATTAAATTGCTTGATGATAAATATAGATTATCAAAGCAACCATCATTTAGAAGTGTGGTTAATCAACAAATCGTAAAAAATGTGGAAATATTTAATTCTCACAGTGCTAAAATTAAATATGAGAATGAGAGAGCGCTATCTTGGGATGCTTTTGAAAAATATGAGAGCGAGCTATCTTGGGATTTTGCAGAAGGGCAGGTATCTTTTGTTAAAACTAAAGAAGCAGACAAAAATCATCTAATACGTTACACAAACGATAAAGAAGTGTACTTAGCTAAAACAACAATGCACTTAGTGTATAGGGATAGGGATGTGGTTTATACAAAGGAAGATAGTACAGTGACAACTGAGGATGATTTATAATAACCTGTAAAAAAATTACTTATAAATATTTATACGTTATTAGCTGTTTCGCTACCTCGTCATATTATTTGCTACTTTTCAATTTGCTCCTTATCAAAAAACCACCCCGTCATGTTTCGCTTCGCTACACATGCCACCCCTCCGCCGAAGGGGAATTTAACATACGTTAATGAGTCGCTCACTGAGCTTGTCGAAGTGCCCTTAGGTGCAGAAGTGCCGTCAATTAGTATGAGGAAAGTTTGGGAGCACGCTCTGGGGCACTTCGACAAGCTCAGTGAGCGACTGGTTTTAAGTTTCGTGCATGGGACTTATCTTTAATTTTACGGGCGAAGCGAGCTGTTACGAGCGAAGCGCTGTTACGAGCGAAGCAACTGTAGCGAACTATTGCTTAAATCACCAAGTTAATTAGAGATTTAACGTCAATTTCGGGTAGAATTAAGCATGGCAAATGAAGTCATTTTTCGCCATTTAGAAAGCAAAGGCGACCTTAGTGATATTGAGGTCTATCGTAGCGTCGGTGGTTATGCCGCGCTTGAAAAAATCTTGCGTGAACAAACGCCGGCGGCAGAGTTAATTGATGAAATTAAATCATCTGGGTTGCGCGGGCGTGGTGGTGCTGGTTTTCCGACGGGGTTGAAGTGGAGTTTTATTCCGCGCGGGCTCCCCTGCGATATTTATTTGGTTTGTAATGCCGACGAAGGCGAACCGGGCACCTTTAAAGACCGCGAAATTATGATGCGTAACCCGCACCAATTAATTGAGGGAATGGCTATCGGGGCTTACATTATCGGGGCAACACGCGGCTATAACTACATTCACGGTGAAATTTGGGAAACCTACGAACACATGGAACGCATGGTACAAGCCGCCACCGAAGCGGGTTTTCTTGGCGATAATATCCTCGGTAGCGATTTTAGTTTTCATTTATTCAACCACCACGGTTATGGTGCCTACATTTGCGGCGAAGAAACCGCACTGTTGGAATCGTTGGAGGGTAAAAAAGGGCAACCGCGTTATAAACCGCCCTTCCCGGCGAGTCATGGTTTGTATAGTATGCCGACGACAGTTAATAATGTTGAAACCTTTGCTTGTGTGCCGTATATCTTACAACACGGCGGCGACCACTTTTTAGAATTGGGTAAACCGAATAACGGCGGCACAAAACTTTTCTCGGTTTCCGGACATGTAAAACGCCCGGGCAATTATGAAGTGCCGTTAGGCACTCCGTTTACCGATTTGCTGGATATGGCAGGCGGGATGCGTAATGGCAAAAAATTAAAAGCGGTGATTCCTGGCGGTTCGTCAGTGCCCATCTTGCCCGCCGAGATCATGATGGAATTAACCATGGACTACGATGCAATTGGCAAAGCGGG
The DNA here is from genome assembly GCA_022600535.1 of Pseudomonadota bacterium. GTDB lineage: Bacteria > Pseudomonadota > Gammaproteobacteria > Tethybacterales > Persebacteraceae > JAHZKE01. The sequence continues at coordinate 34,586 of JAHZKE010000042.1, forward strand.
CTCTATGTTGGGAGCGGGTTCGGTGATTGTCATGGATGAATCGGTTTGTATGGTGCAAGCGTTGCAGCGTTTATCTTATTTTTATTACGAAGAATCCTGCGGACAGTGTACGCCGTGTCGCGAGGGGACGGGTTGGTTACATCGGGTGGTTAAGCGAATAGAAGAAGGCGATGGCAAACAGGAAGATTTGCAACTATTAGTAGATGTCGGCAATCAGATTGACGGCTTTACGATTTGCGCGCTCGGGGCTGCCGCGGCAACACCGGTACGCAGTTTTATCCAACATTTTCGTAGCGAATTTGAAGCCCACATAGAAGGCGGCAAATGCCCGATACCGAATTGTTTTCTGGACTAACACGATTATGAAAATTAAATTAGAAATTAACGGCAAAACAGTATCGGTGAACGGAGGGGCAACCATTATGGAGGCGGCGCAACAAGTCAATGCGTATATCCCCCACTTTTGCTATCACGAAAAATTATCCATTGCGGCAAATTGCCGTATGTGTATGGTGGATGTTGAAAAATCTCCCAAAGCTGTCCCCGCTTGTGCTACGCCGGCATTAGATGGCATGGTGGTGCGTACCGATTCCGAACGCGCTAAAAAAGCCCAGCACGGAGTGATGGAATTTTTATTAATCAATCACCCCTTAGATTGCCCGATTTGCGACCAAGGCGGCGAGTGCCAATTACAAGATTTGGCAGTCGGTTATGGGATTTCGCGCTCGCGTTATCAAGAAGAAAAGCGCGTGGTGTTTGAAAAAAATCTCGGTCCCTTAATTTCTACCGATATGACTCGTTGCATCCACTGCACCCGTTGCGTGCGCTTTGGTAGAGAGGTTGCCGGGATTATGGAATTAGGCATGACGGGGCGCGGCGAACACGCCGAAATTATGCCTTTTGTTGAACGCACGGTTAATTCCGAATTATCGGGCAACATGATTGATATTTGTCCAGTGGGTGCATTAACTTCTAAACCGTTTCGTTATTCGGCACGTACTTGGGAACTCAAAAATCATTCCTCGGTCGCCACGCACGATTCCTGGGGGAGTCACTTAACTATACAAGTCAAAGATAATTTGGTTAAACGTGTCTTACCGCAAAAAAGTGCCGATATTCACGAACATTGGATTTCTGACCGCGATCGTTTTTCATACGAGGGATTGACTTCTGCCGACCGTGCCTTAGCACCGATGGCGCGCACGACCGGGGGCGCGATACTGCAAGAAACCTCGTGGCAAAATGCCATGCAGATGAGCGCGCAAGAATTAAAAGCGGCATGTGAAAAATACGGGCCCGATAAAGTCGGTTTTTTTGTTTCGCCACGCGCGAGTAGTGAAGAAGCCCTACTGACAAACCGCATTGCCGCTCATTTGGGGTGTCACAATATTGATAGTCGCTTACGTCAATATCATTTTGCTGGCGAAGAAGTCAGCGGTTTGGACATCAATGCATTAATGCAAGCAAAAACGATTTTATTTATCGGTGCCGAACCCGCCCGCGAATTACCGCTGTTAGCCGCGCATTTGCGCCAAAAGAAAAAAAAGAAAAAAATATTTTCCATTGGCGCTATGAATATTGGCACACAGGTGCCGTTGGCAGAGCAAATCCTCACCACCCCCAACGAATTTAGCCATCTGTTGGAACGCCTATTGACAACATTGGGCGGCAAAACATCGGCAGAGTGTCTCACGCTTGAAAATGATTTATTTTCTAATGCCGATAGCAATAAATTACCGATAGAAAAAATTGCCACTAAATTATCTGCCGATACGATAATTTGTCTGGGCGATAGCGCCCGTGCGGCAGTGAACTACGGCGTGATTGCTACCTTAGCGAAGCAACTGGCAACACATTTAGGATGCGCACTTGGCAGTTTGTCTGACGGCGGCAACGGGATTGGCGTACGCCGTGCCGGTGCCCTGCCGACACCTGACGGCATGGACAGCGCAAAAATGCTACGGGCAGACCTGCGCGCCATTGTATTATTGCGTTGCGAGCCGGCAGATTTTTCTGAACAAGTGTTAGCGAAACGGGCATTACAAAATGCCGATTTTGTCTGCGCCATTACTACGCATAGCAGCGGTGTTAATAAATTTGTTTCTACCTTGTTGCCGGCTGCCGAATTTAGCGAAACCGATGGCACTTATACCAACGGCAATAATGAAACCAATGTTGTCGCCGCGGCAGTACCGCCGCCCGAAAAAGCGCGCCCGGGTTGGAAAATTCTTCGTCTATTAGGCGAGTACTTATCAGTAGAGGGTTTTGACTTTAACGATTTATCCGCGGTGCGCGGTTGGCTTGGTGCGCAACAATCCGCACAGGAAGCTCCCCTACCCGTGCAACAAGTCGCATTGCCTAACAAACAAGGTGGCACCGCCGCCCTGCCCGTGTTTTGTTTGTACGGCGGTGTTCCCCTCTATAACAGCGATATTCTGGTGCGCCGTGCCACTGCTTTACAAAAAACAAATTACAGTAAATCCGCACGTATTGCCCACTTACATCCGGAAGACATGCAACAAAACGGCTTGGACGAAGGCAGTACCATACGCATTTGTGATAGCGAAGGCAACGAAGAACAAACAACGATTGCCGCCGATACCCTTTTAGCACGCGGTGTGTTGCGTTTTTCACCGCGTCAATTAACCGCGGTGCATGCCCTCACCATACAGGCAGTTGCAGAAGAAAAAACAGCATGATAATAGACGCTTGGGTCACTGAATTATTGTTGCCGTTTTTGGGCGACTATGCCGCTTGGGCAGGCACCTTCATTGATTTAATGATTAAAATCGTCGCCATTGTGTTACCGCTCATGTTGTGCGTGGCTTATTTAACTTACGCTGAACGACGCGTTATCGGGGCAATTCAACTGCGTATTGGTCCTAATCGTGTTGGTGCTAAAGGGCTATTGCAACCGATTGCCGATGCGCTGAAATTATTGCTAAAAGAAGTTATTATCCCGGCAGAAGGTAATCGCTTTTTGTTTGTTATTGCCCCGGCAATCTCTTTACTGGCAGCATTAATTGCTTGGTCGGTGATTCCCTTTTCACCCGAGGTGGTGTTGGCAGACATTAACGCGGGTTTGCTTTTTGTCTTAGCTGCAACTTCGTTAGGCGTCTACGGTGTGATTATTGCCGGTTGGGCTTCTAACTCTAAATATGCATTTATAGGATGCTTACGTTCGGCGGCACAAATTGTCTCCTATGAAATTGCCATGGGCTTTGCCTTAGTGACCGTACTGATGGCATCGGGCAGTTTAAATTTATCTGCCATTGTTAATGCACAGGCGGGCGCGACCTTTTTATCGTGGTTTTGGTTACCGCTATTACCGATGTTTGTCGTTTATTTTATCTCGGGGGTTGCCGAAACCAATCGCGCCCCGTTTGATGTCGCGGAAGGTGAATCCGAAATTGTTGCGGGGTTTCATGTGGAATATGGTGGCATGGCATTTGCAATTTTCTTCCTTGCCGAATACGCAAACATGATTTTAATTTCGGCGTTAACCACCCTGCTTTTTCTCGGCGGTTGGCTACCGCCATTTGATTTTGCCCCTTTTAACTGGGTTCCTGGTGCGGTTTGGTTCATTTTCAAAATATGTTTTTTGCTGTTTTGCTTTTTATGGTTTCGCGCAACTTTCCCACGTTATCGCTACGATCAAATTATGCACTTAGGGTGGAAGATATTCATCCCGCTAACGATCATCTGGTTAATCGTTGTCGGTTTGTGGATGCGCACACCGCTATGGCTTTGGTAAGCTTGGGTCAGCAACCCGACTCGCGCCGGAAACGGCAATGATTAACTTTCAACATTTTTGGCAACAACGCGGTTTCGCAAACATTTTATTACTGCCGTTTGCTGCCCTCTTTCGCATTGCCACCACCTTACGTCGCCACTGGCAACAACGCCTGACAACCGCCCTGCCGCCACTGCCGCCCGTCATTGTTGTCGGCAACATTGTTGTCGGCGGTAGCGGTAAAACCCCTGTTGTTATCGCCTTAGCGCGACAATTAGCGGCACGCGGCTATCGCCCGGGGATTATCAGCCGCGGCTATGGCGGCAATTACCAACAAGAAACCTTGTTACTAACAGACGAACATCATTGGCAACAAGTGGGCGATGAACCTCTACTCATGCAGCGACAAACACAACTGCCGGTATGTGTCGGGCGCAAACGCCGCTTCGCTGCCGCACGGCTGGCAGAATGCGGTTGTGATGTGATTATTAGCGATGATGGTTTACAGCACTATACCTTACCGCGCAATGTAGAAATCTGTGTTGTTGATGCTGCTTACCGCTTAGGCAATGGCTGGCTTTTACCTGCCGGACCATTACGCGAAAGCCCTGCTCGCATCGCCGCTTGTGATTTATGTTTGCTGATTGATGGTGATGAAAACGAGGGAGAAAATAGCAGTGCAACAATGGTAAATGTTGCGCGACAACTGCGCGGTTTTTATGCACTGAACGCCCCCGACAAACCACTGAGCGCAGATTTTTTTGCCGGCAAAAATGTCGCCGCTATCGCTGGCATTGCCCGCCCCGATGCTTTTTTTAACACGCTTGAAAAAAACGGCATTCCCCTCCAACAACGCCACGCCCTTGCCGACCATTCTGAGTATACCGCAACAAAATTAGCACAAATTACAGCAGATGTTATTTTGATGACGGAAAAAGATGCTGTGAAATATGCCGCGACAGACCCACGTTTGTATGCCCTAAAAATAGAATGTACACTGCCTGAGCAAGTGCTAAAAGACATAGAACAGCGTTTGCGTTCTATTGCCTCTGCGCCGTTACAATAGCCCCAATGCCGCCAACTGCCCGCTTGCGGTTGCAGTAAATGAGCGGTTGGCTGCCGGACTTGCTGGACTCGGATGTAAAATTTTACTAATGGTATAATTTTTGCGTTCGTTAAATAACAGTTGCAAACGTTTTTCGGCAAATCCGCCGACTCCAATCAGATAGTGCGGCTGTAATTCGGCAACGGCTTTTTTGAGAAAGGTATCGCAACAACGATACAACGCCGCTGTTGTTGCTGCCGGTAATTTATCGGGAGTCACGTTGGCGGCAGTCGCTCCCAAAAATAACAGCGGGCAATAATTAATAACAAAGTGTTGGCTAAAAAATTGCTCGGCGCTGCCGTAACATTCGGCAAATAATCCCCATAATCTAGTGCCACTGACTTCGCGGCGCGGGCAATCAAACCCCTGAATAATGCGTTTAGGGTGTTCTACTTCAGGCGTTTTAACAGCAGTGCATATTCCCAACCAATCGCGCACACTCACCACATCGCCAAAGGGAATGCCCGTTTGCCCCATGCCCCACGGTCCGGGGTTCATGCCGACAAAAATAGCTTTTTTTCTGCCCGTAGCAAAACGTTGTAAATATTGTTCGTGTGCAGCCCAAGCGTATTCTAACGGGTAATAGACATGGCTTACCGGTGCGCTAAATTGTGACTGCCGACAACATTTGGCTAACTGCTTGGTGGCATTAATTAATACAGCACTCATGGCGCACTCCGGCAGATTGCTTGACGAATTGCACAACGAATACTATCGGCGCTAAAGCCGCGGCTTTGTAAAAAACGTCTGGCGGAATTTTGTTCGCTGTGTGCAAGACCTTGCGGGTATTTTTTTTGCATGACTTCTATTACCCGTGTTGTTTCTGCCGGCAGAGCGGCGGCGGCTATCGCATTTTCTATTGTTCCCTCCTCCGCGCCGCGTTTTGCTAATTCGTAACGCAAGCGAAAATCGCCAAAACGTTCTTGCTGCTGGCGAATGTAAGCGGCACAAAAACGCAGGTCGGATTGTAAATCGGTTTCCAATAAACGTTGTAGTGCGTCAGTAATGTCATTGCTGGAAAATTGGCGCTGTTGTAGTTTTTGCTGTAATTCGTAAGCCGTGTGCTCACGGCGGGAGAGGAGTCTAATAGCGGTGGTCAGTACGTTTGCTGGCATAGTACGATAATTATAACGCAGCGATAATGCTCCACAACAGCCGTAAGGCAATGATTGCGGTTAACAACCCGAAAATTTTACGCAATTTATCTGCCGGCAAGCGTAAGCTTAAGCGAGCGCCGACATAAGCAGAAACCATAGCAAATAATGAAATACTCAATAATGCCGGTATGTAAATATAACCAAAGCTATTGGACGGCAACGCGCTGTTGCCAATGCTCGCCCAGACATAACCGATAGAAGCGGCGACTGCCAATGGAAAAACCATAAATGCCGAAGTGCCGATTGCTAAATGGATGGGAATTTGTCGCCGATAAAGATAGGGCACGGTCAGCGCGCCGCCGCCAATGCCAATAACGGCAGAAAAGGCACCAAAGAAAAATGAAACCGGCAGTAATTTTGTCGCCGGTGTATTTGCCTTTGCCTCTGTCGCACTGATGGTATTGCTGGGTTTGCGATGGCGTGGAAACAGTAGCAAAAAACTATTGTTGAATAAAAAACCAATCAAGAATAATTTTAATAAATCGGCAGGAAGCAATATCGCACCACGCCCACCGATAATGGCACCGAAAGTGGTACCAATACTGAGAAAAAATGCTAAACGCCAATTAATATTATTTTGCCGAATATGAGAAAGCGCACTCACGGGGGCTGTCAGAACAATGACTCCGAGCGCGGTTGCGATTGCCATGTACGTGGCAAAGTCAGCAGAGAAAGACAGCATATTGCTATAAATAAGGATGAGTAAAGGCGCGATAATAGCACCGCCGCCAATCCCCAATAGACCGGCGAAAAAACCCGAAAGAATGCCAATTCCGGCGTAACTGGCAAGTTCTAACCAAAATGGGTACATTTTTTTAATGGGTGCCGGTGGCGGCTAAGATGATTTTCCAATCTTTAGGGGTCAATGGCAAGATAGATAAGCGATTACCGCGTGCCAATAATTTCATTTCGGCTAATTTGGGCATTGCCCGCATTGCCGCTAACGTCAGTGGTTGGGGGAATTTTTCAACAAAAGCAATCTGCACACAATGCCAACGCGGTTTTTCCGCGGTGGCGCTGGCATCGTAATAGTCACTTTTCGGATCAAATTGAGTAACATCGGCAATTGCCGTAGCGCTAACACGCGCCCGCCCGACTGCTGCCGGCACGGCACAACTGGAATGATAAAAGATGATTTCATCTCCCACTTGCATATCGTTACACATAAAATTACGCGCTTGGTAGTTACGGATACCGTCCCACCACTCGCAGCCGTCACGCGCTAAATCGTCAATAGAATAGGCGACTGGTTCAGATTTAAATAGCCAGTATGCCATCTCTCAAAAGGAGATTACTCCACGTCACGCATCGTTAAGCGCACTCTACCTTCTTCGGATTTAATGACTTTAACGCGCACTTCCTGACCTTCGCTCAAATAATCGGAAACATGATTAATGCGCTCGCGTGAAATTTGCGAAATATGTAAGAGACCATCACGCCCGGGCAAGATGTTAATAATTGCGCCGACATTTTCTAATACTTTTTCAACCGTGCCGACATAAACAACACCGACTTCTACATCAACGGTAATGTTTTCAATTTGCTTTTTCGCCCGCTCACAGCTTTCTAAACTTTTGCCCATAATGGTAATTAAACCGTTATCGTCAATGTCTATCTTTGTTTGTGTACTGTCGGTCAAATTGCGAATCACCGAACCGCCTTTGCCAATGACTTCGCGAATTTTATCAACGCTGATTTTCATGGTAATACGGCGCGGCGCATACGGAGAAATATCTTTACGCGGCTCAGAAACTGCCTCGTTCATGACTTTCAATATCCCCAAGCGTCCCTCTTTTGCTTGCGCGAGTGCATTCCGCATAATCTCTTCGCTGATGCTATCAATTTTCAAATCCATCTGCAATGCGGTAATCCCTTTTTCGCTACCGGCAACTTTAAAGTCCATATCCCCTAAGTGATCTTCATCACCCAAAATATCGGATAACACGGCATATTTTTCACCTTCTTTAATCAAGCCCATGGCAATCCCGGAAACTGCCGAGCCCAATGGCACGCCTGCATCCATTAGCGCCAATGAGCCACCGCATACCGATGCCATAGAACTAGAACCATTGGATTCGGTAATTTCGGAAACCACACGCAAGGCAAAGCCAAAATCTTCCCGCGCAGGAATCACTGCGGCTAAACCGCGTTTTGCTAATCTGCCGTGACCAATTTCACGCCGCTTCGGCGAGCCGCCACGTCCGGTTTCACCCGTTGCAAACGGAGGAAAATTATAATGCATCATAAAGGCATCAAACTGTTCGCCGGCGAGTGCATCAATTTTTTGATCATCGCGATCGCCACCTAATGTGGCAGAAACTAATGCTTGTGTTTCCCCGCGGGTGAACAAAGCAGAACCGTGCACACGTGGCAATAAACCGGTGCGAATGGTAATGGGACGTACGGTTTTAGTGTCGCGTCCGTCAATGCGCGGGGCGCCCGATAAAATGCGATTGCGGACAATATTTGCCTCACACTTTTTAAATACCGATGAAATCAAATTTTCTTCTAACGAGGTTGTTTCCGGGGTCACCACTGCCGCTGCTGATTCTTTGCGAGCTGCCGACAATGCTTGGGTCCGTTCTTGTTTATCGCTAATATTATAAGCGGACTCCAATAACGGCGTTGCGGTGGCTTGCAATTTACTTTTTTTACTTTCGTCTAATACCGGGGCTTGCCAGTCCCAACGGGGTTTGGCAATGGCTTCGTTCATTTGTTTAATTGCGGCAATGGTCATTTGCATATCTTCATGCCCTGCCATCACGGCGGCAAGCATTTGTTCTTCCGACAGTTGATTGGCTTCTGATTCCACCATCAAAACACCTTGCTCGGTGCCGGCAACCACTAAATTTAAATCAGATTTTTCTAATTCTTCGGTGGTGGGCAAAACAATGAGTTCGCCTTCTACCATGGCAACGCGGGCAGCACCAATAGGACCGTTAAACGGAATACCCGAAATAGAGAGTGCAGCGGAGGCGGCAATCATTGCCGGAATATCGGAATCCATTGACGGATTGTAGGATAACACCGTGATAAACATTTGCGTTTCGTTGTAGTAAAAATCGGGAAATAAAGGACGCAAAGAACGATCAATCAAACGGGCTGTTAAAATTTCCTTTTCGGTGGGACGCCCTTCACGGCGAAAAAAGCCACCCGGAATACGTCCCGCTGCATAAAATTTTTCTTGATAATCTACCGTTAACGGTAAAAATGAAGCATTGGGAAGCGCTTCCTGTCTGCCGGTAACTGCCGCCATCACCACGGTTTCATCAACAGTGCAAATAACGGTGGCGGCAGCTTGTCTGCCAATTTCGCCGAATTCTAATGTAACTTCATGCTTACCGAGGGGAAAAGATTGTTTAATATGTGTCATAATTTTTGCTTTCTAAAAAGAAAGAGTCAGAAAAGGAAATTGTGCTCAACGAGAAAGGCGCGCTTACTTACGCAAGCCAAGCGATGCCAGTGTTTTACCGTGTAATTCGGGATCCGTACGTTTAATGTATTTGAGTAATTTACGTCGTTTGCTCACCATGCCGATCAAACCGCGCCGTGAGTGTTTATCGTTACGATTGCTCCCCATGTGACCCGTCAAATGAAGGATGCGCGCTGTTAAAGCGGCTATTTGAACTGGGGCAGAACCGACATCGGTCTCGTGCTGCTTCAGTGATGTTTTGATTTCGGCTAACTCTACCGTAGTGTGTTGTTGCTTCTTTGCTTTCATATATCCAACAGGTAAAAAGTCGTCATTATACTATATCCGCTTGCTCATTTTGTATTTTGTACTGCAACATAATACTATTTAATGTTTTTTCAGGAATACGACGACTAATTGCGTATCATTAACAATGGATTTATGTAAAATGCTCATTTTGAATCACGTATGAAAATATTCCCATTTCTTTTCCTTGTTGCCAATCTTACCGTGGCGGGCGGGGGCACTGCTGACGGTACCCATCGCCATCAGAATCGCCATTAAAAAACCAAAGAAAGTATCACCATGGCAATCAACACAAAAATGCAAGCACGCGACTGGGGGATGCTGCTACTGTTATCTTTACTCTGGGGCGGTTCGTTTTTCTTTGTCGGGGTGGCAGTGGCAGAATTACCGCCATTCACCATTGTGCTGTGTCGCGTTGGTTTTGCTGCTGCCACTTTATGGTTAATTATGTTTATTATCCGTGTCCCACTGCCCAAAACGCCGGCACTGTGGGGCAGTTTTTTTATTATGGGCTTCACCAAAAACGCCCTGCCGTTTTCACTTATTGTCTGGGGGCAGACACAAATTTCCTCCGGGTTGGCATCTATTCTCAATGCCACAACGCCGCTATTTACCGTGTTGATCGCTGCTGTTTTGCTTGCCGATGAACGCCTGAATGCGGGCAAAGCCATTGGTGTTGCACTCGGCATTGGCGGCACCATCGTGATGATTGGTCCCGCTGCACTGCAAGGGGCAAGCGATAATGCACTGGCAATGTTAGCAGTATTGGGGGCAACGCTAAGCTATGCCTTTGCCTCAATTTATGGCAGGCGTTTTCATGCCGACGGCATGCCCCCGATTACTGCAGCAGCCGGACAGGTAACCTGTGCCACTATTTTACTGACCCCGCTTACCCTCATCGTTGATACGCCGTGGCAGTTGCCACTTCCGTCTGCTGCCGTTATACTGGCAGTGCTGGGGCTGGCAATACTTTCCACCGCACTGGCTTATGTTTTATATTTTCGTATTCTTGCCTCATCCGGCGCGGTTAACATCTCGCTGGTGACTTTTTTGGTGCCAATATCGGCTATTTTTCTTGGTATCGTTATATTAGACGAAACATTAGAACTCAGCCATATTGCAGGCATGGTACTGATTGCCACCGGACTTATCGCCATGGACGGCAGAGTATGGCGGGCAATCAAATCTTAACCTGCCGATAACGGCAAAGTTATCAATATCAATATTCAAAAATAAAATTAAAAATGGTGGGTCAGGAGGGTTTCGAACCCCCAACCAAAGGATTATGAGTCCTCTGCTCTAACCGTTGAGCTACTGACCCCTATAAATTTATTCGGTTTCGCCCAAACGTTGTTTTAAGGTGCGCTCGCGTTTGGAACTGCGCATTTTGCGTAATGCTTTTGCTTCAATTTGGCGAATGCGCTCGCGAGTAACTTCAAATTGCCGCCCGACTTCCTCTAAGGTGTAATCGTTGTCAATATCAATGCCAAAACGCATACGCAACACTTTCGCCTCGCGTGGTGCCAATTCGCTGTCAAAAAAGTCGCGCAAGAATATTTTTTTATCTTTGCTAATGACATTTTCTAGCGGGTCAATCACTGACGGGTCTTCAATAAAGTCGCCGGTGGTGGCATCGTCATCGCCTACCGGGGTTTCCATAGAAGTCGGTTCTTTGGCAATTTTTAGAATGCGCCGCACTTTATCTAACGGCAATTCCATGGCTTCACTCAATTCTTCCGGTGTCGGATCCACACCATTTTTTTGCATCAGCTGCCGTGAGACACGGTTGAGTTTATTGATGGTTTCAATCATGTGTACGGGAATACGAATCGTGCGCCCTTGATCGGCAATGGCACGCGTAATTGCCTGCCGAATCCACCATGTCGCATAGGTTGAAAATTTAAAGCCGCGGCGATATTGAAATTTATCCACCGCTTTCATCAAACCGATATTTCCTTCTTGAATTAGATCTAAGAAATGTAGTCCGCGATTGGTGTATTTTTTAGCAATTGAAATGACTAAGCGCAAATTAGAACGCACCATTTCGGTCTTGGCTTGCATCACTTCGCGCTCACATGAACGCAACTCTTTTTCCACTTCGTTCAAGGTTGCCATGTCCATTTTATTGGCTTTTAAAATGACGATACAACGCGATTGCCATTCGACAATTTCGGGAATATATTGATCGGCTGCGGTATTATATTTTTGCGAGGAGATGGATTTAAACCAATCAAGGTTGGTTTCATTTCCCGGATACAAGCGCAAAAAGTCGGATTTTTTCATCCCCAATTTACGCACACATGCATCACGCACACGGGATTCGATATTGGCAATTTCAAGGGCAATTTCGTGTACTTTATCGGTCAACAATTTGACTTGCTTTCCCGAATAACAAAAACGCGACATAATTTCCGTCATCTGCTGTTCGTATTCTGCACGCGCATTTTCACTGCGGCTACGGCTATGCTTCTGATGTACCTCGGCTAATTGTTTCATCAATTTCAATGTTTTTGTCTTTAACTCCGCTCCTTTTAGCCCGGGCGGTGCCGGCATTTCCCCTTCTTCTGCTGTGCTTTCGGCTTCCACTCCTACCGTTGTTGTTTCCCCTTCTCCCTCAGCATCGACGTTGTCTAACTCTTCTGCTGCAGCGACTTGGTTTTTTTCGTTTTTTTTATCTGCACTGGGCCAATAAAAATCACTGGTAATTGACTCAACATTTCCTTCGTCAAAAATGTCATCAATAATATCTTCTACCGATACTTTTTTGCTTTTAATTTTTTCTGCATCCTGCAAAATCTCTTCCACAATCAACGGGCATTTGGACAACACTTGCATAATGCCACGCAAACCGTTTTCGGCACGGCGGGCGATGTATTTTTCTTCATCGCGGTTAAGTAAGTGCGATGAACTCATTTCGCGCATATACATCCGCACCGGATCGGTTGTGCGTGTATTGCCGACAAAGGCGGAAATTGCCGCTTCGGCTTGGTCGTCAATATCGCTTTCACTATGTCCAACAACCGCCGTTTCGCCTCCCAACATCAACTCATCGCGGTCAGGGGTTTTTTCATAAATTTTAATCGCCATCTCACGCAAGATATTGGCAATCACTTCAATTGCTTCGTCGACATCCATCATTTCATCGGGTAGATGATCGTTAATGACCGAGTGCGTGACATAACCGTATTTACGCGCATGGTGGAAAATTTCGTACAAACGGGAAATGCTACTTTGCTTATTTGCCTCGCTTTGTTCACTGTCTGGTGCCGCATTGCTGGCAGATACTTTGGAAAAAGAGAGTTTTCTTTTTACTTTTTCTTCCAACTCGTCATGCATTTTATTGACTGCTGCGACTTTACGGTCGGCAGTAAAACGTTGCTGTTTACGTTTTCTCGCTTTTTTCGGTTTGGCTAATACGGGTTGTCTGGGGGCGGGTGCTACTTCGGCGCTTACTACGGCGGGTTTAGCAACGGCTTTGCTTGCTACCTTTGTTAACGGTTTTTTCGGTGCAGTTTTTTTAGCAACCACCGCTTTTTTCGGCGCAACTGCCTTAGTCGCTTTAGCAACAGCTTTGCTTGCTACCTTTGCTAACGGTTTTTTCGGTGCAGTTTTTTTAGCAGGCGCAACTGCCTTAGCCGCTACTTTAGTGCCCGCTTTAGCAACAGGTTTTGCTAATTTCTTCGTTGCAACTTTTTTAACTGCTGGTGTTTTTTTAGGCGCAGATTTTGCCGATGAATTGGCTTTTTTTGCTGCTGATTTGGCGACTGGTGCCTTCGTTTTTTTATCTGCCATATAACTTGTTATTATACCACATTTTAATGATTTTTAGAGAGAATTATCGTCTAATTTCTTATTAATTTCAATCTCAATGCGTTCGCCTACTTTTGCGGTTGTTTCGCCATACCAATCACCCGCTTGTGCCCGGGCATCGCCGCTGGTAGAAATTCGGGCGATAATTTGATATTCACCATCGTTGATATTATCGCTGATTTTTGCATTTGGCGACATCGCTGCACTGTCATCCAATACACTAACAATAGGCAACTGTCCCACCGTATAACGTTTTGCTGCTACGGGGATTTTTTGCCCCGCCACACGCGCAAAAATAAATACCGTCATCTCCGCTCCCAGTTGTTGCGGTAACGCTGCGGCTAAACTTACGGCGACGGTAATGGCTTTTTCATTGTCTGTTACATTGTCTGTTTCGTTACCCGCTATTGCGATTTGACTTTGCAATTCGGACAAAGCGGTAGCAACTTGTGATTGCATTGCACTATCGGTTAATAGCGGATACAAGCGTTGCCAATAATTTTGCGCAGCTTGTAATTCGCCTTTTTCTCGCGCCCGTACGCCGGCAATCCACAATACTAAGGGTGCATCAGCAACAGTTTGCAATGCTTCTGCCAATACTTCATCTAATTGCGGGTCATCCGCCCACACCAATGCTTCTAAGTGGGCAACTAATAATTGCGGCGCATCCGCCACCTGCCGCGCCCGCTGATAATATTCTGCTGCTTCTATATAACGGCTTTGCGCCATTAAACTTTTTGCCATCAATACCAATGCCTCACCATTGTTGGGGTTATCTTGCAACCATTGTTCTAATTTTTCACTCATTTGCGCAACATCGGCGACGTTGGTCGGTGCTGTTGGCGCTTGGGTATGTGTCGGCGACCCCAACAATAAATACAACCCGGTCGCCGCCGCCGTCATAAATAGTGCAATAACAATACTGCTACTTGTGCTACCAATCCGCACTAATGTCGGTGCAGGTGCTGTCGCGCTGTTATCTGCCAACAGTTGTGTTGCAATTTCTTCTTTATAATTTTCAATATCACCGGTAGTTAAAGTTTGATTACTATTGGCTTGTTGCAAATCGTGCAACTGTGCTTTAACTGCGGCAATATTGTGTTGTTGCCGTGTCAGCGCATTGCTGTGCCTTGCCGAATGGTGCCAAAATGCCCAACATAAGCACCCTACCGTGCCCAATAAAATTAACAGCGCCGATACAATAAACATAGCGGTATTTTACACTGTACCGCAATGTCGCTACGCTGTTGTTAGACATTGGGCGATATTATCTACCAACTGTTGCATCATTGTAAAATACAATTCCGCCCCTGCGGGCAGACGACTCCCCAATGGATCTAACACTCCGCGGTGCATTTCTTTGGTGGCAATTGTGTTGACGATTTTGTCGGGAAATTGCGGTTCGCTAAAAATACAGCGCGCGCCTTGCTCTTGAATTTGCTGACGCAATGCCAATAAATGTTTGGCAGAAGCAGGAATATGCGGTGAGAGCATAATCACCAATGGCGGGCGTAGCTGATAACGCTGTTCTATATATTGATACGCATCGTGGAAAACGATATAGGATTTTTTTGCGACTGGTGTTAACGTCTGCATGATTTTTTTATCTAAGGCGTCAAGCCGTGCGGTAGTGACTTCGGCATTTTGTTGATATAACGTTGCGCGTTGCGGATAACGCTGTATCAATACTTCGGCGATTTTACCGACAATCACTTTTGCATTATCTATATCTAACCATACATGCAGATCTTGCGCCTGTTTATCTTCGTGCTCGTCTTCATGCTTGTGCTCGTCTTCATGCTTGTGCTCATCTTCGTGCTTGTGCTCGTCTTCGTGCTTGTGTTCGTCTTCATGCTCGTTTTTATGTTCTTCTTCGTGATGTTCATCGTCTTCTTCGTGATGGTCGTGCGTGTGTTCACTGCGTTGCGCTAACCAATGGATAGCGGGCTGTTGTCCGACAGCAAACGCCTGCGTGGTATCGGCATTCGCCAATATCGGCGACAACGATTTTTCTAATTGTGGGTGCATATAAAATACAACATCGGCATCGTGTACTGCCTGCACATGTGAAGGTTTTAATACATGACCATGCACGGAGGACTCTTCTGAAAAAATCAACTGCGCCGTTTGGCTCTCGCCTAACACCGCTTGCACTAAAGAGTGCAACGGTTTAATACTGGCGGCAATTTTCACCTCAGCAGCAACGGCAATGGGGTTGATGAAGGCGGCAAGTAGCAAAGGGAATAATAGTTGGCTCAATCGGTGCATGTTACAAAACTCTCATGGCAGTGATAAAATGCTATATTATAGCATTTTTAAATTTAAGCAAATGTCCCTTTCTAATTCTGAAATTATTGACGCCGTACAACAATTGTGTGCGCGTAAAAAATTACGCTTTACTGCGGTACGCAACAACGTATTGCGCTTATTGCTGGCAGAAAAATCGCCCTGTAAAGCGTATACTTTACTTGCGCGCTTGCAAAGTAATAAAACACAACCCACTGCCATTTATCGCGCTTTGGATTTTTTATTACAACATGGTTTTGCTCATAAAATTCATTCGCAAAACAGCTACCTTGCTTGTCGCCATCCGCGCCTGCAACATAACTGCTACTTTATTATCTGCCGCCATTGCGGCTGTGTGCAAGAGTGTTGCAATGCCAATGCCACCCGCGCGATTGCTCAAACTGCCAAACAAAATAACTTCCAAGCGCCGCAAGCGTTTTTAGAGATTCTTGCCGACTGTAAAAAATGCGCCAGCCGTTAATTACTGCCGAGGCGATTGGTCTCACCCGCGACAACAGCAAAATATTAGATAATGTTTCGCTCAACATTGCCGCCGATGATTTTATTACGGTGGTGGGTCCCAATGGGGCGGGTAAAACAACCTTATTAAAATGCTTGCTCGGGTTGATTAAACCGACACAGGGGCGCTTAAAACGGCAAGCGGGATTGCGCGTTGGTTATATGCCGCAACGGATTACGGCGGCGCGAACCATGCCGTTGTCCTTGCATTATTTTTTGGCGTTAAATAAAAATAGTAATGCGCGTGAAATTGCCGAAATTGCCGAACTCACCAATATTACGCAACACCTGCAAACCCCACTGGCAGAGTTGTCGGGCGGCGAAATGCAACGCGCACTATTGGCGCGTGCCCTCCTCAACCACCCCACTCTACTCGCACTGGATGAACCGGTGCAAAATTTAGATGTCGGCGGCGAAATTGCTTTTTATCATTTATTAGAAAATATCTGCGACACGCGCAAAGTTGCCGTGCTGATGGTCTCGCATGATTTGCATTTTGTCATGCGGCGTAGCCGTCAGGTGGTGTGTTTGTATCATCATGTTTGTTGCAGCGGCACACCGCAAGTCGTCAGTCAAGACCCGCAATTTAAAGCGCTGTTTGGCAACGAAATGGCAGAACTGATGACCGTCTATCAACACGAACACGACCATCATCACACCGATACAGGAGAAACACCGAATGGCTGATTTTTTACTTTATGCCTTGATCGCGGGTGTTGGCGTTGCTATTATCACGGGGGTATTGGGGTGCTTTGTCGTTTGGCAACGCATGGCGTATTTTAGTGACTCGCTGGCACACAGCACTTTATTGGGCATCGCCTTAGGGTTACAGTTAGGCATCCACACCACTTTGGCAACGCTGTTGCTGTGTGCCTGCTTTGCTCTGCTGTTGCTCTGGGCGCAACAAAAACAAACGCTGTCGGGAGATTCCATGCTTGGAGTCATGGCACATGCGGCTTTGGCATTTGGCGTGCTTGCTCTGAGTTTGAGCGATAATTACAACAACATTGATTTACACAGTTTATTGTTCGGCAATATTCTCACCGTCAGTCAAGAGGATTTATTTTGGTTAGGTGGTGGCGGTGTTTTTGTCTTTGCAATGTTAATTTATTTTTGGCAACCGCTGTTATTAATTACCATCAACCGCGACTTAGCCGCTGCCGAAGGCGTTGCGATATTGCGTTTGCAACTGCTGTTAATTTTATTGATGACGATTACCGTTGCGGTATCCATTCAGATTATCGGCTTGCTGTTGATTTCAGCGTTGCTGATTATCCCTGCTGCGACGGCGCGGCTACTCGCCCGCACTCCGCCGATGATGGCAATGATTGCCGCGTGTTTGGGGGTTACAGCAACGCTGATCGGTTTGCGGCTTTCGCTGACGGCAGACCTGCCTGCCGGTCCGGCGATTGTGAGTGTTATGGTGTTATTTTTTGCCGCCACCAATGGCATCCATGCCGCCGGTAGTTTGCGAAAAAAATAAAGATGGCGCCCCAGAGACGAGTCGAACGTCCGACCTTGCCCTTAGGAGGGGCCTGCTCTATCCACTGAGCTACCGGGGCGTGTCGCACTTTGCAGGCGTTCTTGTATGAACTCTACAACTGCGGTTTGGGCAACGAGAGTCACTTCTTTTTCCTGCCGCTGTTTATATTCTACTTCGCCATTTTGCAAGCCGCGCTCGCCAATGGTGAGGCGATGCGGGATCCCTAATAAATCGCATTCGGCAAACATACTCCCCGGGCGTAAATCGCGGTCGTCTAACAACACATCAACCCCTGCCGCGCGCAATGCCTGATACACCTCTTCTGCCGCAAGGCGCACCGCGGGCGAACGTTGGGCGGCAATCGGGCAGATAATCAGCGAAAATGGCGCAATCGCATCGGGGAAAATCATGCCGTTTTCATCGTGCCCTTGTTCTATCGCGGCAGCGACAATGCGGGTAATGCCAATACCGTAACACCCCATCAAAATAGGATGTTGACTGCCATCGGGGGCATCAATCACCGCATTCATCGCTTGCGAATATTTATCGCCCAACTGAAAAATATGCCCGACTTCTATCCCACGCGCGCCTAATAATGTCCCCTTACCGCAGGGGGAAGGGTCACCGACAGCGGCGTTACGCAAATCGGCAAATCTCGGCAAGGGGCAATCGCGCTCAAAATTAACACCGGTGTAATGATAGTCATCCTCATTGGCACCGCAAGCAAAATCTGCCGCATGGTGTAGCGCATAGTCAGCGATAAGCGGCAAAGGCATATTGACGGGACCTAACGAACCAAAACCCGCACCGATAAGTTGCTGCGTTTCGGCTAAACTCGCCAAACGCGCATTGTCGCCAATCTCGGCTTGATTGCCGGCTTTAATTAAATTCAATGAATCGTTACCGCGCAACAATACTGCTGCACTGCCGTTATCGCCGCAAACAATCATCGTTTTCATGTTTTGTTCGGGGCGCAACGCTTCGGGTAAAAACTCGGCTAATTCCGCAATGGTTTTAACATTCGGCGTATGGATTTTTTCCATCGTTTGCTGTGCCGCTGGGCGGGCGGCGGATGCGGAAGGCGCGGAAGAGGGAGGCAGTTGCGGGCACTGTTCTACATTGGCGGCAAACCCGCTTTCCTGACAATATAAAATCAACTCTTCACCGGAGTCGGCAAGCACCATAAATTCATGTGAAAAGTTACCGCCAATCGCCCCCGAATCGGCTTCTACCATGCGATATTTCAAACCGATACGGTCAAAGATACGACAATAAGCCGCGCGCATTGCTTCGTAACTGTTTGCCATGCCCGCGGCATCGGTGTCAAACGAATAAGCATCTTTCATAATAAATTCACGCGCGCGCATAATGCCAAAGCGCGGGCGAATTTCATCGCGGAATTTGGTTTGAATTTGATATAAATTAATCGGCAACTGCCGATAGCTTGAAATCTGCGCGCGGACAATATCGGTAATCACCTCTTCGTGTGTCGGCCCCATACAAAACTCGCGCCCGTGCCGATCGCTAAAACGCAATAACTCTGCCCCATACGCCGCCCAACGCCCCGATTGCTGCCACAAATCCGCCGGTTGCACTGCCGGCATAAAAATCTCGGCGCCTCCCGCGGCATCCATTTCTTCGCGCACAATTTCGCTAATTTTGCTCACCACGCGCCACCCCATCGGCAACCACGAATAAATCCCACTCGCGACTTTACGAATCAGCCGCGCCCGCAACATCAGTTGATGACTAATAATTTCGGCTTCGGCGGGAGTGGATTTATCGCTATAAATAAAAAATTGACTGGCGCGCATAAAAATAAAATGAGAAGTAAGTAATGAAATCGCATTTTACCTGACTTGCACCACTGACCGCAAAGCAGATCGCTTGTAGAATTATAAACGCAGTAAAATTATTTTCACTGGCACGATATAATTGCCCTATGTTAGATACTCTCGTCATTGCCAGTAGCAATAAGGGCAAAATTGCTGAAATCAGCGCGCTGTTAACGCCTTATCCAATTACCCTCAACACACAAGATGAGTTAGGAATTATCGGCGCGGAAGAACCCTACGCGACTTTTTTTGAAAACGCACTGGCAAAAGCACGGCACACCGCGAAAGAATCGGGAAAACCCGCATTAGCAGATGACTCGGGCTTAGTCGTGCCCGCCTTAGCCAATGCCCCGGGGGTGTATTCTGCCCGCTATGCCGGTGCGAATGCCACCGACCCGCAAAACAATGCCAAATTATTAACCGCCATGACCGCCGTTACCCAGCGGCAAGCATTTTATTATGCGGCAATGGTGTTGGTAATGCACGCGCACGACCCGGCGCCGATATTTGCCGAAGGATACTGGCACGGCGAAATTGCCGAGCACCCCCGCGGTGAAAATGGCTTTGGCTACGACCCCTTATTTTACGACCCGCGCATTGCTAAAACCGGTGCCGAAATGCAGCGCGAAGAAAAACAGCGCGTCAGTCATCGCGGGCAATCGTTACGCCGATTGTTGCGTTTAATGCAGTTGCGCCGTTTATTATGAGTGCGCCGATTGTCTCTTTTGACCCGCCGGCAACAACCATCGCCCCGCCGCTGACTTTATATATTCACTTACCTTGGTGCGGACGCAAATGTCCCTACTGCGATTTTAATTCACACAAAGCGCCGACACAACTGCCGGAAAAAGAATACTGCCAAGCCCTGATACGCGATTTAGAAAACGCCCTGCCGACCGTTTGGGGGCGGGCGATTCGCGCGGTATTTATTGGTGGCGGCACGCCGAGTTTATTTTCTGCCGCCACCTTAGATACTTTAATGGCACAAATACGCGCTTTATTGAATCTCTCGCCGCAAATAGAAATCACCTTAGAAGCCAACCCTGATTCATCCGATGTTGCAAAATTTTCCGAATTTAAAGCCGTCGGAATTAACCGCTTATCCTTAGGCGTGCAAAGCTTTAACGACGCACATTTACAAGCACTCGGCAGGTTACACAATGCAGACGGTGCCAAACGCGCCGCTGCCGCTGCCGCGACGGTATTTGATAATTTTAATATTGACCTCATGCACGCCCTACCCGCGCAAAATATTGACCAAGCATTAGACGATGTCCAAACGGCACTCTCCTACGCCCCGACCCATTTATCGCTGTATCAACTGACTTTAGAAGCAGGCACCCCGTTTTTTCGCCAGCCGCCGCCCGCCCTACCCGATGAAGACACGACTGCCGACATTAGCACCGCCGTGCAACAACACGCGCAAGCGGCGGGCTATCAACAATACGAAGTATCCGCCTACGCCAAAGACGGCAAGTGTTGCCAACACAATTTAAATTATTGGAAATTTGGCGACTATCTCGGCATTGGTGCCGGCGCGCACAGCAAAATTACCCAACCCGATGGCGTGTTACGCGAAGAACGCATTAAAAACCCGCGTGACTACATGAAAAACGCCGCCGCCCCCGTGCGCACACAACGCCGGCTCAACAAGGACGACATTGTTTTTGAATTTATGCTCAATGCCTTACGCCTTTGCGATGGTTTTTCTACCGCATTGCTCACCGCCCACACCGGCGGCGGCACACCGCTTTTACGCCGCGCCTTAGCCCTTGCGGAAGAACAGCAATTAATAGAACGCACCCCGCAACACATCCGCGCCAGCGAAAAAGGACAGCGCTACCTCAACGATTTAACCGCGTTATTTATGCGCGAAGAAAATCACACCATTATCACCAAACAACATTAATCTATTCACTTTATTCGCTCTATTCGGTATATACTAATGACTGTTCTCCACTATTTTTCCGATGAGTTTTGATAAAAATAACGCACTGATGGATTGCTCGCTCGCCTCGCTACGTGCTTTTGGCGAAGCGGCGAAGCACCAAAGTTTTACCTTGGCGGCAGCGCATTTATCGGTAACACAAAGCGCCATTAGCCATCACATCAAAACATTAGAGCAACAACTGCAAGTTAAATTATTTCAACGCCGCGGGCGGCAACTGCTGCTCACCAGCGAAGGACGCATTTTGCATCAAGCGGTTGAAAAATCTTTTACTCAACTCGCCCGCGCCTTAGAACAAATTAACGCCGGTGTCGTGCGCCGCCGCGTGGTATTAGGGGTATTGTCTTCGTTTGCAACAAAATGGTTAGTTCCGCGCTTGGGGGCGTTTTATCGTCAACACCCCAATGTTGAATTAGTCGTGCGTAGTGTGAATCATACGATTGATGTAGAACGCGAACAAGTGGATTTAGCAGTGACCACCCTCCCCGCTGCTCCTGCTTCTAAAAACGTAATGAGTGCGTTAATGTGGCGTGAACGTTTGTTTGCGGTTTGCAGCCCCGAATATGCCGCCAACAGTAAAAAACCGCTGGGCACGGTGGAAGATTTAGCCCATCACACGTTGCTGCATGATGAAACGGAAATCGCTGCCGAACGCGGTTTTGATTGGCTCTCGTGGTTAAAGCATTTCAATATTGAATCGTTAATGCTGACCGCATCCTGTCAATATTTTTCGCAAAGCGACCTCACCCTGCAAGCCGCCATTGCCGGACACGGCGTTGCCCTCACGCGTACTTCTATTGCGGCAACCGATATTAAAAACGGTGCCCTCATCATACCTTTTCCCAATTCGGATATTGCCACGCAATCGGCGTGTTATTTATGCGGCGAAAAAGAAAATTGGCATAATGAAACCAACGCACTCTTGCGCCATTGGCTACTCGCCGAAGCCGAAACCGATAAAACTTTATATCAAAAACCACGTAAATCATGCGTACCGTATTAACTTGTCTCCTCTTAATTTGCCTTGGTTTTATAATCCCTTGGACAAATGGTTATTACACGATTATTTCGTGGATTTTATCGTTTTCGGGGATTATCTATTTATCTCTGTTCATCGTTGATCGTTTCTACATTGGTGATAAAGAGGGATTTCGCATTGACATTGAAAACCCAAAAAAGTTAAATGCCGCAGAACCGATTGAGAAAAAAAATCCCCCGCCTGTTGTCGCCACCGCCCCGACACCGGAAATGATAGAAGCGATGCAAAGCACCGAAACAGAAGAAGATAACGAACCTTTTGTTCCGTTTGAAATTGACCTTGACGCGAAACCACCGCCGAAAAAATAAAGGGCACAAGCGTACGAATCCACGCGCTCTATTTTATAATTACAATATGACCGATGCCAAAATAGGAGCTGGACAAACCGCCAAAATGCCTTATCGCTACGATGCCGCTCTCAATATGCACGTATTGGGACCGGGGGAACCCGCGCTATCGGAATGGCGGCAAGCAGGGCTTGCCTTACCCGACATGGCAGCCGTCCGCCACTACCGCCTGCAACGCGTACAAGCCGAATTGCGCCGCCGTGATATTGCCGCGGCGGTGTTGGTAGACCCGCTCAATATCCGCTATGCGAGTGATTCAACCAACATGCAATTATGGACTTCCCATAACGCTGCCCGCTATTGTTTTGTTGCTGCCGATGGGCCGTTAATTGTTTTTGATTATCACGATTGCGAACATCTATCCGCCCACAATCCGCTAATTAATGAAATACGTCCGGCGTGTTCGTGGTTTTATTTTTCTTCCGGCGAACGTTTAGACGGCAATGCTAAAACATGGGCGGCAGAAATTGCCGATTTAGTGCAACAATACGGCGGCGACAATCGCCGCTTAGCGATAGATAAAATTAACCCCGAGGGCGCCGAAGCATTAACCGCATTGGGTATTGCCATAGAAAACGGTGAAGCATTAATGGAACACGCCCGCATGGTGAAATGCGAGGAAGAATTAAAAGCAATGCGTTGTGCCATCCACGCCTGCGATAGCGCGATTGATGTCATGCGCCAACACGCACACCCGGGGATTAGCGAAAATCGTTTATGGGCACACTTACATGCCGAAAACATTGTCCGCGGCGGCGAATGGATTGAAACACGCATTTTAGCGGCAGGTCCGCGCACCAATCCGTGGTTTCAAGAATCCTCCTCACGCCCGATACAAGCCGGCGAATTAATGGCGTTTGATACCGATTTAATCGGGGCATACGGCTGTTGTGTGGATATTTCGCGCACGTGGCTCATCGGTAGCGACCGCCCCACCGCCGCGCAACAAATTTTATACGATATGGCAATCGCCCAAGTGCAACAAAATCTAACATTGATTCGCCCGGGGATGACATGGCGCGAATTATCAGAAAAATCGCTCATCTACTGCCCCGATACTTATTTACATTATTCTTGTTTGTATCACGGCGTTGGCTTGTGCGATGAATACCCTTCGGTCACATTCCCACACTTATGGAAAAGCGGGGATGATAACAACCGCGTTGAGGCGGGGATGATGTTATGCGTAGAAAGTTATGTCGGGCGGCGCGATGGCGGCGAAGGTATGAAATACGAAGAACAAGTGATTGTGCGCGAAAACGGCGCCGAGTTAATCTCGCACTACCCCATCGGGTTAACTTTGTAAATTAATTGGCACGCGCCCTATAGCGCCTCGCGACCCGCCGCGTTATTTTGCTAACTCTTCGCCCATTGCTTGCGCGCGTTGGCGGCAGGCAACCATTGCTTCAATAATCGTTTGTTGCATCTGTGCTTCTTGCATCACCGCTAAGGCACGCGCCGTGGTGCCGCCCGGCACAGCAACGGCTTGCCATAATTCCGTTACACTCTGTTGCGGGTTTTCTTCTACCATCGCACAGGCGCCGCGCAAGGTTTGCAATACTGCCTGTTGCGCTTCTGCCGGCGCTAAACCAAAACGCTGTGCCGCTTGTTGCATGGCTTCAATAATATAATAAATATAAGCGGGTCCACTCCCCGATACTGCCGTTACCGAATCTAATAACGACTCCTCACGCACCCAAGCAAATTGTCCGACTGTTTTAAAAATGTAAGCGGTATTGTTACGCGCGACTTCCGCCGCCGTGTGATCGGCATAAGCAAAGGTCATCCCCTGCTGCACTTGTGCCGGTGTATTGGGCATAATGCGGATAATTTCTGCCAAGGAGCGTTCAGTCCACTGTGCGAGTTGTTGGCAACGCAATCCTGCAATCACGCTCATAATGCACCCCGCGGGCGGCAACCCCGCACATGCTTCTTGTGCCTGTGGCGGACGCACTGCCAAAACCAACACGTCTAAACCCGCATCAGCGGGCAACACTGCACAGGTTTCTATCTTAAACTCCTCCGCCAGTTTTTGTCGCCGCTCGGCATTATGTTCGGCAACGATAATCTCGTTACTTTGATATAACCCCGCAATCAGTGCGTGTGCCATGTGCCCGCCGCCAATAAATGCAATTTTCATATTATGTTCCTTTCTTTGCCCGCGCTCCAAATAGCGCAGTGCCTAAACGAATGTGTGTTGCCCCTGCCCGCAATGCCTGCGGATAGTCGGCGCTCATCCCCATAGATAAACAATCTAAGGGAAGATTAATCGCTGCCGCAATTTGCTGTTGCAATGCGGCAGTACGACAAAAAATATCATATTGCTGTTGGGGGGCGTTCGTCATTAGCGGCAAAATCATCAACCCGCGCAAACGGATATTGGGCAACGCTGCAATGTCTCGCGCCAACGGTAGTGCTTCGCACACTGCCACACCGGATTTACTTTCTTCGGCAGAAATATTGACCTGTAATAATACATTGAGCGGTTTTTCATTTTCATCTGCCGCCCGTGCGGCCGATAAACGCTCGGCGTAGGAAAAACAATCAACACTATGCACCCAATCAAATAACGCCGCAATACGTTTGATTTTATTTTTTTGAATTTTACCGATAAAGTGCCAAACCAACGGCAAATCAGCACAGGCAGGAATTTTTTCTTCCGCTTCCTGCAAATAATTTTCACCAATATCTTCAACACCAGCCGCATAAATAGCGCGCACGGCGGCAGCGGGAAACGTTTTACTCACCGCAATAATCTTAGCCGGCGGTTTGTCAGGTCGTTTATCGGACCGATGGCACGCGGCAATTTGCGCGCGAATCTCTTGCAAATTTTGACTCATTTCTGCGGCGTTTAACATTATTTTTTGCTCGTTTCTTCACTCGTCAAAGGTGAAGGTAAAGGCATTAAGCGTTGATTAAACTGCTGCGGGCGCATACCGCACAAATACGCAGTGGAAAAATAAGCACCCACTGCCGCCAACAAGCACAACGTTAATTTTCCGATACGTTGCCACGTCGTTGCTTGCAACCAAAAAGAATCTTCCGGCACTATAAAAAATAACACCAGCAACATAACCGCTAAAGCAGCGAACAGTTGTAAATAAAACTTGTGCCAACCGCTTTGCGGTTTAAACCAACCGCGCCGCCGTAAGACAATATATAAAATCAACGCATTGGCGCAAGCCGCCAACCCCACCGACAACGCCAAACCAACATGTGCCAACTGCAAGCCGAAAATAAAAATAACATTTAACAATTGCGTCAAACACAATGCCGCAACGGCAGCACGAACGGGAACTCCCGCATCCTGACGGGCAAAAAATGCCGCTGCCAACGGGCGCACTGCCACTAATCCGGGCACACCGACTGCATACGCCAATACTGCCAACTGTGTCATTTGCACATCAGAGGCGCTAAAAGCACCGTGTAAAAATAACGTACTGACTAAGGGTAATGCTAAATAGGCCAACCCCGCTGCTGCCGGCACGGCTAAAAATAAAATCAAGCGTAAGGCATTATCTAATAATTCTTGAAATTCTGTCGGCTTGTCGGCATGGGCGGAAAGCGCGGGCAATACCACTGTGGTCAGCGCTGCCCCTAACAAACCCGCGGGTAATTCCATTAAACGATCGGCATAGTAAAGCCACGAAATACTCCCCGCCGTAAAAAAAGAAGCAATAAATAAATTAATCAGTAAATTAAATTGTGCCGCGCTTGAACCCAACGCACTGCGCCAAAACAAATGAAACACCTGCCCCAATGATGCCGAAAATTGCCAACAGCGCGGCAGCGACGGCAATAGACCGGCGCGTTTAACATGCCACAGCAACCACAATAATTGCACTACACCGGCGAGCAACACCCCCCAAGCAAGCGCGAAAATCGGCTGTTGAAAAAACGGCGTCCACCACAACGCCGCCGCAATCATGGCGATATTTAAAAATAACGGTGCAACAGCAGCCGCATGAAAATAAGAATGCGCGTTGAGTATGCCGGAAAATAATGCCACTAAGGAAATCAAAACAATGTAAAAAAACAAGACCCGCAATAAATCTGCCGCCAATGCCATTTGCTCCAAGCCGGGGGCTAAGGCAACAATAACGTAGGGCGCAAAAACGATACAAAGCAGCGAGAGTAAAAGTAACGCCGCCAGTAATAAGGTGGCAATCTCCCCCGCTAATTTTGCTGCCTGTGTTGCATC
The DNA here is from genome assembly GCA_022600535.1 of Pseudomonadota bacterium. GTDB lineage: Bacteria > Pseudomonadota > Gammaproteobacteria > Tethybacterales > Persebacteraceae > JAHZKE01. Next base: position 61,767 of record JAHZKE010000042.1, read on the forward strand.
GCGGCGTTGTTGGGCGCTGTAAATCGGTACAAATGCTTGCGTTAATGCGCCTTCGGCAGTAAAGCGGCGTAATGTATTCGGTAGGCGAAAGGCAGTAAAAAAAGCATCGCTAACGCCGCCCGCGCCAAACACCGAAGCGATGATAATATCGCGCCACAACCCCAGCAAGCGCGAAACAAACACCATACCGCTAACCGAAGCAAAACCGCGTAATAAAGTCATCGTGTCCTCTGTTGCGCTAACCATTGCGCCGCAAGGGTAAATTCTTCCGCCAGCGGCGATAAAATCTGCACCCGTTCGGCACTTTGCGGGTGGGTAAATGCTAACTGCTGCGCATGTAAAAACATACGCTGCCAACCCGCGCGCGCGGCGCTGTGATTAAGTGCAAAATTGCCATAGCGTTCATCGCCTAATATGGGGAGCTGTTGCGTAGCAAAATGCACGCGCAACTGGTGGGTTCTGCCCGTTTGTAAATCCGCCTCCAGTAAAGCGCTGTTGCTATATTGCTGTAGCAAGCGCGTGCGCGTATAGGCATTTTTGCCCGCGCTATCAACAATCACATGGCGATTGCCATTGGCAGCGACAATGCGCTTTAACGGTAATTTAATTTCTCGGTGCTGTTCTGCCTGCCATACTCCCAACACCAACGCGGTATACTTTTTTTCTACTTTTTGCGCGCGCCATTGTTGTTGAATTGCCGTCAATGCTGAGCGTTTTTTCGCCAACAACAACACCCCCGAAGTATCGCGGTCTAAACGGTGGACTAATTCTAAAAACGCATGTTGCGGCAGATGGGCGCGTAGGCGTTCAATCACCCCGTGGGCAACGCCACTGCCGCCGTGTACGGCGAGCCCCGCGGGTTTATCGACTGCCAGTAAAATTTCATCTTCATACAACACCTGCAATGCTAACGGGCGGGCATGGGTAGGCGGCGGTGCTTCCGGCACGCGCACCGATGCCGGCAGACGTAAGCGGTCGCCCGTAGATAAACGACAATCGGGACGCACGCGCCCGACATTCACCCGTATATGTCCATTGCGGATGAGGCGATAAATCAAAGAACGCGGCACCCCGCGCCACTCACGCAATAAATAATTATCTAATCGCTGCCCCTCAAACTGCTCACTGACAACACATTCGCGAACGGTTTTATCTACTAAATCACGCATAGGCAGTCATTTTAACACTTTGCCGCCGTATCTTTACCTATCACGCCACCTTATAGCGCCCGCAAAAACGTGATAAAATTTGCCCTATTGTGCGGGTGTAGTTCAATGGTAGAACACCAGCTTCCCAAGCTGGTAGCGTGGGTCCGATTCCCATCACCCGCTCCATTATTGCCTTTGCGGCAGTTTTTATGCAGTTTTTTCTTCGCGGATTTCGTTGAGTGCGCGTTCGTATTCGTAGGGAATCACTTTGACAAATTTTTCCCGCGCCGTTTCCCAATGATCTAATATAAATTGCGCTTTCGCACTGCCGGTGTAGCCCACATGCTTGTTTAAAAAATCACGAATAATATCCGCATCGCTGGCTTGTAAATGACGGGCGCAATTTGCGGGTTCGCTGTCTAAGGTACGTAAATCAACCATATCTTTATTGCAGTTGTCGGCAAATTGATTGTTTTCATCCCAAACATACGCCACCCCGCCGCTCATTCCGGCGGCAAAATTACGCCCGACGGCACCCAATACAATCACCGTGCCGCCAGTCATATATTCGCAACCGTGGTCGCCGCACCCTTCTACTACTGCTGTCGCCCCCGAGTTACGCACGGCAAAACGCTCACCGGCAACCCCGCGACAATAGACTTCGCCGCAAATCGCACCGTATAAAGCGGTATTGCCGGCAATAATGTTTTCGCCATCGGGGCGTTTGCTCTCGGGCGGACGCACTGCTAATATCCCACCGGAAAGCCCTTTACCGAGATAATCGTTTGCTTCACCGGTTAATTGCATGTTCATACCGCGGCTGGCAAAAGCACCAAAACTTTGCCCGGCAATTCCCGTTAAGCGCAGTTGTAGTAAATCGCGTTTCAAACCCGCGTGTCCGTGTTTTTTCGCAATTGCGTTGGAGAGTACCGCTCCGGCAGTGCGATGTAAATTACTAATTTTATCTTCTATCACTACGGGTTTGCCGTCATCAATCGCGGCGCGCGCTTGCGGCAACCAGCGATAATCAATCGCATGTTTTTCAATCGCATGGTCTTGTCGCTGACAATGAAAACGTGAATACTCTACCGGTGCGAGTGGCAACTGCAACAACGGTGTTAAATCTAAAGTTTTACTTTTCCAGTGCTGCTGTGTTTTCGGCGTTAAAATATCTGCTCTGCCGATAATGTCATTCAATCGCCGCACTCCGATTGCCGCTAAGAAACGCCGCACTTCTTCAGCAATAAAGAAGAAGTAATTAATGACGTGCTCAGGTTTGCCGGCAAATTTTTTCCGTAGCCGTGCATCTTGGGTAGCAATCCCCACCGGGCAGGTATTTAAGTGACATTTGCGCATCATAATGCACCCTTCTGCCACTAACGGCGCGGTGGCAAAACCAAATTCATCCGCCCCTAACAACGCACCGATAATGACATCTCTACCGGTTTTAATTTGCCCGTCCACTTGCAAGGCAATCCGTCCGCGTAAATCGTTGAGTACTAAGGTTTGGTGTGTTTCTGCCAGCCCTAATTCCCACGGGGTGCCCGCATGTTTGATAGAAGACAACGGCGAAGCACCGGTGCCGCCATCGTGTCCGGCAATGGTAATGTGGTCGGATTTTGCTTTTGCTACGCCTGCCGCCACCGTGCCGACACCGGCGCGGGATACTAATTTTACACTGACATTGCCTTCGGGGTTGGCGCATTTCAAATCGTAAATTAACTGCGCGATATCTTCAATAGAATAAATATCGTGGTGCGGTGGTGGTGAAATTAACCCGACTCCGGGGACAGAATGACGTACGCTGGCAATGGCACTATCTACTTTATGTCCGGGCAGTTGCCCGCCTTCGCCGGGTTTTGCTCCTTGGGCGATTTTAATTTGCATCATATCCGAATTTGCCAGATACTCTGCCGTAACACCAAAACGCCCCGAAGCAACTTGTTTAATGGCAGAACGCATTGAATCGCCATTCGCCAAGGGAATCAAACGCGCGGCTTCCTCACCGCCTTCGCCGGTGTTGGATTTTCCACCGATGCGGTTCATTGCAATCGCTAAGGTGCTGTGTGCTTCGTGCGAAATAGAACCAAACGACATCGCCCCGGTAGAAAAACGGCAGAGAATATCCGCCGCAGGTTCTACTTCATCTAAGGGAATGCTCTCGCCAATGCTGCCAATTTCTAACATGCCGCGCAAGGTCATTAATTGTTCGCTTTGTTCGTTAATCAGGGCGGCGTATTCTTCGTATTTGCTGTAACTATTGCTACGCACGGCATGTTGCAAAGCAGCAACGGATTCCGGCGACCACAAATGCGCTTCGCCCCGCGTGCGATAGGCATAATACCCGCCGGCATCTAATGCGTCTTTGAATAGCGGATTATTTTTATCTTTGGCAATGTCATGCCAATAACGCGCTTCTCGTTCAATTTCGTCAATGCCAATCCCGCCGATTTGCGACTCGGTGCCGCAAAAATAGTGCGCGATTAATTCTTGCGACAAACCCACCGCTTCAAATATCTGCGCGCCGCAATAAGATTGCAATGTAGAAATGCCCATTTTAGACATGACTTTGAGCAAACCCTTACCCAATGCTTGACGATAATTAGCAACACGTTGCTCTGTCGTCAGGTTTGCTTTTTCTTCCCCCGCTTCCATTAGCGCCGGCATGGTTGCGATGGTTTCATACGCCAAGTAGGGATAAATCGCTTCGGCACCATATCCTACCAACACTGCCATGTCGTGCACGCTACGGGCGGCGGCGGTTTCTATGACTAAACCCGTTTGCGTGCGGTCGCCGCTGGCGACTAAAGCATGGTGCACGGCGGCACATGCCAATAAGGCGGGGATGGCAATCCGTGTTGCCGATGCCGTTTTATCGGACAACACTAAAATAGAAGTGCCGCCGACAACATCGGTGCGCGCTTGCTCACACAATTGTTCTAAGGTTTGCGCCAATGTTTGTGACTCGTTGTATGTAATATCTAACATGGTAACGCGGCTGGTTTGCTGCGCACACAATGCACTAAATTCTGTTGCCGATAAAATCGGGTGTGTCAGGGTATAACAACAAGTGGTGGGGGCTTCCCCGGGGGATAATAAATTAGGACGCGCACCCACATAACTATTTAAGCTCATCACTAAACTTTCGCGAATTGGATCAATCGGCGGGTTGGTAACTTGCGCAAATTCTTGCCGAAAATACGCCGACAACGGACGCATTTGTTGCGATAGCACGGCTTGCGGGGTATCGTCCCCCATAGACCCTGTTGGTTCAATGCCCTCTTCTGCCATGGGGCGTAAAACAAATTTAACATCTTCTTCGGTATAAGCAAAACGTTGTTGCCGTTGCAGTAGCGGTTCTTGTTTGTTTTCTGTTGTTGCCGCTGTTGCCGCTGTTGCATGAGGCGATAACGACTGTTGCGAAGCACCCGCCCAAGTGCTGTAATCGTGCGCTACTGTTAATTGTTTTTTTACTTCCGTATCGTCAATTAAGCGCCCTTCTTCTAAATCTACCAGCAAAATTTTCCCCGGTTGAATACGCCATTTACGCAGGATATGCGCATCTGCCAGCGGTAAAACCCCCGCTTCCGATGCCATAATAATACGGTCGTCGTCTGTCAACCAATAGCGCCCCGGACGCAAGCCATTGCGGTCTAATACGGCACCAATTTGTTTGCCGTTGGTAAAGACCACTTCCGCCGGTCCGTCCCACGGTTCCATCATCGCCGCATGATAACGGTAAAAATCGACCAACGGGGCGGGCATGGCAGAATTGTTTTGCCATGCTTCAGGAATTAATACCGCTAACGCGTGGGCGGGAGAATATCCCGCCAAACAAAGTAATTCCACCGCATTGTCTAAGGTGGCGGTATCCGATTGCCCGTGTTCCATCAATGGCCACAGTTTTTCCAGTTCCTCGCCAAACAGGGGCGAATACAGGGAATGGTGCCGTGCCGTCATATTGTTGATATTGCCACGCAAGGTGTTAATTTCGCCATTGTGGGCAATAAAACGATACGGGTGCGCCAAGCGCCACGCCGGAAAGGTATTGGTGGAAAAACGTTGATGCACCAGAGCCAACGCCGTAACGTAAGTATCGTTGCTTAAATCGGGATAATAAGCGGCAAGTTGCTCGGCTAAAAACATCCCTTTATAAACAATAGTGCGTGACGAAAAAGAGGCGCAATAAAAACCTGCCGCATCGCTGGCAATCGCAATATTTTCATCTGCCGCCACTGCACGTTCAAACATTTTACGCACAATATAAAGCCGCCGTTCAAAAGCATCGCCCAAGGGCGTATTGCCAGCAGTCACAAATAACTGCTGCATCACTGGCGCACTGGCAGCGACGTCGTCGTTAATGGCGCTGTTGGTGGTGGGGACATCGCGCCAAGCAAGCACGGCAAGCCCTTCTTGCTCAATAATTTTTTCTACCAACGCTACGGTTTGGCGGCGTTTGTCTTCTTGCTGCGGCATAAACAACATTGCCACACCATAGGCATGTTCTCCGTTTTCTGCCGCGGGTAACGCGACCCCTTGCGCACGAAAAAAAGCATCCGGAATTTGCGTTAACACGCCGGCACCGTCACCGGTTGTCGGGTTGGCACCCACGGCACCGCGATGGGTCATATTTTCCAAAATATGCAACCCCTCTTGCAATATGCTATGCGTGGCGCGATTTTTTATATTCGCAATAAAACCAACGCCGCAAGCATCATGCTCGGCATTAGGTTGGTATAAACCGTGTTTGGCTGGTTGTTTTCTCATATTTTCATTAAAAATAAAGTCTGTCACTAACAGATTTTTTATCTCGTCTGTTTTTCTGTACTGCCGTATCTCAACCACCGCTGATGTCAGTAAGAACGTTATTCTATCATGTTTAAATTTTCTTCTGTTGCCCGCCAACGACAAAATATAAAATTTTGCCGAAGAAAATAATATCGCCGTTCTTCCATTTTTTCACTCCCCCCAAAACCTGCGAATTACCTACGATGATTTTATAGACATGCAATGCAATTGCTAAATTGTGGCACAATGTCTCTTTCTTTACATTTATTTAACCACTTAAAATATGTCACCACTTATTACTGGCTCACTGGCTTTTGATTATTTAATGCAGATTGAAGAGCCGTTCAACAATCAAATTCCCACCACCGCACAAGCATTTTCTGCCGCCTATATTGCCCCAACATTATCGCGTGTTTTTGGCGGCTGTGCCGGCAACATTACTTATGCCTTGCAGCATTTAGGCGAACAACCGCAACTAATGGCAACTGCAGGAAATGATTTTTCACCCTATGCCGATTATTTACATCAAATGGGCGTCAGCACCGAACACGTCATCATGTTGCCCGATTTTTACACCGCGCAAGCGTATGTTGTTACTGATTGCAATCACAGTCAATTTATTGTCTTCCATCCAGGTGCTACCGCTGAAGCGCACCGACAAGATATTAGTATCCTGCCGCCGCCGCCGCTTGCGATTATTTCTCCCAACGGCAAAGCAGGTATATTGCAACACTGTCGCACCTGTGCCGAAACAAACATCCCCTTTATCTTTGACCCCGGGCAAGCCATCTCCCTATTTTCGGGCGAAGAAATTAAAGAATGTTTAACACTCGCTCCTTACGCTATTTTTAATAAAGGCGAGTGGGAAACGGCACAACGTGCCAGCGGACTGAACATTACCGAAACAACAAAGATGTTAAAGGCATTATTTATCACCAATGGCGAAGCGGGTTCGCAAGCATTTATCGGAACAGACACCCTGCAAGCGACCTGCGTGCACTTAGGCGAGACCAAAAATCCGACCGGGTGCGGCGATGCCTATCGTGCGGGATTGATTTATGGACTCATGCGCAACTGGGAGTGGCAATCGTTACTCAATTTTGCCACCGTCGTTGCCGCGACCTGTGCCACCCACGATAGCGGACAAGGGTATCCCTTATCGTTAGCGGCAGTCAGCGAAGCGTATCAACAACACTATAACAGCGCCCTGCCGCAATGAAACCTTTATTTGTCGCCAACTGGAAAATGCACGGCAGTTTAGCGTTTATTCGCGACTGGACTGCCGCCATTGCCGCCCCCTCCAAGCAGTGTCAGGTTGCCGTTTGCCCGCCCTTTCCTTATCTGGCAACAATGCGGGCCGCACTTAGCAATGATTTTTTAATCGGCGCGCAAACGATTGCCGCCCCTCGCGATGCCGGCGCGCATACTGGTGAAGTATCGGGAACGATGTTGGCAGACATCGGCTGCGATTTAGTACTGGTAGGACATTCCGAACGCCGCAACGCCCAACACGAAAACGATGCCCTTTGCGCTGACAAAATACGTGCCGCCGTTGCCGCGGGGTTACAGCCGATATTATGCGTGGGGGAAACCGACTGCGTACGCGAACAAGGCGGCAGTGCGGCAGCAATTAACACCGTATTGGCACAAATTAACGCCGCATTAGGCGATGCCGATGCTAAAATTTTACAAAAAATAATCATCGCTTATGAACCGATTTGGGCAATTGGTAGCGGCAAAACACCGACAATTGACGACATTCAACAACTGCATTCTGCCATTCGCGCAACACTAATTGAACAAACCGCCGCATTTGGCGGTAAAATAACGCTCTTATACGGCGGTAGCGTGAACGCAGACAACGCCCAAGAATTTATGAACATTGAAAATGTAAATGGTTTTTTGGTTGGTGGGGCTTCACTCAAACCGCAAACATTCAACACTATCTGTAACTCTTTTTCCCCATTATGAAAATATTTCTCATCTCCATTACGGTTGTTTCTTCTATCCTAATGGTCATTGTTATCTTATTACAGCAAGGCAAAGGTGCCGGTTTAGGTGCTGCTTTCGGGCGCGGTGCGCAAGGCGGGCTTTTTACCGCCACTGGTAAAGCCAACTTTCTCACCCGCATGACATCGGGTTTAGTGACCGTATTTTTATTGTCGGCACTGGCATTGAGCGTATTTTTGGGCAACAATGAAAATCAAGAAGTATTGCAACAGTTACAAGGCGATAGTACAGAAATCATCGCCAACGATGAAGAAAGCGTTATTTTGGGCAGCGATGATGATGAAGAAATTATGATGACAAATGATGCTGAAAGTGAAACCATGATGAGTAACGACACTGAAAGCGAAACCATGATGGCGAACGATAGCGAAACAAATGAGAACAAAACGCCTAATTAATTTTTATAAAATAGCCGATGTGGTGGAATTGGTAGACACGCTGTCTTGAGGGGGCAGTGAGAGTATTCTCGTGCCAGTTCGAATCTGGCCATCGGCACCAAATTTATTTCTCGTTTGCTTGTTTCATTTTTATGATTGTAATATTGCGACAAGACACCAAGCGTAAAAAAATAGAAAAAACTTGTTAGAATCAGTACCCCTTATCAATAGACAATGATTACCCGAGAGTTAGAAAAAAATATCAACACCGTACGCACCGATGCCCGTCGTCGTGGTTTAGAACACCTGACGATTGAGCATCTGGCATTGGTTTTACTGAATGAAAACACCGCCGTACAAGAAATGTTATTAGACAGCAGTGCCGATACACACGGATTAAAAAACAAACTCAAACAATTTATCACTTCCAAAGTGCCGCCAGCAAAATCCTACGGCGATGAGCCGCAACCGACCGCCGGCTTTAAACGCACCTTGCAACGTGCCGTCAGCGATAATCAATCAAGCCAATCTATTAATGGTCTGCATATTTTAGTGGCGATTTTTTCCGAACCCGAATGCTATGCTTCCTATTATATGCAGAAATACGGCATAGAACGCTTGGCGTTACTCGCGCGTTTAGCGCAACAAAACGAACAAACCGCCACCGACAACAGCAAAAAAAGTAATGCGGCAGATACCGACTTAGTTGCCCAAGCAAACAGCGGTCAATTAGAAAAACCCAGCGGACGTTTAGAAGAAATTAATATGCTGATGCGCGTTTTATCTTGCAAATATAAAAACAATGCGTTGTTAGTCGGCGATCCCGGAGTTGGAAAAACCGCAATCGTGCATGCCTTCGCTCACCATGTTGCCGCTGGAGAAGTGCCGGCAAATATGCGCGGCATGCGCGTGGTGCCGGTTAATATCGCCGAACTCGTTGCCGGCACAAAATACCGCGGCGACTTTGAACAACGCGTGCAACAATTAGTTGAAAAATGTCGCGCCCACGGCAATACCGTTATTTTTATTGATGAAATTCACACCATCATCGGTGCCGGTGCTGTTTCTGGTGGCGTTTTAGATGGGGCAAACATTCTCAAGCCGATGTTAGAAGAAAAAAATGTCCGCTATATCGGTGCCACCACACAAGCCGAATACCGCCGATTTTTTGAAAAAGATCGCGCCTTAACGCGTCGCTTCACAAAAATTAACATTGAAGAACCCGACGAAGAAACCTTACAAACCATCTTGCAAGACACTGTCAAACGCTTAAAACAGCACCACGGCGTTGATTATGCGAACAACACCATCAACAGTGCCATCGAGTCATCGCGGCGCTATATTTCGAACCGTTGTCTGCCCGATAAAGCCATCGCCCTGTTAGACGAAGCCGGCGCCCGACGACAAATACAAATGTCTGATGCCCGCGATAACACGCCAATTAGCAAAGAAGAAATTGAACAGTTAGCACGAAAAACTTCGGGGCTACCGCCGCTGTATCAAGAAGAAAAAGCACAATTAGCCACCTTAGAAGAAAAACTAACCACCGCCGTATTAGAGCAAGAAGAAGCCGCTAAACGATTAGCGCGGGCAGTGTTGTGCAGTCAACTGGATTATCAAGAGGCACAAACCGTCATTGGCGCTTTTTTATTTTATGGTCCCACGGGGGTCGGCAAAACCGAAATGGCACGCCAACTCGCGCAACACTTAAAAATCCCCCTATTGCGTTACGATATGTCAGAATATATGGAACGCCACGCGGTTTCACGCCTCATCGGTGCGCCGCCGGGGTATGTCGGCTATGAACAAAGCGGCAAACTGGTTGAAGACGTGAGCCAACATCCCAACTCGGTCATTTTGTTTGATGAAATAGAAAAAGCCCACCCCGATGTATTAAACATCTTGTTGCAAATACTGGACTACGGCACACTCACCGATAACAACGGACGCAACACCAATTTTAACGGCACACTGATTATCCTCACCTCTAACTTAGGCAGTAGCGAAATGGAACGCAGTATTGCCGGCTTTGAACGCGAAGCCAACTACCACAGCGACGATGCCGTGCGTCATTTCTTTACTCCCGAAATGCGCAACCGCATTGATGCATTAATCCGCTTTCAACCCTTATCGGCAGAAACAATCGCCCATATTACCGATCTGCAATTGGACCACGCGCTGCGACAAATCGCCAGCAATAAAAAAATTCGTGTCAAACTCAGCAATAAATTACGCACCCAACTGAAAAAAGAAAGCTACTCGCCGGACATGGGCGCGCGCCCCTTAAAACGACTCATTAAACAAAAAGTATTAGAACCGTTAGCACTTGCCGAAGCCAATGGCATTATTTATAACGGCGGCTCCTACTGCTTAGACGAAACAGGCATTACCACACTACAAAAACAACGCACCCGCACCAAGAAAAAAGTACCGGTAACCGCTTAATATTCCATGCTACGAAAAAATATTTTACTGGTGCTGATATTGGCACTGACAAGCACCCCGCTCGCCATCGCAAATAATTTTAGCGCAGATGCACGGGTGCAAACCTATATTCAACATCTGCAACAAGAACACGCTTTTGCACCGGAAGAATTAAATCATTTTTTTGCCAAACTGACTTATAACGATAAAGTGTTGCGTCTCCTCGGTGTTCCCGATGCTGATGACGAAGCCAAACCCAGCAAACCACCCAAAAAAGTATATTGGCAACAGTATCGCAAACAACGCCTTAGCGCAAAAAAAATTGCCAGCGGCATTCTTTTTTATCGCCAACATCAAGATTTATTAGACCAAGCAGAAGCCCAATACGGCGTGCCGGCAGCCATTATTGCGGCGATTATCGGCATTGAAACGCATTACGGCTTGCACACAGGGCGCTACCTCGTTGCCGAAACATTAGCGACATTGGCATTTGGGCACCCGCAACGCGGAGAAGAATTTTTAAACGAATTGACAGAATTTTTACTCTACGCCCGCGAAACCCGCATTGACCCGCTTAGCATTGCTGGTTCCTATGCCGGTGCTATCGGGATGGCGCAATTTATGCCGAGTAGTTTACGCAAACATGCAGTTGACTTTAACGGCGATGAACGCATTGATTTATTTATCGCTGCCGATGCCATCGCCAGCATTGCAAACTTTTTAACCGCTCACGGCTGGCAGCGCGGTTTTGCCGTGGATTATCCCGCTACAATAGATAACTTACAAAGCAAAGCCCTGATTGAACGCACCCATAACAATGACTACCGTCCGGTAATGGACATTGAACAACTGCGCCAGTACGGGGTGCAAACCGATGCCCCTGCCACTGGTGCACATTATTTATTTGTAGATTTAGAAAACCGCTACGACACCGAGTATCGCATTGGCAATGAAAATTTTTATGCGCTAACACGCTATAACAAAAGTTTCAAATACGCCGCTGTCGTTAGCGATTTAGCCCGAGAAATAGCCAGCGGCGTGAACTAACTTTTGCCAACCGCTCCCTGAGCATGCTTGGCCCCTCCGTTAGTATGGAATTTAAAAAGCACTTTCAACAAACTGCTATAATCACACTCTATGAATATGGAATTTATTAACACGCAGGAAAATTTCTGTACCCTGTTAAACGACTTACTCACACGCGCCAAAAAAAGCGGTGCCGATAGCGCCGAGGCAAGTGTCTACGAAAATAGCAGTATGGAAGTTTCCGTGCGCTGTGCAGCGTTGGATAACATGAGTATTAACCGCGAACAAGGGGCTTCATTAACCGTTTATGTCAACGGCAAAAGCGGTAGCGCCACCTCCTCCAATACCACCCCTGCCACTTTACAAACCCTCGTTGAACGCGCGTTAGCGATTGCGCGTGCCACCTCCTCTGACCCGCACGCGGGGCTTGCTGATGCGGCATTAATGGCGACTGATTTTCCCGATTTAGCGCAATATCACCCGTGGCAAATTACCCCCGAAGACGCGATTGCAATTGCCAAAGAAAGCGAAGAAGCCTCGTGGACAACAGACCCCACTATCCAGCGCAAAAAAAGCGACGGCGCCAGCGTTAGCACCTCGCGCACACTCAGCGCCTACGGCAACACGCATGGCTTTACTGCCAGTGAAAAAGTCAGTAGCCATAATATTTCATGCAGTGCCATTGCCGAAAAAGACGGCATGATGGAAACTAACGGTTGGTCGGAAACCCGACGCAATGCCGAATGGTTACCCAGCGCACAAACCATCGGCGAGATTGCCGGCAAACATGCTGCCAGACGCTTAGGCGGCAAAAAAATCAGCGATTGCCGTGCAGCAGTTTTATTTCAAGCCCCAACGGCGCACTCACTCATTGGGCATTTTGTCGGTGCTGCCAGCGGCGGTTCCTTATTTCGCAAATCTTCATTTTTACTCAACAAATTAGAGAGCGCCGTTTTTGCTCCTCACATCAACATCCGCGAACGCCCTTATCTTGCCGGAGAAATGGCAAGCGGCAGCTATGACGATGACGGTGTTGCTCCGCAAGATCGGGATATTGTCAAAAATGGCATTTGGCAAGGGCGCTTTTTATCGGCTTACAGCGCGCGCAAACTCGGCACGACCAGCACCGGTAACGCCGGCGGCATACACAATTTAGAAGTTACCGGCGACACCGTTGCCGCCGCCACGCTCCCCGCTTTAATGCAACGCGGTCTGATTGTTACCGACCTGATGGGACAAGGCGCCAACATGTTGACGGGCGATTATTCGCGTGGCGTAGCAGGGTTTTGGGTAGAAAACGGAGAAATTGCCTACCCCGTGAGCGAAGTAACCATTGCCGGCAATTTACTCAACATGTTACCGGCAGTGCGTAATTTTGGCGATGATGTCATGCGCCGCGGGGCGATTTCTTGCGGTTCACTACTGATTCCAGAAATGATTATCGGCGGCAATTAGATGATTCTTGACTTCAACAGCATCGCCCCGCCCCTGCGTTATCAATGGATGACACAAGCGATTATCCCACGCCCGGTCGCTTGGATATTGAGCGAAAACGATAGCGGTAATTACAATCTCGCCCCCTTTTCCTACTTCAATGCACTCGCCTCAGATCCGCCACTGCTCGGGGTTTCCTTTGGCAACAAAGAAGACGGAGAAAATAAAGACACCTTACACAACATCCGCACGCGGCAATATTTTGTCGTCCATATTGCTTCTATGCAACAGTTGGGCGAATTAAACAACAGTGCCGCCACCCGTCCTTATGGCGAATCGGAAGTCAGTCAACAACAATTAGCCACCACCCCACTGCACGAGCATTTTGCGCTACCGCGTTTGCAAGCTGCCCCGTTAGCACTCGCCTGCCGCTTGCACCAGCAGCAACCATTAGGCAACACGCAAACTTTGGTGATTGGCGAAATCATTTATCTGTACGCCGACGAATGTGTACTCGCCGCTGATGCAAAAGGCAGACAAATTATTGATGCCGCAAAAGTGAGCCCTGTTGGGCGTTTATCGGCGGGAAAGTATGCGGGATTAGGCGACATCGTTTCTTTGCCACGTCCAGAGTAAAACAATGACAAAACCTGTGGGGCATCTCCAACCGCCATATTACGCAGTCATTTTTACCTCTTTACATAGTAGCGAAGATTATGACAGCTACGAGAAAACTGCTTTACGTATGGTGGAATTAGCCGCCGAACAAGAAGGATTTTTAGGAATAGAATCTGCCAGTGGTGATTTTGACAAACCGCGCATTACGGTAAGCTATTGGCGCGATATTGACTCAATTAAAAATTGGCGCGAAAATGCCGAGCATAAAATAGCACAAGAAAAAGGCAGATCGCTATGGTACAAACACTACAGAATCCGCATTTGCTTAGTAGAACACGAATACGGCGATAGGAACTAACTATTAAATTTCCCTCCGGCGGAGAGGTGACATGTGTAGCGAAGCGGAACATTCATGATGTCGTTATAAGTATCGTTATCACGCGCTAAAACGTCACGGATACTGCTGCGATGCATCCCTTTTTTAAAGCGACTGCTGGCACAACGCCCAGTTCGCATGTTAAAGTCAGCCATTACGTTGCCAAGCAATTGCCCCGGCGTTGCTGAAGTGACAAAAACTTGCTTGCGTGTCGTAGTTGGGTAAGCTGTTAATCACCTCTTGCCGTCGATTCGGATCAACAATTAACATCATAAAACCACCGCCGCCGGCGCCGGATATTTTCCCGCCCCACGCCCCGTTGGCACATGCTTGCTGATAAATTTCATCAATAGAATGGTTAGAAATTGCAGAAGCAGTACTGCGTTTTAGCAACCAACTGTTATGTAACGTTTTTGCAAATTGACGAATTTCACCGGCAAGGAGTTGCTCTTTCATTGTGAACGCCAACGCTTTAATTTGATGCACCGATTCGCACACTGCCGCTTCGTTGGCTATGCTGCGGCTTTGCGCTTCAATAATATCCGCCGAAGCACGACTGACACTAGTATAGTACAAAACTAAAGAATATTCTAACTCTGCCAACAGCGAGGCATCCAATGCCAAGGGGTTAATCACCACCTCACCGCTACTGCGAAATTCCATAAAATTAAATCCGCCAAAAGTTGCTGCATAATGGTCTTGATAACCGCCCGCTAAATTTAAATCGCAACGCTCAATGTCATGCGCCAATGCCGCCAATTCGTAGACATCTAAATTGAGCCCTAAGGCATGGTCAAAACAACGCAACATCGCCACGGTGAGCGTGGAAGAAGTGCCCAAACCCGATCCCACCGGTGCATCGCTGTAGGTGTGTAATGTCAACGGTAGCGGTTTGCCATCGTTGTAAGTGTTGATAATGCGGTTATAGACGGCGCGGTGCAGGGGTAAGGCGATATTGGCATCGGTTAATGAATACTCTGCCTGCACGGGTAACGTTTCGCTCAAATTACAATCGCTGGCAACAAAAGACACCTGCGACGTGTTCGCAGCGCGAATGCTGGCATAGACATAGCGCCCAATCGTCGCATTTAACACCACGCCGCCATATTGCTGAACATACAGCGGCAACTCGCTACCGCCGCCGCCAAAACTCAAGCGTAACGGCGCACGGGCGCGATAAAGAACATCGGACTTGAGCATTGATTATTTACCCTGCCACAACGGTAGCGTTGCCCATACGCGACAGCCGGCAAAAAACGCACTCATCTGTGCCCGTTCTAATAGGGTCATTTCTGCCGTACGCAATGCCTGTTCGCAATGCAGTGCTAACTCCAACAAACATTCGCCGTAGCCAGTTCCTTGCAGCGTTGCCTCACTCAAAGCTGTAATTAACGTATCGGTAATTTTTGTGCCCAAATATTCCAATGTTAAGTCATTGAGTAAGTTGTGTTCGTTGCGCTCCTGCCGCACCAAAGGCGCACCAAAACTAATGCCCTGTCCCAAATGGTCGGCAATGCGTTTAACAAAAAAGCTAATAAAAATATCGTCATAACGCCCGACATAAGGGCTTAAAAAGTAAGCAGGCAATACCTCGCGGGCAAGCGCGGTATTTTGCGAATTAAACGGCGTCCAAGCCCCGCTGGCAACAAAAAAATTCTCCTGTTTGTCGCGTGTATAGGCAGTGGCATTAATCGGCATACTAATACGGGTGGCGGCATCAATGTCGGGGTCGCCTAACCACAACCCCGCATTTACCGCAATACGTTTTTCGCACGGCACCGCGGGCGGTAGTGTGCCTTCGGCAAGGCGGCGGGCGGCAATGCCATAACCGCGGGCAAAAAACTGCCGCCCGCTTTCCTCTTGCAAAAAACGACAAACATTAAACCACGCACCAGCATCGCCATAGGTATCTAATGTTGCTGTGCTGCCGCATGCTGCATGTCCGGCAAAATAATTTTCACACGCCAAAAAATTATCATCATCAATAGTAACCACAACCTCTGCCCCGTCAGCAACCGCTTTGAGAATTGCCACATTGCGCCGTTGCACACAGTCCCACGGCAAATGGGCGTCTAATAGCGGATACTGACGCATCCACGCCGCTTGCGCTTGCGGGTCCATGTATTCGCAAGCAATCTTTGTTTCGCGTTCCACTTGCGCGCACAAGTCCGCTGCCGCAACAGGTGTTTTGCGGTCGCCGGTAACAATTATTTTAATATTTTGTCCGTGCGCTTGTGCATCGCGGGCATAGTCCAGCAATACATGCGGCACATTAATAGTAGTGGTGATAAGAACAGTAGCACTCATGGTGTCTCCTTGGTTGAAATTATAAAACTGCTTTTGCGGGAAAAACGCACCGACAAGCCGACACGAAAATAGCGCAAAAATTCGGCAGTTTGAATGTGGCTCATGCCTTCTTGACGACGCTGCCAATGCATTGGAATTTCAGCAATACGGATACCGCTACGCAAAAATTTACAAATGGATTCCATAAAAAAGGCATGCCCGGTCTCCTGCCAATGATAACGAGAAAATAAATTACGACGATAAGCGCGATAGCCATAAGTCATATCCGTCAAATGCGTAAAATAAAGCAAGGAATACATTTTTTGAAAAATCCAATTACACAATAATTTCACCCGCGCATAATCGCCAAAGTTGCCGCCGCGTAGCCAACGCGAAGTCGCCACGACATCAACATCGCCCACCTCGGCGCGCGCGATAATCGCTTGCACTTTTTCCGGTGGCGTTTCTAAATCCGATGCCATTATCAATACCCATTCTGTTGTTGCCAATTCGGCACACTCTATATTTGCCCCGCCGACACCGCGCAAGCGGCATTGTTCGTGCTCACGAACAATACTCGGATATGTCGCTTCCATTTCGCGAACGACCGCACGGCAGGCGGCAGTGGTATGCGGGGCAGTGGCAATAATTATATCGGCAACGGTATCGCGGTTATCGGCAAGCACCGTTTCCACTGTTTTTTTCAATGACCACGTTTCATCAATTGCCGTAATAATGAGTGAGAAATCCGCCACAATCAATTACTAACGATTAATAACAACTGCGCCTGCTTCCACCCGCGCGCGCCAATAATTTAATAAATCCGCCATTGTTTGCTGATAGGGAATCTCCGTCGTCCATCCCGTATGCGCGCTAAATTTGCTGGTATCGGGCACTTGCAAATCGGCATCTATCGGGCGCATACGGGCGGCATCTTGTTTGATTTTAATTTTTTCCCCGTAGGGAGATAACGCTAACAAAGTTTGCAAAATTTCGCCGACCTGACAGGAATGCGTACCGCCGATATTGTAATAAGCACCGGCAATCGGGTTGTGGGTGAGCAATAAATAATACGCACGCACCGCATCACGCACATCGGCAATGGTACGCAATGATTTTAAGTTCCCCACCTGAAGCACCGCCGGCATCAACCCCGCTTCTATCATCGCAATTTGTTTGGCAAAAGAGGATTCGGCAAAGACATCTCCACGGCGCGGACCCGTATGCGTGAACATGCGTGTTGTCATCACTAACATGTTGTATGCCTCGGCATAAAAACGTCCGACTAAATCGGTGCCGACTTTACTAATCGCGTATGGTGAAGCGGGATGAAACGGGGCATCTTCACCAATCGGCAAATGCTCTTGTGCAACACGACCAAATACTTCTGACGACGCGCAAACATGAATTGCCGCTTCTGGCGCAAACTCGCGCAATGCAGCTAACACCCGCGTTGTTCCCTGCACATTCGTGTCATAAGTATCTAAGGGCGAGTCAAAACTGCTACGGGGAAAACTTTGCGCCGCCAAATGAAAAACAAAATCGGGGCGCACTGTGCGCACCACTTCACGCACTGCGTGGTCATCGCGTAAATCGGCATAATGCAAAAAAACGCGCGCACCGGCATTAATAGACGGCGTTAATTGTTCTAAGTTATCCAACGGGCTACGCCAGCGTGTCATACCGTGAATTTCCCAATCGCTATTGGCAAATAAATAATCGGCAAGGTGCGAACCCACCATGCCGGTAATCCCCGTAATCAGTACTTTTTTGCTCATTGTTGCCACGCCTGCGGATTTACTTCGCGCAGTGTCTCAATGTTTTCAACAAACCAATGATACGTTGCCGCTAACCCCTGCGTTAATGGAATCGTCGGACGCCACCCCAAAGCAAATAAATGAGAAGAGTCCAACAATTTACGCGGCGTGCCATCGGGGCGGCTCGCGTCAAAACACAACTCACCGCTAAAGCCAACCGTTGTTTTCATTAACTGCGCCAACTCGGCAATCGTCATATCTTCGCCGTAACCAATATTAATAATTTCTTCTACCTGTGCTTGCTGCATTAAAAACACCGTCGCCGCAGCTAAGTCGTCCACGTGCATAAATTCACGCATTGCACGCCCGCTCCCCCACACTGTTACCTGTTTCGCTTGTTCCATTTTGGCAATATGAAAACGTCGCATTAAACCGGGGATCACATGCGAGTTTTCTAAATCAAAACTATCCCCCGTGCCATATAAATTTGCCGGCAGCACGCTTACCATATCTAAACCGTATTGTCGCCGATACGCTTGCCCCATTTTAATTCCCGCCAGTTTGGCAACCGCATACCACTGATTCGTCGACTCTAATGCCCCCGTCAGTAGTTGTTCTTCACGTATCGGTTGTTTGCTGAGACGTGGATAAATACACCCGCTCGCCATAAACACAGTTTTCGCGCAATCAAAACGCCGTGCGGCTTCTAACAGGTTGGTTTGTATCATTAAATTTTGCCCGATAAAATCGGCAGGGAAAGTGTCATTGGCGATAATTCCACCGACTACAGCAGCGCAAATGACCTGCGCTTGCGGTTTGTGGACGGCGAAAAAATCAAATACGGCTTGCTGATTTGTCAAATCTAATTCATCGCGCCCGGCAAAAATAATGTTGTTATATCCTTGTTGCGCTAAGGTTCGGCACACTGCTGAGCCCACCATTCCGCGATGCCCGGAAACAAATATTTTATCTTCGGGATGTAAAATTTTTACTGTGTAATTAGACATTAATAATGTGTATTTTATTATACTAAGCAGATAAATGACGAATGCGGCGAATAGAAAGCAGCGACAATAACGCTATTACCCCATATACATACCGCCATTAACATGCAGTACCTGCCCGGTAACATAATCCGCTCCCGCACTGGCTAAATACAATACAGCGGCGGCAACATCTTGCGGGCTGCCCATCCGCCCTAATGGTGTGTTGGCAATCAGGTGTTCTTTAATCGCTGCGGGTAATTGTTCCGTCATATCGGTTTGAATAAACCCCGGCGCAACCGCATTAACCGTAATGTTACGACTCGCCACTTCTCGCGCCAATGCGCGACAATACCCTTCCAGCCCCGCCTTCGCCGCACAATAATTTGCTTGCCCCGCGTTACCCGTTGATGCGACCACCGAAGAAATAATAATAATCCTGCCCCAACGTTTTTTCATCATCGCCCGTATCATTGCTTGCGATAATAAAAACACCGA
>JAHZKE010000001.1 GCA_022600535.1 Pseudomonadota bacterium
GGTAAATAATCAGGGATACCAAAACTCATCGCCCACGGTAAATCGGCGGAAGTTACACGCCCCGGTAATTCGGCGTTAATAAAGTTCCCTAAACGCCCTAAACCAAGCCCCGGTGGAGTCAGTACCGCCGCGAGATCAACCAAACGCAAAAAGATATTTTTATGCGAAGTAACGGTTTCTAAAACCGCGGTATCTTCTAGTGTTGTTTCGAATTCTTCATCATCATTTTCATTTGCACCCATACCTTCGGCGCTTTCTTCCTGCAATATTTGTTTAATGTTGGGGATTGCATGTAGTCGCGCCAATATCCACAAACTGACAATCACGCCTAACAAACCGCCATGAAAAGACATCCCGCCATTCCACAAATAGAATATCTCTAAGGGATGACTGGCGTAATACGCGGGGTTATAAAATAACACATAGCCCAAGCGCCCGCCAATAATAACGCCAATGGCAGCAGCGACAATTAGATCTTCCACCACTAAACCGCGTAGCGAAGAGAAAGAAGCTCTTTTTAAGAGTTGGTGTCCTAGCGCCCAAGCAATGCCTAAGCCGGTTAAATACATGAGCCCGTACCAGCGAATGCCGAAACCAAAAATTTCTATTGCAATGGGGTCAGGATGGGGATGAATAAACATAAATTTAACCGTATTTTATATTAAATAATATTAAAGAAACATTGATTGTTCTAATTTTCCCACAAATCATTGTAACGGTTCGGTCGGTGCCGCGAGTAGACAACTACTGATATACCCTTGTACCTCCGCGACGCCCTTTTTTTTCAAAGCCGAAAATAAAAATACCGGCACATTAATCGTATCGCGCACGGCAGCAATCGCTGCATATTTTTGACTTTGATTAAGCTTATCTGATTTATTTAAAATGATAATCGCCGGTGCCTCGCGCGCAGCGTAGAGGTCTAATAGCTGCATGTCCATCTGCCCGATACCGCGCCGACAATCCACTACAACTGCCAAACAACGAATATCCGCCGTTTGTAAAAAGCGCAACATCCGCGGTGCCCAGCTGCGTTGTTCTTGTTTGCTGACGGCAGCGTAACCATAACCGGGTAAATCGGCAAGTGTCGCTGCAGAGGAATTGCCCCCTAAGCGAAATAAATTGATTAGCCGTGTGCGCCCCGGGGCTTTGGCAACACGGGCATAGCGTCCGCCGCAGAGGGTGTTAATGACGCTGGATTTTCCCGCATTGGAGCGCCCAACAAAGACAACATAGTATAAATCTTCCGGAGCAGTATTGGCGCCGACGCTGCAGATAAATTGCGGGTTGCTAAAATTAATGCCTACTGCAGAAGAGGAGTGAGGTGTCTCATTACTTGCCATTTAAGGGATTATAACATTCTATTTTTTATTATTTGTCGCGCATAAGTGCGGATAATGTGCCTTCTAATTCTACGAGCAAAGTAAGCTATTTAAGGAGTTGACTGTCAAACCCACCCTTGCGCCATTCGGCGCTCCCCCTCGTCGGAGGTCGTCGGAGGGAATAGTTGCGTGTTTGTGTAAAAAAAATAGCAAAAACTGAATATATATTTTGCTTCGCGGTATTTTTTTGGGTATAATGCATGTTGCTGGTGGCCATAGAGAAGAGGAACCACACCTTACATTCCGAACAGGAACGTGAAACTCTTCATCGCCGATGGTAGTGCGGGACAGCCCTTGCGAGAGTAGGACGTCGCCAGCTTTTTTCTTTTTGTTATACCCGCCATTCTGGCGGTATTTTTTTGCCTTTTTTGCTGTGCGTCTCCTAAATTATTATATTTTTATTATTGGCACCTTGTTGTCAGGCGTTGTTGTTGCCGCGGAGATAAAAGTAGCACTTGCCAATAATGAATCGCCTCACTTTGTATCCGTGGCGGAAAATGGCGTATGGAGTGGCTTTCATGTGGATATGGTCAATGCGCTTTGTGCGGAGATGCAAAGCAAATGCACACTGACGGTATTAGCGCAAAATAAATTACTCACCGCGTTGCAAAATGGCGAAATAGATGCGATTGTAGCGCTACCGGCGGGGGAAGATTACGAAACGGGTATTTTACAAAGTCAGCGTTATTATAAAAATGGCGCGCGCTTTGTAACGGCGGATAGCAACAGTGCGAAAGTGGCGTATAAAAAAATGGCAGGTCAAAATATCGGCGTGCTGCAAAATAGTATTTTTGATGTTTTTGCCAGTGAAAAATTTCATGCAGTTAATATCAAACGCTATCGCGATATGGCGAGTGCTTACGCCGCATTAAAGCAAGACAAAGTAGATTATGTATTAGGCGATCGCATTGCACAATTTACTTGGGCGGCGGCAGAAGAAGGATACCGCACCAAAGGACCGAACTACTCTACTGCCAAATATTTTTCCGATATGGTGATTGCGGTGGACCAACAACAATTATTGCAACAGTTCAACGCGGCGTTAGCGACTGTGCGCGAAAACGGCACTTATAAAGAAATTAGTAAACGTTATTTTCCGTTTGATATTTACGGCAGATAAAACTTACGACTTACAGTACGCTTTTTAGCAAGCTGCCGATTTCTGCGGGGTTTTTCGTTGTTTGAATGCCACATGCTTCTAAGGTGGCGATTTTATCAACCGCCGCACCCTTCCCTCCGGAAATAATCGCACCGGCGTGTCCCATGCGTTTCCCTGGGGGGGCGCTGATACCGGCAATAAAACCAACCACTGGCTTACTCATATTATCGCGCGCCCATTCGGCGGCTTCTTCTTCGTCACTGCCGCCAATTTCACCGACTAAAATAACTGCCCGGGTCTCGTCATCTTGTTCAAACATGGCTAATATATCTTTATGCTTCAGTCCGTTGACGGGGTCGCCGCCAATACCGACACAGGTGGATTGCCCCATTCCCAGTTGCGTCACTTGATGCACGGCTTCGTAAGTGAGTGTTCCTGAGCGCGAAACAATACCAATATCGCCTTTGCGGTGAATGTAACCGGGCATAATGCCGATTTTTAATTCTTCCGGAGTGATAATTCCCGGGCAGTTCGGCCCTAATAAAGTCGTTTTGCTGTCGCGCATCATGTCGCGCACGCGCACCATGTCTTGCACCGGAATGCCTTCGGTAATGCAAACAACAAATTCTAATTCGGCATTAACCGCTTCTTCTATAGCAGCGGCAGCAAATGGGGGCGGTACATAAATGACCGATACGGTCGCCCCTGTTGCACTGCGCGCTTCATTAACGGTATTAAAAATCGGCACGCCGTCAAAATCTTGCCCGCCTTTGCCCGGCGTAACGCCGGCAACATAACACGCTTCGCCGTTGGCATAAGCACGTCCCTGTTCGGTGTGAAATTTTCCAGTTTTGCCGGTGATCCCCTGTGTGATCACGCGAGTATTACGATTGATTAATATAGCCACTGCTCTCCCCCTATTATTGTGTCGCTTTGGCAGCAGCAACTGCTTTTTTAGCGGCATCTTCCATGTTATCGGCAGCGATAATTGCCAAACCGGAATCAGCTAAAATTTGTTTGCCGGCTTCAACATTGGTGCCTTCTAAACGCACAATCAGCGGCACCGATAAACCGACATTTTGTGCCGCGGTGGTGACTCCTTCAGCAATAACATCGCAACGCATAATGCCGCCAAAAATGTTAATGAGAATGGCGCGTAACTCTTTGTTGGTGAGCATTAATTTAAATGCTGCCGCTACTTTTTCGGCAGTGGCACCACCGCCAACATCTAAAAAGTTTGCCGGTTCGCCGCCATAGAGTTTGATAATGTCCATTGTTGCCATTGCCAACCCCGCCCCGTTGACCATACAACCGATATTGCCCTCTAAGGCGATATAAGATAAATCGTGTTCGGCGGCGGCTTTTTCAATTGCCGATTCTTCGTGCCCGTCGCGCAATTCTTCGTATTCGGGATGGCGAAACAAAGCGCTATCGTCAAAATTAATTTTAGCGTCTAATGCCAATAATTCGTTGCTGCCGGTAACGACCAGCGGGTTAATTTCCACTAAGGACGCATCGCATTCAACAAACAAGCGGTAGAGGTTTTCAATCATGCGCACCGCTTCTGCTTGCAATGCTGGCGGGATACCAATCGCCTGCACTAATTTTTCTGCCGCTGCCGTATCCACGCCGGCAGCCGGTGCAATCCACATTTTATGAATTTTATCCGGCATGGTGGCGGCAACTTCTTCTATATCCATACCGCCTTCTGAGGATGCCATGAGCACGACTTGCTGTTGCACGCGATCCACCACCAAACTTAAATAGAGTTCATCGGCAATATTTGCGCCCTCTTCTATTAGCAAACGGTGCACGGTTTGCCCTTCTGCGCCGGTTTGGTGGGTGACTAAACACATCCCCAACATTGCATTTGCCGCAGCAACGGCGGCGGCTTTATCTTGCACGACTTTAACGCCGCCGCCTTTGCCGCGCCCGCCGGCGTGGATTTGTGCTTTAACGACCCAAACATCGCTATTGACCGCATCTACTGCGGAGTTAATATCTGCGGCAGATAAACAGGCAGTGCCGTTGGGTACGCGGATGTCATAGCGGCGAAAAATTTCTTTGCCTTGGTACTCATGTATATTCACAATATTCCCCTTGCGGTTGTAGAATGTTATAGATTGGCAGATGCAATATATTGCCCAAAGGTTTCGCACCAAATGGTGAGCGACTTTGCCTGCTGGTAGCTTTCGCTGTCAATATTATACACTTGCGAGCCGCTAAAACTTTTCAGCTTGGTGAGCTTGACTTTTTCGCTATCGGCGTAAAAATCGTCTTCATTATTAACGTCGGCAGCGCCATTGAGATAGAGCCAAAAGTTCGGTCCGGGACCAACTTCAAAATCTTCCTGCAATTCTACGATAATCCCCCCATCGCGTGCTTGATAAATTTTGACGCTACCACGCCCCCAATGTCCGGCATCTTGTCCGACCGAATCTTCACGAAAATGTGTTTCTAACAAAACATCTTCTGCCACCATGTTATCCACCGTTTCATTCACCTGTGGTGGCGGGAAAATATACGGAAACACAATCAACATGCCGCCGGCACCGGCAACAACGCCGAGTATGCCGCCGATTACAAAGATTAAAAAGTTTTTCATCATGGTCTTTACTCCTAATTATTTCAATACAAAAGAGATATGAATTTTTTATTGAATGACATTACCAATAATTCTCAACGGTTACCTGTCCGGGGGTACGACGACGATTTTTCAAAAAATCAAGTTGATAGAGTACTTCGCTGGTATCTTTTACCATCTCGGGATTACCGCAAAGCATGAATTGCGCGTTTTCTGGCGTTGGCGTTGTTAATCCGGCGCGTGCCGCTAAACTCCCGTCCTGCAAGGCAGGGGGAATGCGTCCGCACATGGCAAAATCAGTTTCTTCCCGACTGACAAAAGGGATATAACGCAACTTACCCGCTCCGACGGCGACTAATTGATTAATTTGATCTTGATAGGTGAGTTCTTTGGTCTGCCGCACTGCATGGACTAATACTAATTCTTCAAAACGTTGCCAAACAGGTGCTGATTTCAATATGGACAAAAACGGTCCCAATGCGGTGCCGGTAGAGAGCATCCACAACTGTTGTGCATCCGGAACTTCGGAAAGCACTAAAAAACCATTTGACTTTTCGTTAATCAAAATATCCGACCCTACGGGTAAATGCGGTAGACGTTGTGTTAATGGTCCCCCTTCTACGAGGATATAA
>JAHZKE010000043.1 GCA_022600535.1 Pseudomonadota bacterium
CATGACCGCTTGCGCCACGACCGACCTCGCCGCCGATACCTTAGTTGTTGCCGCCCGCACCGCCGCCGGCAGTGCCGATGCTTACACACAACTGCGGCAACAAACCGGTACGATTATGTTGGAGGAAGTGATTAAAAAAGATATGCAAGCGTTAACTGTCGCAACGGATAGAATCAACTTTTTTTACGAAACCGAGTTACACGATAACGGACAAGTCGCCGCCGCCATTGACACCCTGCAACAACGCCAACAACTCTACGAACAAGACGGCGCACTATGGTTTAAATCCTCCGATTATGGCGATGAAAAAGATCGCGTTGTCTGCCGCGCCAATGGCGAGCTCACTTACTTTGCTGCCGATATTGCTTATCATGCCGATAAATTATCGCGCCCGCACCCGCCGCAAAACCACTATCGCATTATTAACGTATTAGGGGCAGACCATCACGGTTATGTGCCGCGTTTATCTGCCGCCATGCAAGCGTTGGGCTTTAACGCGCAAGATATGGAAACCGAGATTATTCAATTTGTCGCGCTGTTTGAAGGCGGGGAACGCTTAAAAATGTCCACCCGCGCCGGCGAGTTTGTTACCCTGCAAGAGTTAGTTGCTTCCGTTGGCGCCGAAGCCGCGCGTTTTTATTATCTCAGTCGCAAAAATGATCAGCACTTAGATTTTGACCTCACCGCCGCCAAAGCGCAGGAACGCAATAATCCGATTTATTATCTGCACTATGCCAATGCGCGTATTTTTCGCATTATAGAAAATTGGCAGGAAAATTTTCAAGGCGACACCGCAACATTGGCAACTGCCGACATTCAACCACTGGCACAAGATAGTGCTGCCATTGCTTTATGCGAGCAGTTGATTTTGTATCCCGAAACCATTGCCCGCGCTGCCGCAGAACGCGCCCCGCATTTGCTCACCGCTTATTTGTCCGAATTGGCGACACAATTACATAATTATTACGAACAAAGCCGTATCCTCCCCGCCGCCGACGATACCAACGCTGCTACCGATAGCGGACTTGCCGCCCGTGTGGCGTTATTGTGGGCAACTTGCACTGTCCTCAATAATGCGGCGCGACTACTTGGATTAAAATTACCAGAAAGTATGTAGAATCAGATTATGGCAAAAAAGAAAGGTGGGTTTTGGCGCGGGATTCTGATATTTTTACTCGGAAGCGCCTGCGGCACGGGGAGCATTGCCGCCGTTAGCGTTTATCTCAATGATTTACACTTGCCCTTTGTTAAAGAGCAATCTAAAACACATTTACCCGTGTTATCTTCGGAGCGCAAGCGCAACGAACGCGAAGCGGTGGAGTTTCAAAGCATTCTGCGCCAGCAAAACCCCTTACCGATTACCGAAGAAGCCGCAAACACCAGCACACCGCGGCGCTTTGTTTATTATTTACAAATCGGTGCTTTTCAAGAAAATGCCATTGCCGAAGATTTACGCGGTAGAGTGATTTTAAACGGACATCAAGCCACCATCAACACCGGTACTTTAGCCGATGGCAATAGCATTTACCGCGTTTGGATTGGACCCTATAATGATGAAGACAGCGCGGAAGAAAAACGCGCCGAACTGACTTTAGAAGGATATGCTGACGTGCATTTGTTGCAAACCGCGCAACAATAGCCAGCAATTATTGCTGCCCAGTAGAACCAAAACCCGCTAAACCGCGCGCGGTTTCGGCGCCAAACGTCTCCACTACTTTTAAAGTTGCCTGCACCACCGGTACAATCACCAGTTGACAGATACGCTCGCCGGGTTGCACGGTGTAATCGGTTGTGCTGCGGTTATGCAACGCGACCCGAATTTCATTTTGATAATCGGAATCAATAATCCCCACCGTGTTTGCCAGCACAATCCCGTGCTTGACCCCCAAACCCGAACGCGGCGCTAACATTGCCATGTAGCCAACATCGCGGATAGAAATTGCAATACCACTGCCCACCAAGTGCGTCGCCCCCGCCACAAGACACAGCGGTTGTTCTAAGCAGGCGCGTAAATCCATACCGGCGGCACCGGCAGTGGCATACGTTGGGAGGGGAAATTCCTTCCCAATCCGTTCATCAATAATGCGGGTTTCAATAATACAAGCTGTCATTTGGTATATCCTTTTTATTAATTTTCTATTAATTTATTAATTATACTGATAATCAACGGTTCTGTGCAGCGGTTTATTTTGTATTCCTGCAATGAATACGGATAATAACGGGTATGTTAACTCTTGCAATTTCAAAAGGACGACTACTGACGGAAACATTGCCGCTCCTTGCCGCTTGCGGTTGCGCCCCGATAGAAAATGCCGAAAAATCGCGGGCATTAATTTTGCCGACCGAAAACCCGCAAGTGCGGTTGCTGATTGTGCGCGCACAAGATGCCCCCACGTATGTCGCCTGCGGCGTTGCCGATGCCGGTGTTGTCGGCGGCGATGTAATTGCCGAAACCCCCAGCGATGATATTTATCAACCCTTAACCTTGCCGATTGGTAAATGTCGCTTAGTAGTGGCAAGCCGTGCCGACTCCGTAGCAGGTAAAACAGAAAAGACAGAAAAGACAGAGAAGAAGAACAAACAACAACGTCAAATTACCGTTGCCACTAAATACGTTAATTTAGCACGACAATATTTTAACGAGCAAGGCATACACTGCAACATTATTAAACTCTACGGCAGTTTAGAACTCGCCCCCTTAGTTGGTATGGCGGATATCATTGTGGATTTAGCCGAAAGCGGCAACACTTTGCAGGCAAACGGCTTAGTGGAAACCACGGTGATTCGTCAAATTTCTGCCATGTTTATTACCAACCGCGTTGCCACACGGCGCAAACCATTGTTATCTGCCCTGCAACAACAACTCAAAGATACCATTGACAATGCCGCTCATTAACTTATTAGACCGCAACAGCGACACCTTTGGCGCGCAATTACAAACACTGCTACTGCCCCCTGCCGATGATGCCCTCGTACGCCAGCGCGTGAGGGCGATATTAGACGACATTGAACAACGCGGCGACGCCGCCCTGTTGGAATTGAGCGCGCGGTTTGATAATTTTTCCCCCGCGACTGCTGCCGATTTTGAAGTCCCCGCGGCAACATTAGCGGCGGCGAAGGAACAAATCCCCGCGCAATTATGTGCCGATTTACAACTTGCCGCCGAACGCTTGCGCGACTATCACCAACGGCAACTGCCGAAAAATTGGAATTACGAAGACCAACACGGCAACCACTTAGGCGAAAAAACCACCGCCGTAGAACGCGCCGTAATTTACGCCCCCGGCGGCACGGCGGCTTATCCTTCTTCGGTGTTAATGGGCGGCATCCCCGCCACCATTGCCGGTGTGGACGAAATTATTTTAACCACCCCCGCCACCAACGGCATTTTGCCGCCCATCACCTTAGCCGCCGCCGCCATTGCCGGCTACGATAGAGTATTTATGTTGGGCGGCGCGCAAGCCATTATCGGCTTTGCCATTGGGAGCGAAACCCTGCCCGTCGCCGATGTAATTGTTGGACCCGGTAACGCCTACGTTGCCGAAGCCAAGCGGCAAGTATTTGGCAGTGTCGGTATTGATTCCATTGCCGGACCCTCCGAAGTATTAATTATTAGCGATGGCAGTGCCGACCCCGATTGGATTGCTGCCGACTTAGCCGCCCAAGCCGAACACGACACCGTGGCGCAAAGCATTTTAATTTCGGACAACCGCGAACACATCAACAAAGTAATTGCCGCCTTAGAAGCACTGGTGCCAACACTCGCCCGTGCCGATATTATTCGCGCTGCATTGAGCACCCGCGGGGCGTGCATTCTTGCTGACGATATAGACGATTGCTGTGTACTTGCCGATGACATCGCCCCCGAACATTTACAAATTATGACCGCCGACCCCGAACAAGTGGCGCAAAACATTCGCAATGCCGGTAGTATTTTTCTCGGCAATTATGGCAGTGTTCCATTTGGCGACTACCTTGCCGGCACCAATCACGTCCTCCCCACTGCTGGCACGGCGCGCTTTTCGTCCCCGTTGGGAGTAGAGCATTTTATTAAACGCAGCAGCACCTTTTTTGCCAGTGCCGCGGGTGCCGCCGCACTCGCCCCCGTTGTCGGACGGCTCGCAGACGCCGAAGGATTATCCGCTCATGCGCATTCCGCACGCTTGCGACAAAAATCATAATGCGGGGAATTGCATTGTGCTGTAAAATGACGGTCTAAACAATCTCTGCGGAGGGATGGCCGAGTGGTCGAAGGCGCACGCCTGGAAAGCGTGTATATGGCAAAACCGTATCGTGGGTTCGAATCCCACTCTCTCCGCCACTTAACAATAGAAAATAATCGCTGGCTGAGCTTGCCTGTGCTGAGCCCCGCCGAAGTATCGAAGCCCCAAGAAACAATCGCTGGCTGAGCTTGCCTGTGCTGAGCTTGTCGAAGTATCGAAGCCCCCCTATAGCTTGCAACCAATGTTATTAATATTAAAAACAAGTCCCTCATACTCCTTGACGACCCTTCGACAAGCTCAGGGAGCGACTGATCAAGAGCAGGGAGCGACTGGTTTTTAGTTTATTAGTTACTAAAAAAATAATCATTCGGGGCTCCACACCAAAGGAGAGGAATTTAATTAATCATTTAGACATAGATTAATTTTTGCAATGTATTATACTAAAAATAATACAAAAAAACTTGTAAAATAATTTTTTAAGGTGTATAATTGCTAAATGCTACAAAATTTATCAGATGCAAAATTAAAAAATATTTCTAACCTACAAATCGGATTAAACCTGATGCGAAAAGAAGGCAAGCCCTACGATGAAAAGCAACATCCCTATAAACTGGTCATGTTAAAATCTTTTTGCCGGACAGGGAAACTAGTTGAACATTCGCTGGGTAAATTTATCTCCGATAAAACCATCGCAAACAGATACCTCACCCGCCAAGGCGATGTACTTGTGCGTTTGCGTACCCCAAATTTAGCCATTTGTATTGAAGACGAAAAACATGAAGGATTATTAATTTCCGCTCTCATGGTAAAAATAACCCCCCATGAAAACATAAACGCCCGCTACCTAACCAACTATATTAACTCTGCCTTTATGCAAAAAAAAATCAGCAGAAAAATTGAATCCGTTACGATACCCATGCTAAATGTAAGAGAATTAGAAAATTTAACAATCATCGCTCCCCCTGCCGACAAACAACAGACACTAAACAAAATAGTAGAACAATCACAAAAAGAAATAGCACTATTAGAACAACTCGCATCGCTAAAAAAACAACTTAATAATGCATATTTCAACCAATTTATAAACAACGAGATAAAACAATGACAACAACAAAAGAAACCATTAATAACGTCGTATGGCGAGCATGTGATAGTTTTAGAGGCACAATGGATAGTTCTCTGTATAAAGATTACATCCTGAGTATGCTCTTTGTTAAATATCTCTCTGATTTTTATCACGAAAAAGTATCCGCCTTAGAAGCAAAATATACAGGGGATAAAGCCATGATACAAAAAGCACTGCAAAGAGAAAAATTTATCTTAGATGATCGTTGTACTTTTGAATATTTACTAAAAAATAAAGAAAGCGCCAACCTCGGCGAAGTCATTAACAAAGCATTGGAAAGAATAGAAGAAGACAACCCCGAAAAACTGAATGGTATTTTTAGAAATGTAGATTTTAACGATAGCAAAGTATTAGGCGACACCAAAGAAAGAAACGCCACCTTAAAAAATCTATTAGAAGATTTTAGCGACCCAAAATTAGACCTAAGCCCGAGCAAGCTGGCGGGGCGTGATGTTATTGGTGACAGTTACGAGTATTTAATCTCACATTTCGCTAGCGATGCCGGCAAAAAAGGCGGTGAATTTTATACCCCTAACGAAGTATCCACCCTACTAGCTAAATTAGTCGCGCCGACAGAAGGCAACCGAATATACGACCCTACTTGTGGCTCTGCCTCATTGCTCATTAAAGCAGCAAAAGAAGTCGGCAATAATAATTTTGCCATTTACGGACAAGAAAAAAACGGACAAACACACGCGTTAAGCCGTATGAACATGTACCTGCACGAAATCAACGACGCCAAAATTGAATGGGGCGATACCATCAGAAACCCGCTCCACCTTGAAAACGATAAACTAATGAAGTTTGATATTGTTGTCGCTAACCCGCCCTTTAGTTTAGACAAATGGGGCGTTGAAGAAGCCGAAACTGATAAGCACAACCGATTTAAAGACATAGGAATCCCACCTAAAAGCAAAGGCGATTATGCCTTTGTTATCCACATGATAAAAAGCTTAAATGAAAATGGAAAAATGGGCGTTGTACTACCGCATGGCGTATTATTTCGCGGGGCGAGCGAGGGGAAAATCCGCAAAAAATTTATTGACGACAACCTACTGGATGCAGTTATTGGTTTGCCTGCCAACCTCTTTTTTGGCACCAGCATACCCGCAACAATCCTCATTTTTAAAAAGAACAGAAAAAATAAGGATATTTTATTTATTGATGCCAGCCGTGAATTTGACAAAGAAAAAAACCAAAACGCCATCACCGATGAGCAGATCAATAAAATTTGTGCCACCTATAGCAACCGCAAACAAATAGAGAAATACAGTTATAAAGCAAGTATAGAAGAAATACAAGAAAACGACTACAACCTCAATATCCCCCGCTATATAGACACCTTTGAAGAAGAACAACAAATAGACATCAAAGCAACCAAACAGCAAATAACCGCCATAGAAAAAGAATTAACCAAAGTAAAAAACCAAATGGACACCTACCTAAAAGAGCTGAATTTATAAATAAAGTAAGAATATGGCAAAAATATTAACATATAGCAACCTATCTGCTCAAAAAACCAATTTTTTGAGCAGATGCCGTATGATATGTAACAAAACAACCCTTTTTTGAACAGATGAACACACTTAAACAAATTTTACAAACGACAACATTAGTTGCCATACTAAGTAACAGCAAGAGTTTAGCAAATGATAAATAATACCCTCCCCAAAGGATACAAACAAAGCAAAGTCGGGGTTATTCCTCATGGATGGGAGCGGCATGAGTTGAAAAATTTAATTGAAATATCAAAAAATACATTTAATCCAAAAATCTCTAATGAAAATAAAAAATGTATTGAACTAGAACATATATCGCAAGAGACAGGGCAATTATTGGGATTTACAAACTCAAGTGAGCAGCAAAGTGTAAAAAATATATTCAAAAAAAATCAAGTGTTATTTGGAAAGCTCAGACCATATTTAAGAAAATTTTGGAAAGCCCAATTTGATGGTGTATGTTCTAGTGAAATATGGACAATAAATGGAATTAAATTAACTAATGATTATTTATTCCAGTTTATTCAAACTAGTAAGTTTAATAAAATTGCTAATAAATCTAGCGGGTCTAAGATGCCTAGAGCCGATTGGAAATATATGTCTGAAATTCCTTTTAATGTTCCGCTTATAAAAGAACAAGAAAAAATAGCAAAAATTCTAACAACTTGGGACAACGCCATAGAGCAACAACAAGAATTAATTGATAAAAAACAGCAATTAAAAAAAGGATTAATGCAGCAACTCCTAACAGGAAAAACCCGCTTCCCCTGCTTTACCGGCAATTGGAAAAAATTAGAGTTTGAAAATATTTTTGAACGAATACCAAGCAAAAATTATCAAATTAATTCTACTGAATATTTAGAAAAAGGTGATTTTCCAGTAATTGATCAAGGAAAAAAATTTATTGTTGGATACACTAATGACAAAAATAAGTTATTTAATAATAATGGAGTAATAATTTTTGGTGACCACACTAGAAAATTAAAATATATTGATTTTGATTTTATCGTTGGGGCAGATGGCGTCCAATTAATTAGAACCAAAGTAAATTATGATAATAAATTTTTTTACTATCAATTGCTATCAAAAAAAATACCGAACACTGGCTACAATAGGCATTTCAAATTTTTACTAAAAATAACTTTCTATGTACCATCTGCTATCGAGCAACAAAAAATAACCGAAGTATTAAGCAATGCAGATAAAGAAATAGAATTACTTAATAAAGAACTATACGAAATAAAACAACAAAAAAAAGCACTAATGCAAAAATTACTAACTGGAAAGGTGAGGGTTAAATTATGACATTACTAACTTATGAAGAAGTAAAAAATAAAATTGGAGATGACAAAAATAGAGCATTACTATTAGGAAATGGATTTAGCATGTCTTATGACGAAAAAAGATTCTCTTTTGCTAATTTGCTTGATAGTGCTATAAAAGAAGATTTGTTCGGAAAGAATAGCCCTGCCTATAAAACTTTTGAATATGTTAAAAGCGTAGATTTTGAAGAAGTAATTAAATTTTTAGAATCGCCAACAGCGATAGAGATAATTAATTCAATTATAGTTGAAAATGGCAAGCAATTTAAAAATAAAGATGCAATAATAAAAAAATTAAAAAAAATTTTAGTAGATGTAATAACAATCAATCACCCTGAAGGAATTATGAATCAAAAATCTCATCATGCTTTCTGCTTTATTGGCTACTACAAAAAAATTTATACACTAAATTATGATTTATTACTATATTGGTTATGCTTAAAATTATTAAACTTGAACGCTCTTGAAAAATATCACCTATTTGACGACAATAATCAAATTTTATTATTAAAAGTAAATGATGGTTTTTTCAAAGAACCGTATAATTTAGATACATATTTTTGTAATAACGAGACAAAGCAAACAATTTTTTATTTGCATGGCGGCTTACATATTTACAATAAACAAAATAATATTATAAAGATAACACATAGCAAAGAACAACAAAAACTCAGCGATCAAATACGTCAAAATATCAAGCAAGACAATTACCCACTTTTCGTGTCAGAGGGAAGCAGTGATAACAAAAAAAATAAAATTACTAATAATAATTATCTTAATCATTGCTATAAAAATTTAGCTAATGGCGGAGGCGAAAATAGTCATTTGGTTATTTTTGGAACTAAACTGAAAACAAATGATAACCATATAAAAGATATAATCTTGAAAGGGAAATTTGAAAATATATACATTGGGATAAAAAATATAGACGAAAAAGAATTATTCGCTGATTTTGAAGACAGTGGGAAAAATATAATTTACTATGATTACCAAACTGTAAAAGTTTGGGGATAAAAATTTATTCCCAATGAAAAAATTGATTACTCATTTAATAAAAGTTATAATAGCGGTAACACAACCGCCACGCCTACTCTACGATGCGAAACTTGGGCGGCTTTTCTATGCCTTAATGGTAAGCATAATGCCTACCCTCCCCCATCAAAAGCAATATTTTACCGCTCAAAAGCCGGCAGCAATGGGGATAAATATACCTAATAATGCCAATACAGCAAAAAAGTTTATTTTTCCCATAATAAAAGTTATAATAGCGATAACACAACAGTTAACACAGCCGCCACGCCTATCCACGATGCGCAACCTTGGCGGCTTTTTTATGCCCAAATGGGAAGCATAATGTCTAAAATCCCCAAGACGAGCGAGAATTACATCCAGCAAAATACCATTACTCTACTTGAGAGTATGGGCTATATTTTTATTCGCCGCGAGCGAAACATCACACTGCGAGAGGGAAAACTTAATGAGGTGGTATTTAAAACTATACTGAGCCAACAACTCAAAAAAATAAATGGTTTTAATTATAAGGGTAAGAAATATAAATTTTCAGATAAAAATATCGCTAAAGCGATTGAGGCGTTAGATGTTCCGCTCAATGAAGGGCTAATAAATGCGAACCAAAAAATAAGCGATAAGATAATATTGGGCAGTAGTTATGAGGAAGATCTGCACGATGGCGCTAAAAAAAGTTTTTCACTTAAATATATTGATTGGGAAAATATTGAAAATAATGTTTTTCATGTTAGCGAAGAGTTTTCGGTAGAAAGACAAACAAAGATAGAACGGGATAAAAACAGACGCCCCGATTTAGTGCTTTTTATTAATGGCATTCCGCTGGCAGTGGTTGAGCTTAAAAAATCCAGTGTCGCAACAGAAGAAGGTATTTCGCAGATGGTACGCAATCAGGGAAAGGACGAAATACCGCACCTGTTTAAATATATACAACTGACGCTTGCGGGTAATAGCCACGAACCAAAGTATGCAACAACGGGAACGAGTAGCAATTTTTATGCGATATGGAAAGAGGAAAACCCCAATAAAGAATTAAAACAGCTAATAACGAAAAGAAGTATCAGTGCATTGGATAAAATTGTCTATTCGCTTTTTAATAAAAGTCGGCTGATTGAAATTTTACAATCTTATATTCTCTTTGATAAAAAGGTAAAAAAAATAGCGCGCTATCCGCAATTTTTTGCTCTGCAAGCGATAATGAAGAAAATAGAAACTTTTGACAAAGCAGGAATACGCGGCGGTGGGCTTATTTGGCATACGCAAGGTAGCGGAAAATCGCTGACGATGTCTATGCTTACCAAGGTAATTATGAGAAATATCCCCGGGGCAAAGTTAATTGTTGTTACCGATAGAAAAGATTTAGATAAACAAATTAATCAGACATTTACCAATAGCGAAATAAAGGCGGGGCGTGCTACCAGTGGACACGATTTAATTGAAAAACTGCAATCGGGGATGAGTATCATTACAACGCTAGTACATAAATTTGAAACAGTAGCGAAAGAAAAAATAACGCTTGCTGACCCGAATATTTTTGTGATTGTGGATGAATCGCACCGAACACAAGGCGGCGATTTGCATAGAGCAATGAAAAAAGTGTTCACGCATGGTTGCTATCTTGCATTTACGGGCACGCCGTTATTAAAAGAAAATAAAAATTCTATTGCTAAATTTGGCGGATTGCTTCATAAATATACAATTGACCAAGCGGTGCAAGATAAAGCGGTACTCCCTCTGCTGTATGAGGGGCGATTAGTAGACCAATGGATTAGTGACCAAGATAGCTTAGATAGAAAGTTTGCGTTGATTTCGGCTAATCTTAATGAGAAGGAAACAGCTGACTTAAAACAAAAATGGGCGCGATTTACAAAGATCGCTTCTAGTGAGCAACGATTAGAAATGATTGCCGTAGATATTGACGCACACTTCATTAAGCATATAAAAGATACGGGTTTTAAAGGAATGTTAGCAACCAGTAGTAAGTATGATGCGATTAAATATCATTCTATTTTTGAAGAATTTGGACATATCAAAACGGCGTTTATTATTTCGCCACCGGATGCACGGGATGGTTTTGAGGAGGTGGACGAAGGGAATAAGCAGTATGTAGCGGCAGCATGGAATAAACTGGTAAAAGAACATGGCGATGCAGAACAGTATTTAGAAAATATAAAAGATAAGTTTGTAGAAGGGGAAGAAATAGATTTACTGATTGTAGTAGATAAATTGCTGACGGGTTTTGATGCCCCACGGGCGCAAATGCTCTATATAGATAAAGAGCTAAAAGACCATACGCTACTGCAAGCAATCGCAAGGGTGAATCGGCTTTATGATGGCAAACAATTTGGTATTATTATAGATTACCGCGGGTTGCTCGGTAATTTAGACCAAGCGTTAACTTCCTATAGTTCTTTTGATGGTTTTGATGAACAAGATATTATCGGGGCAGTAATTGATATTAATAACGAAATCGCTAAGGTAAAGACGTCTTATTCGTATCTTAAAGAGTTATTTGCACCGGTAGAAAATAAGGAGGATAACGAGAGTTATGAGGTTTTTCTGGCAGCGGAAGAAAAAAGAAAAGAGTTTTACCAACTGCTTTCTCAATATGGTGTTGCATTGAAGTTAGCGCTTTCCAGCGACAAAGCTTACGAATTATTTACCACAAAAGAAATAGACAATTATAAAAAAGTAATGAAGTTTTATAGTGAACTGAGGAAGAGTGTAAAAATACGCTATCACGAAGAAGTGGATTTTGGTTTGTATGAAAAACAAATGCAAAAACTATTAGATACTTTTATTTATGCCAAAGATATAGACCAAATTACAAAATTAGTTAATGTTTTTGACGAGGGTTTTGAAGCTGAACTTGAGCGTGTTGTCGGCAATAATGCGCGAGCGGATGTTATTTTAAGTGCGACAACAAAGGTGATTAGTGAAAAACGCGAACAAAACCCTGCTTATTATGACAAACTCTCAAAGCGTATCCAAAAGATATTAGATGAGTATAAAGAAAATAGGTTAAGTGATGATGAAAAGTTAGAACACGCCAAAGATATTCGCACCATGTTAATGGAAAAAAACAATGTTGATAAAGGCGAGTATCCTGACGAGATTAAGCATAATCCCCCTGCGCGTGCTTTTTATGATAACTTGCAAGAGGCAATGCAAGAAGTGCCTCCTGAAGCATTTATTACCACGATATTAGAAATAAATGCGATTTTTAAAGAGATCGCTAAAAAACCAGATTGGCAAATAAATACTGATGTTAAAAATGAAATAGACCAACAGATAGATGATATTTTTTGGACGCTTAAAGAAACGCATGATATAAAACTTGCAGATAGCGATGAGCTTATCGTACAAGTGCGTTCTATTGGTATTAGTAATTATGCAAGTAAATAATGTTGCGGTCATCTATAAAGATGTTAAACATGCCAATTTGAGAGTGCGCCCCAATAAAGAGGTAATATTAACGGTGCCTCTAAATATGACGAATGGGGAAATAAAGTATATTCTCAACAAAAGAGCAGATTGGATAAAAAAACAGTTGGTTCTATTTAATCAAAATGAACCTATTAAACGAGAGTTAGTCAGTGGTGAAAATTTTGTCTATTTGGGAAAAAACTATCGGCTCAAGGTGATAGAGGCACAAGAGGAAAGAGTCAAGCTAAATCGCGGTTATTTTGAGTTATATGTAAAGGATAAACAGCACTATACGAAAAAAGAAAAATTAATTGAGAGTTGGTATAAAACAAAGGCGGCGGTGCATTTTCAAAAAACAATAGAAAAGTATCAACCGATTGTTAAAAAGGATATAAAGACAATACGCATCCGTTCTATGAAAACACGCTGGGGGTCTTGCAATCCGAAAAAGTCCTATATTAATTTAAATCTTGAGTTAATTAAAAAATCAAAGGCATCTATTGAATATGTTGTTTTTCACGAATTGACACACTTAATCCACCACAATCATAGTGCAAAATTTTATAATTATCTAACCTTACACATGCCAGATTGGAAAAAAAGAAAATTGATTTTAGATAATCAATAGTGATAACATAAAGAGGTAATTGGAAATGAAAGTATAAATTACCATGCCAAGCCCTGTTGCATTACAAACATTGACGGATTAGAAAAAATACTTATGCCGCCCAACCTACTGCGTAGGGCGTTTTGTAAGCCGGCGGTTTCTAAGTGATAAAAGTAATGATTACTAATTGGTAACGATTTCGGGTCCCATTATCATATTTGGTAAGAACGTAGAGATAACGGGGACATAGGTGATGATTATCAAGAATACAAATAACACCATTAAAAATGGTGCTGCCGCTTTTACGACTGATAATATCGGCATATTTGCAACGCTTGATGTTACAAAAAGGTTGAGCCCTACAGGGGGAGTAATCATGCCAATTTCCATATTAACGACCATGATAATGCCAAGATGGATTGGGTCAATCCCCAGCTCTATGGCGATTGGAAAGACCAAAGGGGCGACAATCACCAACAAACCCGAAGGTTCCATAAATTGCCCGCCAATTAATAAAATAACATTTACGATTATTAAAAAAGTTACCGCCCCTAAACCTGCGGATAGCATTAAATTTGCGACTTGTTGGGGGATTTGTTCATCCGTTAGCACATGTTTTAAAATCAATGCATTGGCTATCACAAATAATAATGTGATGGTTAGCTTGCCTGCTTCTAAAAATGTTTTTTTAGTATCTGCATGAAAGAAAGCAGTGAATATTAACCATGGTTTTCTAATCAAGGTTTGGCAAGATTCCTTGAAATTGTTGCTATGCTTTAAGGGTCCTACATCGCAATAAATAAAAGTAACAATAAAGTAAGCATAAACGGCGGCAACGGCGGCGGCTTCTGTCGGGGTGAAAATGCCGCCATAAATACCGCCTAAAATTATCACCACCAAAAGCAACCCCCACAGTGCATCTTTACCTGAGGCGATAATTTCGTCAACACCTTTCCATGTTCCGCGTGGCAAATTACGCACCCGTGCGATAACATAAATGGCTGTCATCAGCATAATTCCTGCCATTATGCCGGGGAGTATCCCTGCTAAAAACATTCTGCCAACCGACACATCAACGGCGGCGGCATAAACGACCATAACGATTGAGGGCGGGATTAAAATACCCAATGTGCCAGCATTACAGATGACACCGGCGGCGAATTCTTTACTGTAACCGACTTGCCGCATTCCGGCAATCACAATCGTACCAATCGCAACTACTGTTGCGGGGGATGAACCAGACAAAGCGGCAAACATCATACAGGAAAAAACTCCTGCAATCGCGAGCCCCCCGGGTAAATGTCCGACACAGGCAATGGAAAATCGTATGATGCGCTGGGCGACGCCTCCGGTGGTCATAAAGCTGGAAGCAAGGATAAAAAACGGCACTGCCAATAGGGTGAAATGCCCTTCAAACGCGCTCAAGAATGTTTGTGCTACCGATGCCAAAGAGCTTTCAGAAAACCATAATAAAAATAATACCGAAGAAAATCCTAATGCAACCGCAACAGGCACGCCGACCAATAATAAAAAAATAACCAATGAGAATAATAACGCGACTTCCATTATTTTTGCGCCTCATTTGCGCCGATGTCAAAATCACCGACTTCTTCCTCATGGCTGGCAATCAAACTGCTTTTTGAGCCCTGCCAAATCTGCCATGCGAGCTGACAAAAACGGAGCAGTAATAATGCCATTGAAATCGGCAACACAATGTAGGGAATTAACCGCGGGATTTTCTCGTACGGTTCGCCATCGTTGAAAATGTCTTTGAGAAAACTAAGCCATTGCGGCATGGGAATATCATTGACCTCATACCAACCTTTAGAGAGAAATTTATCCTGTAACCCGGTGGGAAACCACCGTCCCGTGCTGGCAGGGAGATTGGCAAAGTTCGCCCAATAATCCCATGCGCCTTTCACCAAGAGAAACGAAAACATGATGCACATCGTTACCGAAAATAACGCAAAATATCTGCGCCAAAAAGGTGAGAGCAAATTGGTGATAATATCCACGCCCAGATGCAATTTATGTTTTACTGCATAGGAAGCCCCCAACAACACCAACCAGCCAAATAGAAATACTGTAGATTCTAAAGCCCATAACATGTTGCTGTTAAAAAAACTTCGTGCCACCACATTGGCGAAAGTAATCGCCAACATCAAAAACATAATCCAGATGATAAGATTTTCTTCAATCTTATCAATAAATTCAGCAACAGGTTTTGTCATTATTTGTTACGCAATAATAGAGGGTAGATAGCAACCTACCCTCAGATTATCAACCTGTTTACATTAACAATAATTACGATTTTTTGTTAATGGCTTGTGCCGCATCAATATTGTCTTGCCCGACATCGTTGCGGAATTGATCCCAAACAGGGCTCATGGTTTCAACCCATTCTGATCTTTCAGCGGGATTTAAAGTGCGAATAGTGCCGCCAGCATCTAAAATTGATTGACGGCTTTTCTGATTGACCTGATAGGCTTCTTTGTTCCGTAAGGCAGTAACTTCGTTCAAAATGGTTAGGAATTGCTGACGTACCGCAGGGTCTAAACCATCTAACCATTCTACCGAAGCAACGACCAAGTAATCTAAAATGCCGTGGTTGGTTTCGGTAATGCCATCTTGTACTTCAAAGAATTTTTTGCCGTAGATGTTTGACCAAGTATTTTCTTGTCCATCTACAACACCTTGTTGCAATGATCCATAAACTTCTGAAAATGCTAATTTCTGTGGTGACGCACCCAACGCTTCCATTTGTGCGACCAACACATCCGAAGATTGCACACGGAATTTCAACCCTGCAGCATCTTTTGGTGAGACCAGCGGCACATCTGCCGAAAGTTGTTTCATACCATTGTGCCAAAATACTAAGCCCTGCAAACCACGCTTACGCATACTATTTTTCATTGCTTGTCCATTTTCCGATGCTTGGAAGGCATCCACTGCTTCAATATTTTTGAACATAAAGGGTAGGTCAAAAATACGGAATTGCTTGGTGAATTTTTCAAATTTTGACAAGGAGGGTGCTGCCAGATGTACATCGCCGTTTAGCATTGCCTCTAACACTTTATTATCATTGTAAAGTGAGGAGTTTGGATAGACCTCCATACATGCTTTGCCATTCATTTCATCATTGATACGACTTTCCAATAATGTTGCGGCAATGCCTTTAGGGTGCTTGTCTGTGTTAGTAACATGACTGAACTTAATAACGGTTTCTCCAGCATCGCAAGCTGCCATTGCTGAAGGAGCGGTTAATAAAAGCATACTGCTAAAAGCAGAGTATAGTAAGATTTTTTTCATTTGGTTGTATTCCTTCTAAAATATTTTAAGTTATAAACTACGTCTCATTATATATTAATGAGACCAATTACAAGCATTTTACAATAGATTAGAGTGAATATCATGGGGATATTGCATTTTTCTAAAAAAAACCTGATTAATGGCTCAACAATTTCCCTCCGGTGGAGGAAAATTTAAATAACCCTAACTCTATTTTTAGGTCACAACGGCATTAGCGAAAAAACGCTTAATGCCGTATCAAAAATTACATGCTTATATTTAGCATCGCTCCTTCACCAAGAGAGATAAACGGAGCGCGAAAACCTTCTTTAATGAAGTAATAAATTTGCTGCTCTTCGTCTAATACAACTTTATAACAACCCCAGTCGCTACCAAAGTTAGAACAATAACTGTTGTTTTCAACTTTCCATTGCCCTTCAGATGGTTTGGCATCGCCGTCTTTTATCCACAATGTTAACCCCGATTCTGAAAAATACTGCAATGTTCTGCTCGCGTAATGTACGCCCGCGATACTTTTCCCGTTTAACAGAGATTTTATCTCCGCATCAGAAAGATTTTTTTCAGCTGCAACCGCCGGGGTAGCAACTAAAAGCAATGCAGTTAGTAAAGAAATTAAGTAAGTTTTGATTGTTGTTTTCATAAGATATGCCTCCAAATTGTTGGTTTTAATCGTGTCATTGTATAACAAGTTATTGATTTTATTTTTAATAAAATCATCGCAAAGTGCTATTTTAATAATGACTTTTCCAATTATTTTTTACTGAATGAGTGGAGGATAAGGGTAATCTGGCGCACGGTTTTGAAACGACAAAATAGAGGAATCCTTAATTATGCCGGCATCAATACTAACGGCTCGGCGAATAGTTTCATTTTGCTGCCAACTGTCAAAGCCCGCCAGTATAGTCGGTAAATATACTACAAGAGCAGCAGAAATTGAACGTGTGGCGCTTTCCCAAAGATAACTCGGTGTATGGTCTACCGCATAGTAATCTATGGTTTCATATTTAAACATGGGTTCCTTAAAGGTCGTTGGTTTGGCAAAAAAGAAACCCATCCCTTCATCGCAACTAACATCAATAATTAAACTGTTGGGCTTGAGGCATGAAACTTCCGCTTCTGTCACAAAGTGGGTAGGGCTTTCTGGTTCTTGAAAAGTTCCGTTTATAATAATATCCGCTTCACTGATGAGATCATTCAATGGTCGCTTCGTTCCGTCGTGTTCCACCACCAACATGCGCGCCTCCCCGGCATCGCCCTCTTGAATGCGGGCATAATGACAATCCAGCACTTCTTCACGTACCTCGTGGTCGGGGCGTTGAATGCAGATTGTAATATCTCTAAACCCATGCGCTTTAAGAGCGTATATCGCCCCACGACTAACGGCACCAAAACTAAAAATAATAGATTTACGCTGATCGCCATAATGCCCATCAATACCTTTAAGTTGTAGGGCATGCAATACCGCACAATAGCCAGCCATTTCGTTGTTTTTATAAAACGTATGGCGACCAATTTGACCTTGCGGCGTCCAAACAAACATTTCCTCAAAAGCGATAAGTGTCAGCTTATTATCAATCGCTGCTTGCGTGATATCGCGTTGCTGCACACAATGCACATAGCCCCAAAGCGTTCCACCTGTGCGCAGGTCTTGTAAATCAGATAATACCGGCTTGGTAACGATAACGGAGCCAATATCAGCCAATAATTCGTGACGCGGGGCAATGCCACCAGTCTGTGCGGCAATTTCTGCGTCTGCGATACCAAATGGTGCTCCGTAGCCCTCTTCAAAAACCAGCTGCCGCCGAAATTTTTCAGACAGACGAGATAAATGCTTAGGATGAATTGGAACACGTTGTTCATCTTCTTTTTTGGAAGTCCCAATGACTCCAAATGTTAA
This sequence comes from Pseudomonadota bacterium, assembly GCA_022600535.1. Classification (GTDB taxonomy): domain Bacteria; phylum Pseudomonadota; class Gammaproteobacteria; order Tethybacterales; family Persebacteraceae; genus JAHZKE01. The sequence goes on from JAHZKE010000043.1 coordinate 18,436, forward strand.
TTCGTTCATATTGTTTGTAGCTTAGTGGATCGTTTTAATTATTGGTGGCATTTTTCTAAGGATAAATATCAAACAGAATCGATTGATGTACTATACAGCTGACATTCGGTATAAAGCAATGCACAATAAAGTTCTGCCCAACCCATCTTGGGCAATTGTGACTAGTTTCTAACGCCAGCTCTGTTTTTATAATAAGAATATAAAGATACTAAGCTGTTTCATTATAACAAAATGCTATGCAAAAGCAGGTATAAATTGTAACTTCCAGTCGTTATCCTCTGTAACAAGAACCAAATAAAAGGTGCGGATAATTCTCTTTAGACAATATTTCTTAAAGCAGAAAAAAGCAAAAAGAGGTATTTATTTTTTCATTTTTTTCGTGAGAAAAAATTTTAAGCGATAAGGCAATAGCGATAATAATTTTAAAATCAAAGTTAATTTCTTAGGGAAATGAATTTCATACGCCTCTTTCCCTAACCCCTCAATGATAGTACGCGCCGCTTGTTGCGGTGTTGTAATCAGCGGCATTTCAAATGTATTTTTTTCTGTGAGCGGTGTATGCACAAAGCCCGGGCTAATTAGTTTTACATCAATATAGTCGGGGGTTTCTGCATATAAGCTTTCGGCAAAATTTGCAAGTGCTGCTTTCGTTGCGCTATAGGGTTGCCCATTGGGTAACCCCGTGTAGCCGGCAACACTTCCGCATAAGACAATTTGCCCTGCTTGTTGTTTTTCAAATATCGGCAAAATACCATGCGTTACATAAAAGGCGCCTTTAATATTTACATCCACCATTTTAGAAGCAAATGCTAACTCCATATTGGCGATTGAGGCGGGTTGATAAAGTGCCGGCAGGTAAAGCACGCAATCCAAATGACCCGTTTGTTGCGCGATTTTTTCGCAGACCTCTTTTACGTCGTTGGACTTTGCAACATCCAGCGGATAAACCAAATGCCCGTCGCCTAATTCTTGTTGTAAGGTTTGCAATGCTTCTTCGCGCCGTGCCGATAATATTAACTGCGCTCCCAAACCCGCCAACGCAACGGCAAGCGCGCGACCAATGCCACTACTCGCGCCGATAATCCAAATTGTTTTATTGTTAAAAGTCATCCACTTTGTTTCTGCATAAATAAAGTAAGCTCGGCTACGGTAATACCAAATTTTTTCAAATAAGAACGATTAATCAGCACATCGTCATTCATCTGCCACATCCAGTCATCCAGCGTTAATCGGTAAGTTTTACCATCAACGGGTATATCCATCACATACGACCAATTCACGCTGCTTCCTTCCGCTCTTCCTGTCGCTTTTCCGATGATATCGCCGGCGCTTCCTTCATACGTTCCATTTTCATTTTTAGTAATTGTCCAGACACGTTTTTGTATTTTTCCATCATAGTAATTAAAGCTTTCTTCTAACCTGCCGGCATTCCCCTCCCAAGAGCCGACCATCTCAACATCAAAGCGCGTAACGACACGCCCGCGCCAATCCTGCACTAATCCCCATGCTTTAATCGGCCCATTAAAGTAATTTTGAATATCCGCCTTCGGCGTTGTTCCTTTGTAGTAATCTAATTTGTTTGCACATCCGCTAAGCATTATGAGAGCTCCTGTTAATAGTGTGAGTAATTTGAATTGTTTTGTCATTGATAATCCTTGATAAAAGATAAATTGAGATGAGTTTAATCAAGCAAGGAATTGCCGCATAAGAAATGCTCAACGCTTGCAAAGAGTGCTCTGTATTTTGCGCGGCGGGCGTGAACTCTGCGCCTTCTAAAAATAAAAAGGAGAGGGCAGCGGCAAGTGCTAATGCTAGCTTTGCTAAGAAGGCAAGAATACCATAATGAAAGGCGGCGTGCTCTTGTTTTTGTTGCGCGTGTATGTGGTCGGCTAATATGGAAGCGGGCAGCACCAACTCGGCACCGAAAGCAATGCCAGACATTAGACAGATGATGAGATATTGCGCCAGCGCTCCTTCGCCTAAAAAATACGCCCAAATAAAGCTCACAATGGCTAATGCCATCGCACTTAACCATGTTTTATATTTACCCACCTTTTTACTCAACTGCTGCCATATTGGGATGCCAACGGCTGCCGATAAAAAATAGACAAGCAAAAATAAACCTGTGTAATTTTCTAAATTCAATTTATCGCGGATAAAAAATAAAACAAGAACCGCAGGAATGCTGGAAGCCAACATGCTGACGCCATAGACAACAAAAAAATGCTTGCTGTGGCGAGAGAGTGTGTGAAAACTTTGGCGGGCGAATGGTTGCACCGGGCGCGGTTGATTGAGAAAACTATATTTTTTTTGCCACCACAAAAACACCACTGCACAAGGAAACAAAATAACCGCCAGTAAAAAACTTAGCTGTCCAAAAGCTTCTGCTTTAGACATTTCGTTTTGCAACACACTGGGGAGAATAACCGCCAAAATAAGCCCCAACAAACCAAATGCTTCTCTATAGCCGGCAATGGTTGTTTTTTCATTTTCATCCTGCCGCCAAATGCCGCCCAGTGTGTTTAAGTTAATAGTTAATACGCTAAATGCGGTTGTTGCGATAAGAACGCAAACGGCAAACCACAGCAAGTAAGAATAAACAAAGGGGTTAAACAATAAAGCAAAGCTCGCGGCTAATATCACTGCGGCGACAAGCATAATGCGAGGGCGGTGTTTGCAATATTGATCACTCCAATAACCAATGAGGGGGTCTTGTATGGCATCAATACAACGCAACGCAAGCAAGACGAAGCCCAAACTCGCCAGCGAAATTCCAAATTCAGTCGCATAAAAATCCGGCGCATGCAGATACAGCGGAATACCGGCAAAAGCCAATGGCATGGCAAGCATTCCATAAGCGACTAACTCTTTTTTACCAATCGGGTTATTTGCTGTCATTAGAGCCACCCAGTAATTGTTGGCGCAGTGCCGGCACGCTTGTATTTTTATTTAACCAAATACCAAAAAACCATTGTCCAAATTCGGCGTCATTGATGGTGCCCACTTCTTTTTCATCCGCATAAAAAACGGTTGCCTGATTCGGCTGATAAATTCCAGTCAGTGAGCTGCCTGCTTCTACATCCGGAAAAATAGCACGCATTTGCAAATACCAATCCGCCAGCTTGGCTTCATCGCTAAAGCCCAATTTGCGGATTTCTTCTACCGAACGGTCGGCGATTTTTTCTCCCTCTAAATCTATCTTATAGTTAAGGGTTAAGAAAAATGGCTTGTCAAATGAAAACGCCCCCGCCGCATGAAGGCTGATGTCATAGATATGCCAAATAAAGTAAGATAATTTGCCCGCCCCAATTTGCTGCGCATCGGGGATAAAATTTTTTGCATGTACTAACCCAGAAAAAAATACAGCCAGCAACGCAACTATAATTAATTTAGGCATGCACAAGTTCAGCTTGAATTACATTGGTTCTGCCAACGGTAAAACTTGCGATACATGTTGATAAATAAAAGCGCCAAATACGGATAAATTTATCATCAAATCCCATCGCTTGTACCTTCGGCAGGTTCGCTTCAAAAGCAGTCAACCAATGCTCCAATGTGCGCGCATAATCTTTACCAAAATCAAAACTATCTACAATTTTCAAATCCGCCTTAGTGGCAGCGGCTTTAAATTTTTCCGCCGAAGGTAACATCCCTCCGGGGAAAATAAAAGTACGAATCATGTCTCCGGTTTTTCTATAGCGGTCAAAATATTGCCCGTCAATTGTAATCGTTTGTACAACGGCTTTTCCTTTTTCTTTTAACAGCGATTTCATTTTATCAAAATAGACAGGCCAGAATTCCTCCCCCACCGCTTCAAACATCTCTATAGACACAATACTGTCATATTTTCCATTTTGTTTGCGATAGTCCTCTAAAGCTAAGTGTGCTTTTTTGTTCAGCCGCCTCTTGGCAAAATTATATTGCGCGTTTGATATTGTTATCCCTTTGATATTCATATCGTGTTTTTCGGTCGCTCTATCGGCAAACCCACCCCAACCACAACCCACTTCAAGCAAGTTTCCCGCAGGCGTATTTAACCTGTCAATAATTCGGTCATATTTATTATGCTGTGCTTGCAGCAACGATTCATTCTCGTTTTTAAATATTGCCGCCGAATAGGTCATTGTTGAATCTAACCAGAGAGAATAAAAATCATTTCCTAAATCGTAGTGCGCGTGGATATTACGTTGACTGCCTTTAATTGTATTTGACTGCAAATAATACATGACTTGTGAAATCCAGCCGGCGATTGAGCTGCCATAAATATATTGATCAAACAGATGTGCATTTTTTAGTGCCAAGGTACATAAATTTGCTAAATTGTCTGTTTCAAACAATCCATCACGGTAACTTTCGGCAAAGCCGACATCGCCTTTGGCAATGATATTGGTAACGACATTCCAGTTTTTAATAGAAATCGTTGCTTGTATTTCAGCGGAACCAAAGAAAGTATGTGTCTTTGCATCCGGCATGACTAAGGTGAGTGTGCCGTGTTCAATTTTTTCTAGTGTTTTTAAAAAATTACTTATAATATATTGTTTAAACATTTATTTGCCTAACTTTTTTATTGAGACATTCCATTATAACACCTGCATCCCCTATTGCTTGTCAATTACATCTTCATTATCGGATTGGCTCAACTTTTGTGCAATTTGCTTAGGTTTTGCAATATAGCGCACTCCTTTTGCCACTAATTTCAGTGCCTGCCAATGAATTAAAAGAATGGTTTTTACAGTAACGAGAGGATGCTTTAAAAATGCTTTTCGCAACGATGAGGGAGTCAGCGGCGTTAACTCACCAATCAGTGATGTTATCAGTTGCTTCTTGCCCGCTTCATTATAAAAATCAATCCCTATGTCAAGTTTGTCTTTTTTTATTGAAAAACGGAATTTATAACTGCCCTCCCGTTTTAGAAATGGCGAGACATGAAATAATTTTTTCGCCGTAATCCAATCTTCATTGTTAATGATTCGTCCCGCTTCATGCGCGCATAAATAACTGTGCGTTTCTCCAAAAGTATTATTCACTTCACACAACACCGCCCGCAAATTGCTTTCTTTATCCAGACATAACCATATACTAATCGGGTTGAAAACATATCCCAACACTCTAGGCATACTGATTAAAATAATTTCATTGCTTATTTCATTTAATGAATTTTCGCATAAGATATTTCTAATCCATTGTTCGCTCATACCACGATTTTCGCGATTCTCGCAATTTCCATCGTGCCCGCTATGATCTTTTTCATAAAAACTCAACACACCAAATTTATTGACCGCAAGCGCGTTGAAGGTTTCTGCCGAATAAAGTTTTGACAGCGGCAGTGCTAAATAATAAACGCCATACGTGAACCCGTTCACCTGCGGAAATAAACGTTTGTGCATTACCTTCGCGGTAAAAATTTGCGGGATTATTTCCATGGAATTGTGACTCCCATTTTTTCAGCCACCGTCACCGCACTCAATAGCCCATCTTCATGAAACCCATAGCGCTGCCAAGCTCCCGTATACCATATTCTATCCACGCCTTGAATCGTCGCTAATTTTTCTTGCGCCGCGACTGTCTTTTTATCAAACAGCGGATGACGGAATGTATATTTATCGTATATCATCTCGGCGGCGGGTTGGCGCCCAGGGTTGAGCGTAACAATAATTGGTTTTTGCGTGGCTAGCGGTTGCAAGTTATTCATCCAATAACTCAAGCTAACCGATTGGCTATTGTCCCGCCTTGCCTCCGATAAATAAACCCAACTTGACCATGATTTTTTTCGCTTTTGCATGAAGCTAATATCCGAATGCAAAACCATTTCATTCGCTTGATAGTGAATTGCTCCGATAATTTCTTGTTCCGCCGGCATCGGGGCATCTAATATTTTTAACGCTTGGTCGCTATGACAAGCAAAAACAACTTGGTCGTAGGATGCGCAATTTCCCTCTGTATCAATTACTATAACCTGATTAGATTCTCTAATCACTTTTTCTATTTCACAGTCGAGTTTGATTTTATTTATAAACGCGGCACTAATGCGCTTGACATATTCTTGACTACCGCCGGCAACGGTATACCATTGCGGTTGGTCACTGATTGTTAACAAACCGTGGTTATCAAAAAATCGGATAAAACGACTTGCCGGAAAATCTAACATACCCACTGCCGGAGTGCTCCAAATAGATGCCCCCATTGCCAGCAGGTAATAATCACGAAACCACTCCCCTACTTTTAGTTCTTCCAAACAAGCACCCATACTTAAATCGCTGGCTAAATAATTTTTTGCTTTTGCATTAAACTTTAATAAGTCCGCCAACATTTTCCAGAATTTCGGGCGAAAAAAATTACTCTTTTGGGCAAATAGGTCTAAGGGGCGTCTTGTTCCATATTCTAACCAACCCTGATCTATACTCACTCCAAAAGACATATCGCTTTTTACTACCGGCACTTTTAAATGCTCAAATAAACCAACAAGATTAGGATAATTACGATCATTAAATACGATAAATCCCGTATCTACCGGAACATTTTTATTATCTACGCCTACTTCAACGGTGCGACTATGCCCGCCAATATATTCATTTTTTTCATAAACAGTTATATCGTGGTCTTTATTTAGCAGGTAAGCACTCCCTAAACCAGATATTCCGGAGCCGATAATCGCAATTTTCATCGTTGCGCTAAATTGACGACATCGCCAAGAGATAAGACAAATAGGACAATAAGGTGCGTTTCAATAATCAGCACTGAAGCCCTCCTCTTATTGTCTTTGTTATTCACAATTAATTTTTTGTATGTCATTATAGGCCTCCTGTTAAAGAGGCATTCATCGCAGGGAATACCGTTACCTGGACATTCGTTAACAGAGAATAACTATCTACAGTAAAAATGATTATATCACTTATCAATTATTCTAAAAGTGCTATGGATGCCTGCCCCCATTGGCAGCAAATTACTTGGCGATGAATGAATTATCACTTTGGCTTTGAATGATTTTGATAGTGTTTGATTAACCCTTGTGTTGAGGAATCTTGTTTGCTATTGTCGGGGGATGTTTCTAATTGCGGGCGTAGTTGTTTTGCCATTGTTTTGCCAAGTTCTACCCCCCATTGGTCAAATGGATTAATTCCCCAGATAATGCCTTCTACAAAGGTGCGGTGTTCGTATAATGCTAATAATCGCCCTAATGCGTACGGGGTTAGTTTTTCGTACATAATGGTTACCGAGGGACGATTGCCGGGGAAATGACGGTATTTTTCTGCTGCGCTTGCATCACCTTGCATTAATGCGGCGGTTTGTGCGAGTGCGTTGGCAACTAATAATTTATGTTGTTCAGCATCGGCGGCAATGGGTTGTGCCGCAATCATAAATTCCCCCGGGACAATATCGCTGCCTTGGTGTAACATCTGAAAATAGGCGTGTTGGGCGTTGGTGCCTGCCGAACCCCACACCACCGGAACAGTTGCCAGTGTAAGGTCTTGGTTATTGTTGGCGACACATTTGCCGTTGCTTTCCATTTCTAATTGTTGCAGGTAAGCGGGTAACAAATGTAAGCGTTGGTCGTAGGGCAAGATAGCACGGGTGGGATAACCGCAGATATTGCGATGCCAAATACCAACTAAAGCAAATAATAAGGGCAGGTTGTCTATTGCGGCTGCGGTGCGAAAATGGGTATCCATTGCCGCCGCCCCGCGTAAAAATTCTGCAAAATTCTGTTTGCCTATCGCTAACGCAATCGGCAAGCCGACTGCCCCCCATAACGAATAACGCCCACCGACCCAATCCCAATACGGAAATATACGCCCGATGCCAAATGTTTGTGCTTTTTCGCTGGCGGCGGTGATAGCGATGGTTTGTTGATTCGCGGCGGCTTCGCCCAATGCGTCCATTAGCCATTGTCGTGCTAGTTGCGCGTTGTTGATGGTTTCAGTGGTGGTAAATGTTTTGGAAGAGATAATCACTAAGGTGCGTGCTGCCTGTACTGTCGCCAACGTATCTGCCAAATGCGCCCCGTCCATGTTAGAAACAAAGTGCAAGCGCAAATCACCGCGATAAGGGGCAAGCGCGGCAACTGCCATTGCCGGACCCAAATCCGAACCGCCAATACCAATGTTGATTACATCTGTATAGGCAGCGCCGTCAGCAGCATTAATGTTGCCGTTTCTACATTGTTCGGCAAATTCCAGCATGTCGTCTCTGCTACGGTGCACTTCTTCTATTATAGAGGGGTCTATTGTGGCGCTGTCGGCATTTGCCCGCAAGGCGGTATGTAACACTGCCCGCCCTTCGCTATGGTTAATTTTTTCACCACGAAACATTGCCTCTCGGTATTTTTCTACTTCGGTAATTTCAGCGAGTTTTAATAGCTGTTGCAGGTCATCGGGGCGAATGCTGGTTTTAGAAAAATCCAACAGTAAGTCGTCAAGATTACGCGAAAAGGCACTAAAACGATTAGCGTCGGCAGCAAACAGCGCAGGAATATTGCTGCGCGGTTGTTGCTGTAATGTGGTAATCAGGTGTTGTGTTGTCATCAATTGTTTTCCGTATCAATTGTATCAATATTAAGCCGTTTTCTCGCCCGTTGCGTTTTTTCAGACAAACCCAACGGTATCGCGGGTTGTCCGACACTTCCTCTATTACGGCGTTCTTTCTTTTTTATTCGCCCCGCCGTTATCAAGCGGCAACTCAATCAAAAAGGTTCGGTGCTTCCTGCTTTGTTACTGTGGATTTGCTTGCTAAGTCCGACAGATGTTGCCGAAAGTCCTCGCTGTTAATAAGTTCGGTTAATGGGGCTGCCCCATAATGCACTAATTGACTATTGCCCGGCGGCGTATTATCTCCTGCTCTAACAAAAACGGGTAATGAATTTTCATGTTTAAGGGCTTCAACTGCACCTGTCCATGTTCCGCCTTTTTTATACTCAGCACTCACTACCAAAGCATAATCTGATAGGGCATAGATTAGTTTGTTTCTGTTCATTGCGCCGCCCGCAGTAAAGTGTGCGTGCGGGTGGTAGGGAGAGATTAATAATAAACGCCCCTCAGCAATTGCCCCGCGTGCTTCGCGCTCTACGCTTTTCGCTAACAAATTATCGGCAATAATTCCTACGCTTGCGCCGCCTGCTGCTAATGCTGCGGTCATCGCAATTTGGTCAACTCCTTTTGCCCCTCCCGAAACAACGGGCATATTATTTTTCGCACAAATCTCGGCAATGTTGCGGGCAAAATCTGCACCTGCTTCATCTACCATACGCGAACCGACAATGCTTAACCCGCCGCCCTTTAATAAATTACGATTGCCAACACCGAATAATAATGGTGGGGATTTTTCTCCAAGATATTTTTTATAACGCGCGGGATAATCTGCATCACTTCTGCTGATGATCCATATTCCGTTGCGTTGCCATTGTTCTACTGCAAAGCCAAGTTGCACGCCTCTTGCAAGCAAGTGTTGCAAACGTTTTTCGTCTATTTTGGTATCAATAGATGCTTTAAAAATTCGCTCTCCCTGCAATAAATCACTTGGGCGCATTGCTAACTCTTTAAGCCGTCGCACAAGGGCAGAATATTCGCTTTGTGATAGCGGTTTTTCACTCTCTCTTGCCCCGAAAACACCACAAAGCAAAAGGATTGCTTTTGTATCTTCGGTTAAAGAGTTGACTGGCATTAGTCCATCTTGGGTGAGTTTAGAGCTAATGCCATAGGCAGAACGGCAAAACAATCCGATTGTTGCAGTAGGGCAGCGGCGACTGTAAATGTCCAACGCGAATCGACCATATCGTCTATTAATAGGCAGGTGCCTTCTCGGCATTGTTCGTTTATATAAAATGCGCCGTCAAGATTTTTTGCTTGTTGATAGCTATTTTTCATCTCTTTTTGCGGCGGGTTTGCACAATGTTTTTCAATGCACGGGATGAAGGGTAAATTAAGTGCGTGAGCTAAACGTTGCGCAAAGTCGGGGACTAATTCGGGATGATTAAGCGAAGGGATGCAACTCACCCAATCGGGGGCTGGTTTAGGTTTCCATCGTTTTAACATTTCTACACAAGCGGCAACGAGTTTATCCGAAAATATCCCTGATGTATCTTTTCCATCGGCTACCATCGCCCCCCAACCGGCATCGCGCCACAGGCTCAATACCCTACCTTCGCGAGGGCGGAGAGATTGGGGGATGGTAAAACTATCAAATCTATAGCAATCAAACATATTGGTTTTTGCCCATTGTTTTCTGGGTTTGATTTTATGATGGCTTTGACAAAGAAATAATTTTGCTTGCTTGTTTAGCTCTTCATCTATCGTTTCATCTAATAATAATTCTGGTTTGCAGTTTTTGCATTGTCCGCAATCGGTGGGAGAGGTATCGTCTAAGGCATCTTGCAAAAATTTCATTAGACATGTTGAACATTCCATATAGTCCCGCATCTGTCGTTGTTCTTCTCGCCTGATATTGCTGATGTTATCAATGTGTTCTTGATTGACCTGATAGGAAGCAGCAGCGACAGTAACTTGCCACTTCGCTGCCCCTTTGTTAAGAGCAATTTTTGTAATTGGCGATGGCGATTCAATGGTCAGAAATTTTAAAGTTTTTCTCAGTTGCCCCTCCGTTAAATTTAAAATACTTTGCATTTCCGGCACCGAGAGACCACTGTCTGCTTCATCTAAAGCGGTGAGTATTTTTGTAATGTCCTGTTGCGGCGGGAAGGCATTTTTAATAAAATAATCGGAAATGTGCTCATCTTCTTTTCCGCAAAGTAGTACGCCGCGGGCTTCATCCACTGCCCGCCCTGCCCGTCCCACTTGCTGATAATAATGCACGACTGATGCGGGGCGTTGATAGTGAATCACAAAACCTAAATCGGGTTTATCAAAGCCCATACCTAATGCAACGGTTGCGACTAATACTTTAATTTCATTATTGAGTAGTTGCTGTTCTAAATCTTCTTTAACCGAGCTGCCGTCTTCTCGGTTGGGGATGTCCGAATGATACGCTTCTGCTTTAATATTATTTTCCACCAACCATTTTGCGACTTGTTCGGCGTCGTGTTTAGTCAGTGCATACACAATACCGCTACCGGTCAGGGTGGGAATGGTTTTTGCCAACCATGCCATACGCGTAGCTTGGTCGGGGATATTGATGTTTTGTAGCTTCAAACTTTTACGAACTAACGACCCTCTTTGTACAATAATATTCTCTCCCAACTGTTGTTCTACATCTTCAACAACACGGTTATTTGCTGTTGCTGTGGTTGCCAAAACGGGGACATTAGACGGCAATGCTTCTATGATACGCCCAATACGGCGGTAATCCGGTCTAAAGTCATGTCCCCAATCAGAAATACAATGGGCTTCATCAACAACAAATAAACCAATGTCATTGCTCATCTTTGCTAATGTGTTTTGGACAAATTTTTCATTTGCTAAACGTTCAGGGGAAATTAACAAAATATCCACTTCGTTCGCGGCTAATTCTTTTTCAATTTGTATCCACTCATTAGGATTCGTGCTGTTAATTGTGCGCGTGACTAATCCTATTTTTGCCGCTGCTTCCAGTTGGTTACGCATGAGCGAAAGTAAGGGCGAAATTAACAGGGTTGGACCCTCCCCCTGCTCACGCAATAACTTTGCCGCAAGAAAATAGACCATGCTTTTCCCCCAACCGGTGTGCTGCACGACCAAAACACGCTTTTTATTTAGTAATTGTTCAATGCTTTCCCATTGCCCGGCGCGAAAATCTGCGTTGGGATTATCTAATGCCTGTTGCAGATATTCTTTTGCTTGTTGTTTCATATTAATGACCGTATCCCAGTTTGTTTGTGTTTTGCTTGTTGTTGTTTTTATGCTATTTGTTATTACTAAATAAATGATTATTCTACTAATAAATCAGCATTTTATCATTTATAATCAATTCCTGTTTTAGTAAAAACGAAGTAGCGCACTAGCAAAAAAAGGTTTATAATGTATTTTATGTTTTCTCGTGTTCTTTTCTTTTTGGTTGCTGTGTGGTTTGCTGCTGTTGCCGTTGCGGCAGAGGGGAAATCTATTGGCACGGAAAGTTTTAAAATTCCTGAGTGGTTTAAAAATAGCTTTTTAGAGATAGAGGAGGATGCGGCAGAAGCGGGCGAAGAAAATAAACATTTACTGCTGTTTTTTCACTTAGATAATTGCCCGTATTGCGCGAAAATGTTGAGTGATTCTTTTTCTGCCGAGGGCGATAATGAAAAGTTTATTCGCCAACATTTTGATAGCGTAGAGATTAATATTCGCGGGCAGCGTGAGGTGAACTATCAAGGCAATAGCACCACCGAAAAACAATTTTCCCGCAATATTGGCGTGCAGTACACTCCGACTTTGCTTTTTATTGATGCCGGCGGTAGCGCTGCGCTTACGGTGAGCGGCTATCGCTCCCCCGCCGCCCTGCGCCACGCGCTCAATTATGTCAAGGATGCCGCCTATCGCCGAATGTCGCTCACCGAATACAACCAACACACTCCCGCCAACACGCCTTATCGGTTGCGCGCCCATCCTGATTTTTCTGCGCTTACTGATTTATCTAATGTGCAAGGTCCGTTGATGTTGATTTGGGAGGATGCCACTTGCGATGAATGCGATTGGGTGCATGAGCGTGTTTTCAATCAGCCCGATGTCCGCGCCGAATTGCAAAAAATAACGGTTGTGCGTTTTGATGCCCGCGCCAATACGCAAATTATCACCCCCGCCGGGGCGCCAATGTCTATGGCAGAATTTGCCCGCCAGCTTAATATTTCCTATCGCCCCGGGGTGATTTTTTTTGAAGATGGCAAAGAAATTTTTCGCATTAGCGGTTTGCTCAATCGCTACCATTTTCGCGAAGCAACGCGTTATGTCGCCCTCGGGCATCGCCGCCTTTATCCGCGGTGGGGGGCGTATTTGTCCGCAAGACGAAAAGAATTGCTAATTAGTGGCGAAACGATTGATTACTCTATACAATAGCGTTTATGACAGTCAGTGTTTTTGAATTATTTAAAATCGGCATTGGTCCTTCCAGCTCGCACACAGTAGGGCCCATGGTTGCCAGTTGCCGTTTTGTGCAATCGCTTGCCGATGCCGGCAGTTTGTCGCAGGTGCACCGAGTGCGTGCCGAAATGTACGGCTCCCTCGGCACGACTGGACGCGGGCATGGTTCCACAAAAGCGGTGTTATTGGGGTTAGAGGGCGAATTGCCGCACTCCTTAAATGTCGCGACAATTCAGGCACGACTGGACACCATCCGCAATGAAAAGCGTTTAAATTTACTCGGGCAGCATAGCGTTGCCTATAACGAAGCGACCGACTTAATCTTACACAAACGTAAATCATTGCCCTACCACCCCAATGGAATGATTTTTCGTGCTTTTGCTGCCGATGGCAGCGAGCTGGTTACCCGCGCTTATTATTCTATCGGCGGCGGTTTTGTTGTGGACGAAGAAGATGCCGAAAAACCCGTCATTGCTGCCCCGACAAAAACAATTCCCTATCCCTACAGCAGCGGTAAAGAATTACTGGCATTGTGCGAGCAAACGGGTTACAGTATTAGCCGTTTAATGCTGGAAAATGAAAAGGCACTGCGCCCGGAAGAAGAGATTCGGCGCGACTTATTAGAAATTTGGCAGGTGATGCAAGAATGCGTGAAAAGTGGTTTTGCCAATGAAGGAATCCTCCCCGGTGGCTTACAAGTGAAGCGCCGTGCCCCGTTTTTGTATCGCCGCCTATGCTGCAATGCAAATAAACAACAAGATCCGTTAGCGGTGATTGATTGGGTTAATGCCTACGCGATTGCGGTAAATGAAGAAAATGCTGCCGGTGGTCGGGTAGTGACTGCACCAACCAATGGCGCTGCCGGTATTGTGCCCGCCGTGTTGCATTATTATTGGCACCACCAACACGGCGCGAATGAAGACGGAGTGGTGCGCTTTTTGCTTACCGCGGCTGCCATCGGCTCGCTGTATAAAGAAAATGCGTCTATCAGCGGTGCCGAAGTCGGATGTCAGGGCGAGGTCGGTTCGGCTTGCTCTATGGCGGCTGCCGGGCTTGCCGAGGTTAGCGGGGCGACTCCGCAACAGGTTGAAAATGCCGCCGAAATTGCCATGGAACACAACTTAGGGCTCACTTGCGACCCCATCGGCGGTTTGGTGCAAATCCCCTGTATTGAGCGCAATGCGGTGGGGGCAAACAAGTCCATTAACGCGGTGCGTTTAGCCCTTGCTGGCGATGGCACGCACTTTGTATCGTTAGATAAAGTAATCAAAACCATGCGCGAAACCGGACGCGATATGAAGGATAAATACAAAGAAACCGCCCGCGGCGGATTGGCGACAAATGTTGTAGAAGTGCCAATTAATATTGTTGACTGCTAAAATAAGTTGCAACTTATTAAAATATTTTAATGATATACGCTACAATAAACACATTGATGAATCGTGTTAAATTAGAGTATATATTTTAACATTCTTATTTTTTTCTTTTTATAATAATTACCAGCATGTCTGATGATATTCGTACTGCGCGTATTAATAAATTACACGCATTACGCCAACAAGGGGACGCCTACCCAAATGACTTTCGGCGCCAACACTTAGCAGGTGATTTACTTGCTACCTACAGCGAACAATCACGCGAACAGCTTGCCGATGCACCGATAACTGTTACCATTGCTGCCCGTATTATGTTGCAGCGCAATATGGGGAAAAGCACTTTTTTGACCGTGCAAGATATGTCGGGGCGGATTCAAGTATTTTTTAACAACAAAATAGAAAATCTCGCCGTTGACGAGCTTGCTGCTGCCGAAGATTGGGATTTAGGCGATATTATCGGCGTGTGCGGTACGCTATTTAAAACCAAAACCGATGAACTGACAATTCGCGCGACTTCCTTGCGCTTACTCACCAAAGCATTGCAGCCGTTACCGGAAAAATTTCACGGCGTAACCGATCCTGCAATCCGCTACCGTCAACGTTATGTCTCGTTAATGACCAACCCCGAAGAACGCAATGTATTTGCTTGCCGTTCTGCAACGGTGCGCTATTTACGTGATTTTTTTCACGACCGCGGCTACTTAGAAGCCGAAACCCCGATTTTACAAAATATCCCCGGCGGGGCGGCGGCGCGTCCGTTTGTTACGCATTGCAATGCACTGGGGCACGATTTTTATTTACGCATTGCCCAAGAGTTGCATCTCAAGCGTCTGATTGTTGGCGGATTTGAAAAGGTATTTGAAATTAACAAAAATTTTCGTAACGAAGGGCTGTCCCCGCGTCATAATCCAGAATTTACCATGTTGGAGTTTAACGCCGCTTATGAAGATTGCGAAAGTTACCTCAACTTTGTTGAAGAATTATTGCACGGTTTAGTCGTACATATCACTGGCGGTGAAACCATTAATTATCAAGGGCAGGATATTTCTTTTCAACGTCCCTTTGCCCGTTTGTCACCATTACAAGCCCTGTTAGCGCATCAGCCCCAATTTAGCGAACAACAGTTACAACAAAAAGATTTTCTCTTGCAGCAACTCGCCACACAAGAAGGCGAGCGCGTGCAACAGATTGATGATTCACCTGTAGAAGAATTACAATTATTACTATTTGAAAAAATAGCAGAACATTTATTAATACAACCGACTTTTCTCGTGGACTATCCCGCGGGGGCATCGCCACTGGCAAAACGGAGCAACAAACAACCGCACCTTGCCGAACGTTTTGAATTATTTATTGCTGGTCGTGAGTTAGTTAATGGGTTTTCGGAGCTCAATGACCCCGAAGCCCAAGCCGCTATTTTTCAACAACAGGCAGAACAAAAAGAATCTGGCGATTTAGAAGCCATGCACTATGACGCCGATTATATTCACGCATTAGAATGCGGGTTGCCCCCCAATGCTGGCGGCGGCATTGGTATTGATCGCCTCGTCATGTTACTAACCGACCAAGCGGCAATTCGCGACGTCATTTTATTTCCACAACTGCGCCCCTCTGAATAGCAAACGCGCCTCTTCTGTTGGACAATTTTGTTCACTACTCGCAAATTTATTTATGTTCTGTTCTTTCTCACTTTAAAAATCTACTCATTATGTCGTATCCGCAATTATCACAACGTGGTTTAAAAACAGGCGTCTTTATTGACGTTTCTAACATTATATTAAATGGGGGCTACGGCATGCGCTACGACGTATTACGTAAGTTCGCCTCGCGCAATGCGGCGCAACTCCTACGCTTAAATGCTTATGTCAGTTACGATCCACAACGTTCTGAAGTGGATAACGACTATCGCATCGGGCAGCAACGTTTTCATTCAGTTTTGCATGATTTGGGCTATAAGGTGATTATTAAAGAAGTGCGCTGGTACGAAGACGATGAAGGCAATAAAGTCGGGAAAAGTAATATTGATATGGATCTCGCTGTTGATGCGCTGGCACAATCGGAAAATTTAGATCGCGTGCTATTGGTTACCGGCGATGGCGATTTTGTTCAAGTGATTCGTGCGCTACAAAATAAAGGGCGTCGTGTCGAAGCCGTCGCCTTTAGTAATTCCTCTGGTGCCCTGCGGCGCGAAGCCGATTCGTATGTATCAGGTTATCTCATCCCCAACTTATTGCCAATCAAGTCGCAAAACAGCGATGCCGAATGGGGCGAGGTTAATTCATACGTCCGCGGCATTTGTTTATCGTACGATCTGGTTAAAAATTACGGCTTCTTTCGTTATCAAAAAACATTAGAGAGTGAGTTGTGGCGCACGGATTATCGCGACGAACGTACCCCATACGGCACGATATTTTTCCATGATTCTGAAATCATTGATAAAGACATTGATTTAAGTAAAATCACGCATCGTAAATATGTGATGGAATTTGAAATTGCCCCGGGGCAAGAAAAAGGACAATTCAAAGCGATTAATATTCGCAGTATCTCAGCGCCGTTTTAACCGTCTTAGATTCTGGTCTTAGTTTCTATTGAGTATCGTTTTATCTACGCACTGCAACTTGCTATCTAAGCGGTAACAGTGCGGGGTTGCTGTCGGCACTTCCACTTGCATAATCGCTTCATCGCTAATGCCTTCTATGATTTTCATTAAGGCACGTAGCGAATTACCGTGGGCGACGATTAACACACTTTGTTGTTGTTGCAATAAAGGCACGATACGCTGCTGATACACTTCCTGCACCCGCGGAATAATATCTTTTAAACTCTCGGAAGCGGGAGCAACAATACCGGCGGCGGTGGTATATGCCTCGGTTGTCGGTGGCGGTGGCACGGCGTAGCTGCGGCGCCATTGCCGCACTTGTTCTTCGCCGTATTTTTGCGTTGTTTCTGTTTTATCTAACCCTTGCAATGCACCGTAATGACGTTCGTTCAAGCGCCAATCACTGCACTGCGGCAGCCACATCAGTTCCATTTCTTCTAACACTACCCACAACGTTGCCAAGGCGCGTTTTAAGTGCGAAGCATAAGCGGCATTAAAGTGTAACCCCGCTTGTTTCATTGCGGCGGCGGCGGCGGCGGCTTCTTGTCGTCCCGCTTCGGCTAAATCAACATCCACCCAACCGGTAAAACGATTTTCTTGATTCCAAACACTTTTCCCGTGCCGCAGCAGGGTGAGTTGTGCGTCGCTCACGCGGGTTCAGTTTCTAAAAGTAAATTTTGCCGCACTGCTGCGGTTACTTTTTTGAAAGCAATGCCTTCTATCTGCCGCACCCGTTCAATAGAAATCCCATGTTTTTTCGCCAACTCTTGTAATGTGCTGGGAGGGTCTTGCAAGCGGCGGGCAGATAAAACATCACGCTCACGCGCGTTAATGCTACCGAATGCCTGCGTTAATGCTTGCCGTTTGGATTTTTCTTCTAACGCGTCTTCCACCCCCAAAACACCTGATTCATCTTTAAGGTGAGTATCCGCACCAGGATGTTCGTCATCATCGGTCTCCGACATCACCACCATATCGGTGTTGTGCAACCGCTGGCGCATTTCTACCACCTCCTCGGCACTCACATTGAGTTCTTTCGCCAGTGCAGCATTATCGGCTGCTGCGCCGGTGTTTTTTTTCAACAACCGCCCTTTATGAAAAAATAATTTACGTTGCGCTTTGGTGGTGGCAATTTTAACAAGCCGCCAGTTACGAACAATAAATTCTTGCATTTCTGCTTTAATCCAATACGTTGCAAATGTTGCTAAGCGCGCTCCGCGTTGCGGGTCAAATTTACGCACTGCTTTTAATAACCCCAAATTTCCTTCTTGGATTAAATCACTTTGGTTCAAGCCGTAACCGCTATAGCTACGCGACACACTCACGACCAAACGTAAATTTGCCAGCACTAACTGACGTGCCGCTTCGGTATCATTTTCTTCTTGCAGGCACAATGCTAATCGCTGTTCTTCCGCTTCCGATAAAATCGGAAAGGCGTTAACGGCGCTAATATAAGCACTCAAGCGGTCGCTAATAGACGGCAGTGTTGCCATGGTGGATGTTGTTAATACTGTCATTGGGTTCCCTGTAATTAGCACTCTATACGATAGAGTGCTAAAATTATAACAATTTTGCATTATAAATGCAAATCTTGTGTGCACTGCATATAAATTACACGTTTTTAACTTGTCATTCGTGTTAAAATGCGTTTTTTGGGGTCGTTAGCTCAGTTGGTAGAGCAGCGGACTTTTAATCCGTTGGTCCAGGGTTCGAGCCCCTGACGGCCTACCACCTATAAATAAATCATGTTACCGGAAGATATTTTTAATGCTGCCGCCGATACTGCTTCTGAAGTAGAATATAGTGGTGCACTGACGCCCGCTTCGGCACATACCTTACAAAATGCCGGTGCTGCGGTTATTGTAGATGTACGCACTACTCCCGAACTCGCCTATGTCGGACGCGTTCCCGATTCGATAGAAATAGAATGGTTGATGTTTCCGGATATGCAAATTAATCCGCAATTTTTAGCACAATTACAACAACACATCAAGCCCGAAACCCCGGTATTATTTATTTGCCGCAGTGGCGCCCGTTCTCATTATGCGGCGACTGCCGCCGCCGGTATCGGCTATCGCGCCTATAATGTACTAGAAGGGTTTGAAGGCGATTTAGACGATAAGCAGCAACGCAATACCGTCAATGGTTGGCGGATGCGCGGATTGCCGTGGCAACAATCTTAACGACTGCCACCGCCGCGACTGCCCACCGGCGACAAGCACTGGCAAAAAAAATAAAAAATGGTATTGTCGTTATCACTGCCACTGCCGAAGCAGTACGCAGTCGCGATACTTTCTATGCTCCTTATCGGCACAATAGTTATTTATATTATTTAAGCGGTTGCATTGAACCGCACACGGCGTTAATTCTCACTGCCGATAATGGCGAACTCACTAATGAGTATTTTCTCTGTCGCGCTCCCGATGCCCACGCTGCCCGCTGGGAAGGCAAACGCTTGCACGCGAAAACCGCTAAACGTCAGCTGGCAATTGCCGACACCGCTGATATTGAACGCCTCCCCCCGTTTCTTGCCGAACACGCCGCGCGTTACGAAACCCTGTTTTATATCCCGGGGAGCGATACGGCTCTGGACAACACAATTATCGGCGGCATGCAACAGCGCCGCGCCAATAACCGCAGGGGCGCACGCTTTCCGCATACCTTAGTTGATGTCAGCACGTTGTTAGATGAAATGCGGCTGATTAAAGACGAATACGAAATAACCCAAATGCGCCATGCCGCTGCCTTATCTGCCGCCGGTGCAATGGCGGCAATGCAAGCTGCCGCTGCCGGGGCGCGTTACGAACACGAAATAGAAGCCGCGATTATCCACCGCTATCGCAGCGGCGGCGGCGAACATGCCTTTGCCCCGATTGTTGCCGCCGGAAAAAATGCCTGCGTATTACATTATCGCCACAACAACGCCCGCATTAAAGCAGAACAAGGGGTTTTAGTGGATACCGGTTGCGAATTTGCCGGCTATGCTGGTGATATTACCCGTTGCTTTCCGCAAAATGGAGTTTGGCAGGGCGGTTTTCGCGAGGTTTATGCGGTGGTATTGGCGGCACAAAAAAGTGCGTTGCGCGCTGCCGTTGCCGGCGTTTCATTAGAAAAATTAGAAACCATCGCGACTAAAAAATTGGTCGCAGGATTACGCGCGTTAAAACTATGCCGCGGCAGTGCGGATACTATTTTACGCAAACAATCGTATCGGCGTTTTTATATGCACTCCCTCGGGCATTGGCTCGGTATGGATGTGCACGATGTCGGCAGTGTTCGCGAAGCAAACGGGAACTCCCGTTGTTTGCGTCCGGGAATGGTGCTGACCATAGAACCCGGTTTGTATATTCCCGATGAAGACGATATTCCCCCGGCACTGCGCGGGATTGGCATTCGCATTGAAGATGATGTTCTCATTACTCGCCAAGGGCAAGAAGTACTCACCGCCAGCGCCCCCAAATTACCGCAGGAAATTCGCGCATGGATGCGCGGCAACTAAAACAACACTGCGATATTGGTATCATCGGCGGTAGTTTAGCGGGGTTGGCATTTGCTCGCTTACTGCAAGCGCAACTGCCCCAATGCACCATTAGCGTGTTAGATGATA
>JAHZKE010000044.1 GCA_022600535.1 Pseudomonadota bacterium
CCCTTATTGGGAGGAGAGCAAACCGTATTTGAGCAAGTGCAGGCATTGTTGATTTATAGTGCCGCTCCCCTGCCACGGGTGGCGTGTGCAAGCGGGATGACGATGGCATTGGCGGGGACGGTGGCACTTTCGCCGCCGGTTGTTTTGGCAGACCAACGGACCGCGGCAGAAGATATTCAGCATTTTTGTTATTGGTTAGATGATGAAGAAAATGCGGATGGCGATGGTCATTTTACTATTTATGCCGGCGAACAACGGCGGGGAATTTCACCGCGCAATGATTATTTTATTTTGTTTGGCGGGCAGCTGCGCATAGGCGGCATTCCTTAAATACATTATAATCGTGAGATGACAAGTGCAGTTTTTCCGATTGCCACGGCAGCCGCGTTACAACAAAATGTAGTAACGGTGCGTCTGTTGGCATTGTGTCCGATGTTGGCAGTGAGTGTGTCGGTATCGGCAGCGCTGACCTTGGGAGTGTTGACAACATTGGTGATGATGAGTACTGGCACGGTGGTTGCATTATTACGGCATCAAGTGCCGGATGCCGTGCGCCTACCGGTGTTGTTATTGCTTACGGCATCGGCGGTGGTGCTATTGGATTTAGCGATGGCAGCAGAAGCGGCAAACATGCACCGACAATTAGGGATTTTTCTGCCTTTAATTATTACCAACTGCGCCGTATTAGCACGATTAGAATTATTTGCCAGAAAACAGCAACCGCTTGCCGCTGCCATTGACGGTGCTGCCAGCGGCATTGGCATGACGGCAGTGTTGGTGTTGTTGGCATTCTTGCGCGAGTTTTTTGCCACCGGTGCAGTTGCTACATTTCAGTTGTTTCCTGCCTCCAGCGGGTTTGTTGCCGCGGGGTTGCCGGCGGGGGGCTTTATTTTATTCGGCTTATTGTTGGCAGTCATTAACAAGTTAAAGAAGCGAACGGACCTCCTCAAAGGATGTGTTTAGTCTATTGTAAAGCAGGTTGTCTTTGTTATAATCCTTTTTTTATAGGAGTGAAACATGGGATTTTTTAATAAACGACATCAATTTGGTTGGCTAACTATTTTGTTGCATTGGCTATTGTTTTTGTTAATCGCAGGTTTATTTGTTTCGGGCAAATATTCAGATTCTTTACCGCGCGGGGAAAAAATGCCGTTTATTATTGATACACACAAACAAATTGGAATCGCGGTTTTAGTTTTAACAATGTTTCGTATTTTGTG
This sequence comes from Pseudomonadota bacterium, assembly GCA_022600535.1. Taxonomy (GTDB): domain Bacteria; phylum Pseudomonadota; class Gammaproteobacteria; order Tethybacterales; family Persebacteraceae; genus JAHZKE01. The sequence continues at coordinate 1,221 of JAHZKE010000044.1, forward strand.
GCGGCTCATTAACCTGCAAGTGCAACCACTAATCGATGTTTTCATGATGCGGCTATTATCATTTTGGGTACATTGGTTGCTGTATTTAACGGTGGTGGTGCAGGCATTCGGAGGGATCATCATGCAACAAATGTTTGACCGTAGTGTTTATTTTTTCGGTTTTAGAATTCCACGATTAGTTGACGGGAGCGAATATAGAGGGTTGTTTGGCGCGGTTCCATTTCTAAATGAAAATGTTACCCAACTGCGACAGTGGCATGAGTTAGGTGCTCATATTATTTTGGGATTGATTGCTGCTCATGTTTTGGCAGCTCTTTTTCATCACTTTTATTTGGGAAATGACACACTGCGACGGATGTGGTTTACTTTCCGCCTCAATAAATTTGGGAAATAAAAAATAAAGTCGTTTGCAAACAATTATTGCTGTATTATTTGTTGCCGCTATTATCGGTGCGTTGGCGGCGTGTGCGGGTATTCTTTTTATTGACGGTGCCGTTTGGGCGGGCGGTTGGCAACAGTCGGGCGGGATTGCATTATTATTGTTGCCGATAGCGGCGGGTTTAATTTGTGCCCTCATTGCGCGTCACCTTCCCGGTGGTGTTTTTTTAGGGTTGGCAGATATTGTCTTACAAGCACAACGCGGTGGGACGCACCGTTTGCGTCATCATTTATTGGCAAGTGCTGCTTCTTTTATTGCGCTAACGGGCGGTGCTTCTGTTGGTCAGTATGGTCCGGTCGCGCATTTAGGGGGCGCTTTAGTCGGCGTGACCCGCTTGTTGCCGCCGCGCATCACTATTGCTTGCGGCGTTGCCGCCGCAGTGGCAGCAGCATTTAATGCCCCGTTTACCGCTTTAATTTTTGTGCATGAAGTGGTTTTGCGCTCTTATTCCTTGCGTGCCTTTACCCCCGTAGCCGTGAGTGCGGTGGTGGGATATTCGGTCTCCATCGGTGTGTTTAATCGCCCCTTATTCTTAGAGTTACCGCCAATGGCAACGCATCATCCGTTGCTGGTATTGTTTTTTATTGTGATGGGCTTTGTTTTTGGCGGGCTCGCTTTTTTATATTTACGTGGAATTTTTTGGTTTTCCCAACGCTGTCGCGGTGTGCCATTATTCGTGCGTCTGCCGTTGGCAGGGTTAGCCGCGGGGGCGTTGGCGTTTTCAATGCCGGAAATTGCCGGCGGCGGTAAATTATTATTACAACAAGCGGTCAATGGCATGCCTTTTTCTGAAGGGACATTTCTACTCTTTGCCAAAGTGGCGGCGACTATTGTTTGTTTGGGAGCCGGCTTTGCCGGCGGTGTGGTCAGCCCGACGCTCTCTATTGGTGCGTTGGCGGGGTTGTTTTTTTTCAATGCCGCCGCGGTCTTTATTCCCGATCTTTCTGCCACACTTCCTGTGGCAGTGGTTGTTTTATGCGGGATGATGGCACTAACCGCTCCGGTTCTGGGTGCGCCGGTTGCCGCGATTTTGTTCACGCTGGAATTAGCGGGGAATTATCCGGTGGCAATTGCCGCCGCAATAACGATCGCCGTTGCCGTACAAACCACCGCGAAATTAGGCGGTCAATCTTATTATGATTTGCAACTGGCACAACGTGGAGTGGATATTCGCTTGCGTTATGATGAGTGGCGATTAACCACGGATACCATTGCGCCATTGCTCAAGCCAGTCGCGACGAATATCGTTGCGCTTGCGCCGACAACGTTGTTGTCCGAAGCGATTGCGCAGGTGGTGCAAAACAAGCGCGCTGTTATTTATTTACTTAAAGAAAACGGTTATTATGGCGGTTCTCTGTCGTTGGTAACCGCGATAGGACTAGTACAAACACAGACCGCACCGCTGACCTTGCAACAAGCGATTACTCGTCACGGTAATGGGAAAATTTTGTTGACCAATAGTGATACATTAACCGTGGCAATGAAAAAAATTGCAGCGATTGACGAGACAATCATTCCGGTTGTGGATAGCAGTCATGCATTAATTGGGGTATTGCGCGTACAAGATTTATTTCAACGTTATCGCCAATTGGTACAAGAACAGCGACAAGAAGAAACGGCAATTAGTTAATTTTGTTTTAGCGCGGGTAAGGATGGTTGCGTAAAATACAATCGGCACGAAACAACTGCTCTACTAATACTAAACGGGCAAGTGCATGTGGAAAAGTCAGCGCCGACAGGGAGAGCACTTCATTGGCGGTGTCAGAGAGGCGTTGTGCGGCACCGTGGGCACCGGCAATGACGAGTACGGGAGTGGTTTGCTGTAACCAATTGCCGACAGTCGTGGCAAAAGTTTCGCTGTTGAGGGCTTTGCCGCGCACGTCTAGTAAAATTAAGTGCGTAGCCGGCGGACATTTTTCTAAAATTAAGGTTGCTTCTTTTTCTTTTGTAGAAGGGCGAATAGCGGTAATTGCCAATTCAAAACGTTGTAACTGTTTGCTATAAAATTGTTCGGCAGTGCTAAGCCATGCCGGCGGACGGGTTGCAACGACGATTAAGCGAAGTTTTTTCAATTGGAGCGGTCCTCAAAAGCCCACAAATTTTCTAAGCGATAGCGTTCGCGTGCTTCCTGTTGCATGATGTGGACAATGATATCGCCGCAATCAATCAATACCCATTCGCGCTCTTCCGATGCTTCAATATTACTTTTTTTCTTGCCGGCACTTTTCTGTGCTTTGAGCACACGATTTGCCAATGCCATCGCGTGGCGGGCAGAGCTGGCAGTGGTGATAATAATATGCGTGAATAAACCGCCGGATTGTTTGGCTGTCGGCAGTACCACTAAATCTTGGCACTTTCCTTCTATTAAGATCTCTTTTAATGTAGTTAATGGGATTGTCATTTTTTCGTGTCTTCTGAACAAGGTTCATTATCCGTGCAAGGTTTATCAGGATCGGTTTCGCTGTAGTCGCTTGTTGCATAAAATACTTGCCGGAGTTCCCTAAGGATTTCTTCTAAACTTTCCGGTTCCTGGTCTTTCACTCGGCTTTTATTCGCCTTGGACGCTGGAGAAGGAACGGCGACGACGCTGGCCAAAGTTTCAATTATTTCATTATAATCTTTCTTACGTTTTTTTAATTGGTTGACTTGGGGCAGTGGATGTGCAGTGTCTTCGTCATTATTTTCTTTTTCCTTTCTATTCTTTTTCTTTTTTTTCTTTTCTTCTTGCGGCAATGCGGTTGGTAAATTTGGCCTCTCTAATACTAAGCGCGGACGTTGTTGGGAATCAAACTGTACCCAACCGCGATAATTTGCCATGAACGGCAGTTGTACAAAACTTTTCATCACGCTCCCCAAGAGAGGCACTGTTTGCGACGTTGCCCACGCGGTGCTTCTATCAATGCCGGTGGCACTTAACAATAAGATCAGTAAAGAACACAGCAAAATACCACGCAGGAAGCCAAAGAGACCACCACCGCCTAAATTGACTCCAATGAAATCTATTTTTTTTAGACTATTGGCAATCAGTCGTCCTAAGATTCCGAAAAATAAAAAAGCAACAATAAAAGTTGTTCCCGTGGCGGCAACGGAGGTAAATGGGGTATCGCCAAAAAGAGCAAGTGCTGTTGTTAAAAGAAGATCGCTTTTTGTATAGGTAACAATGACGGCAAGAATGAGAGCGAGAATGCTAAAAACGGAAACAAATAAACCGCGCCATGCTCCCGCGACCAAGGAGATAAAAACAATGATAAAAATGATGAGGTCAATCCAGTTTTCTGTTTGCATTGCTTATTTTATTTGAGAAAAATTGTTTAATGATTCGCAGGTAGAGTGAGAATCTGAGTGTGGGGAAAACCTAACTCAACCAGAACTTTTTGTTCTTTTTCGGCAGTTACACGGGTGGAGTAGGGACCAATACGCACGCGCCAGAGTTCTACGCCATTGCGGGTGATGTTTTTTTGATGTGCCGCTAATCCGCGTTGTTTGATTTTTGCCATAATGGTATCGGCGCGTTGTCGTTCTTTGAACGCTCCAATTTGCACGACAAATTCGCTGTCGGTTGTTGCCTTGGTCGCGGGCTCTGCAGTCGGCGTGTCCTCGGTCGTGAGGGCAGGGATTTCTTCGCTAATCTCTTCTTCAACCACAACATCGGCAGTTGTTGTTTCCGCTTCTGTCGTCTCTATCGTTTCTGTTTCCATCGTCATACTGTCTTCAATAACAGCCTCGGCAATCTCCTCTTCGCTAATCATTTCTTTCGCAATAATTTCTTCAACCACTTCAACATTTTCAACGACATCTTCAAGCGCGTCTTCAACATTATTTTCTTCAATATCTTCGCGAGTTGATTTTTTAATTGCAAAAAATTCTTCTTCGGGAAAAAGTGTTTCTGCTGCCGGAACTTCGCGCAAGATTTGTTGCGGCGGCAGTACGCCGCCAATTTCCCAGAGAAAGAAGGCAGCCAAGAAAATAACCAAAGCACCGAGTAAGCGATGGCGCAACAGTTTTTCTTGTTGTTTGCGTAACTCTTTTGCGGCTTCTTCTTGTTCCCGTGATTTAAGTATTGTAGATGCTTTAGCCATTTTGTTTGTAGAGAAGAAAGTCAGATACTGTTAAAAATGATCCAGTAATAACGATTCTACCATTATCACCGCTATCGGCGTGTGCAGCACGCACGGCAGCGGCAATGGTATCGTGTGCTGTTACCGCAGCACCAGTGCTGCGCACCCGCTCGGCAAGGGCGGCGGCACTGAGATCGCCATCGGTAGGTTGCACAACATGCCAGTGGTCAATACGGCGGTTGAGTGCGCCAACAAAGCCATCAATATCTTTGCGTGCCAGCATTCCGAATACGGCAGTGGTGCGGGGAAAATATCCCATATCAAATAATTGTTGTTCTAAGGCAATGGCAGCGGCGGTGTTATGGGCAACATCTAATACGGTAACGGGTTGTCCGGGTAAAATCTGCGCCCGCCCCGGTAGGGCGACGGTATGCAAACCGCGGCGGATGGCACCACTGCCGGGCCAGTATTCTGGCGCTAAACATTCTAAGGCACATAAGGCAGTGGCGGCATTTTCTCTTTGATGGGCGCCGGTTAAGGCCGATTGCGGCAAATTCGCGAAACGGTGTTGGCGACCGTTGTAATTCCAAAAACGTCCGCCTTCGGCAGAAAAATCTTGTCCGATATAATAAGCGTTAACTTTTTTTTCAGCAAGCGTTGTCATCAGTGCTGGCGGGGGCGCCGGATCGCCGACAACCAGGGGTTTATCCGCCCGTCCAATTCCTGCTTTTTCTATGGCAATTTTGTCGCGGGTGTCGCCTAAAAATTCTATATGGTCAATGCCAATGTTGGTAATGACGGCAACATCAGCATCAAAAAGATTAACTGCATCTAAGCGCCCGCCTAAGCCCACTTCTAAAATAACAATATCGCAAGCGGCGGCGGCAAATAAGTGTGCGGCGGCTAAGGTGGTTAATTCAAAATAGGTGAGTTCGGCATTTGCGACTTGTGCGGCGGTCGAGGTGGTTATTAATGCTTGTAAAATTAAATCGTTGTCGGCTTCAATGTCACAAATTTTAATGCGCTCAGAAAAATGAAAAATATGGGGCGACGAATAACAACCAACCCGAAACCCGGCGGCAGTTAAGATCGCCGCCAATAAATGACAAACTGACCCTTTGCCGTTGGTGCCGCCGACGGTAATAAGCGGTTGTGGTAGTGTCAGTTGCATTTGTTGGCGCACTTGCTGTAAGTGCGCTAATCCCAAATTGATTTCACTGGGCGGGCGCGCATATTGCGCTAACCACTGTTCAATTTTTTCACTCATTGGTAGAAATTATTAAGCGGCATGTTCAACAAAACCTTGCGGGGTAATAAAAGCCGCTTGTACTGAAAGTTGCGGATAGGTCGCGGTAATGACGGCACGATAAGAGTTCATTTGTTGTTGATAGCGTTGTAGGGAGCCGCTGCCGGTTTTATAATCAATAATCCAAACGCGATCGGCAAGAATAATTAATAAATCAATGCGTAATAATACACCATTATTAATAAACTCTACTTCTGTTTCATAACTTTTGGCGTGTTGCAGCAACTGTTGTAATTGTTCGTTTTGCAGTAATTGTTTTGCTTCTTGTAATAAGGCGGGGTCGGCAACAACGAGTTTGTTGATTTGTGCATCGTCGTAACCGTTGAGCATTAAGGCAATTAATTGGTGCAAGATACTGCCACGTTGTGCATCCATCGCCTGCGTTTGTTGAGCGTTCGGAGTGCTTGCTGCCGGCACGGTGGTGATCGTCGGCGCCGCACTTGTTGTTGTCGTAGCTAACCGCGTTGCCGTTAGATCGTCTCCGATTTCTATTAGAGTATTGTCGGAGGGGGGGGCGTTGTTGGCGCCGTTGGTGCCCAATGCGGTCATGGCTTGCTGTAATTCGGTAATGCGTGTATTGTCGCTGTCGGCAAAAGAATAAACGACTAATCCTTGTTGGGCGCGCGTCAAGGCAACATAAAATAAATTATTGAGCTCGTGTTCTTGCTGTTCGGCTTCTTGTATTAACAAATCTTCGTAGGCATTTTTTTCGGCAGAGGGGAGAAAAATAAAACGTTCTGGCTGGGCTGCGTTCGGTTGCCAATCAATTAACAGGTTCACGCCGCTTTTACCGCCGCGATGTTTTTTATCAAAACTACAATCGGCAAGGATGACAATCGGCGCTTCTAATCCTTTTGCGCCGTGTACCGTCATTAAACGAATGCCCGCGCTGGTATTTTCGGCGGCAACAGGGGTGTCGCTCAATGCCTCAATAAATTGCCATAATAAAGGTTGCTTGCCGCCATTGTTGCTGAGCGAAAAATCTAACAATGCCGATAAATCGGCAGTGACTTGTTGGCGATAAGAAGGGGCAACCGCCGCACGATAACGCGCTAAAATATCGCCGTCGTTAAAAATGCGTACCAGTACATCATGCGCGGGTAGAATGCCGGCACCGACCCATTGGCGCCATTGTTTTAATTTTTCGGCGATGGTTTTTATTTCTGCCTGTCGGCTGTTGAGTAACTGTTGCCATAAATTGTTTTTGCCGCCACTTTCTGTTGCCAGCAACGTGCTGAAAGATTCTTCGCTCAATGCGAACAGGGGGGATTTTAATACTTGTGCCAGTGAGACGCTATTTTCCGGCGCGAGCAAAACCGTTGCCAATGCAACAATGTCTTGACAGGCAAAGGCGTGGGCAAAACTAACATTCCCGCCGCGCGCACGGCACGGTAGCCCTTGTTGTTGCAAGGCGTTGCGTAATAAGGCAACATGGGTAAATTGCGGCAGTAAGATTAAAATATCTTCTGCAGTGGCAAGGCAGGCGTTATCATTGGCACCAATACGCCAACCGCCGACTATTTTTTTTATGTCTGCGGCAATCGTTTGTGCCCATTGTTGCATTTTCAGATCTTCTGCCCGTGCGTGCTTTAATGGGTTGCGGATTGCATTTTCGCGCGGGGCAGTTGTTTTTGCGATGCTGATTGGTCGCCACTCTACGCGCCCGGGTAAATGCGTATTGGCGGCGGTTACCGTGTGGGCGGCAAAGTCGGGGAGTAGATTTTGAAAAACGGCGTTGACAAAATTTATTAATGGCGGAGCGCACCGGCGGCATTCATTTTTTTGTTCTATTGTTGCGGCGTAGCGGCTTTGTAAAAACGTTGTTGCTTCGGCGAGCAACCGTGCATCACCGTGGCGAAAACGATAAATTGCTTGTTTAATATCGCCGACAATAAAAACCGAAGGCGCCTCACTGCTGCCGTGGGCGGCGTTTAGCCAGATGCGGATAATTTCCCACTGCAACGGGCTGGTATCTTGAAACTCATCAATTAAAATATGGCGGAAACGGCGATTAATGCGATAGAGCAAGGTATTCACATCGTTGCAGGCGGAAACGGCGCGATAACTTTCGTATTCTAAATCGTCAAACGTCATTTGATGAAATTCATCTTTAACCGCATCTAACGCGTGCAGATATTCTTCGGCAAGAATGCAAATTTGTTGGTTGAATTCAATCACGCGTAGTCGTGCGGTTGCCCTCGCGTGTTCGCTGATGGCTTCAATGACTGCATTTAATGCGGGCAAATATTCTTTTTTCTCGGCGTGTTTATCTAATAATTTGCGGCGCGCGCCATTGGTAAAAAAAGCTTTTTGTAGTTTTAAAAAAGTATCGGCGTTTGCTTGTTGCACGTAATTTGCGGCGGCAGTTGTGGCATTTTGATAATATTGTGGTGCGCCGGTTAATTGATTGGCGAGAAAATTATTGAGTGCATTAATCGTTTTTGCTTGTGTTGCGGTGGTATCGGGTTTTTCAAGTTCTTGCTGTGGACGTAAGCGCCAGGCATTGTAATGGTGAACTAACTTGTCGGTCAAGAGTTGGCGCAAGGTATAAGGAGAGCAAGTCGTTAAAATTTTTGCGAGCTCTGGCGGCGGGCGGCGTTCTGTTTTTTGTAACCAACGGCGCCATGCCTCATCGCGCAGTGCCATATCGTCTTCGCAAATATCAGCCGGACCGTACCACTGCGTTGACCAACGTTTGCCGGCAAGCAACAACCCAAACCAACCGTGGAAGGTAAAAATATTTAATTCATCAATACTGTTTTCCGCTAACAGCAGACGCCGCAAGCAAGTATTTGCCCATGCTTCGCCGGCGCTTGCTTGTTCTTGCAGGGCTTGGATTAAGCGTTCGTGAATTTCGGCAGCGGCTTTGCGCGTAAAGGTAATGGCAAGTATTTCCCCAGGTGGGGTGCCGTCTTTTAATAGTTGCAACAAACGTTGGATGAGGGCGTAGGTTTTACCGCTACCGGCACAGGCGCTTAGAATAATATTTGCCGGCGGCGGTTTATTCATTGTCATTGACTTGTAGTGAAAAATCTACCGCTTGTATATTTTTGGTGAGCGCGCCAATGGAAATACGATCAACACCGCAAGCAACCAGTGCGGCAATATTTTCTAATTGAACATTGCCGGAGGCCTCTATCTCTATCGTCGCCGGCACACTGGCAACGGCGGCTTTTGTCGCCGCGAGTGAGAAATTATCTAACAAGATGCGGGTCGCCCCGGCGGCGACGGCTTGTTGTAATTCATCGTTATTTCGCACTTCTATTTGCGGTGCGGTTGCGGTCAGTTGCTGTGCTTTTTTTAACGTGGCAGCAATACCGCCGCCGGCACGGATATGATTTTCTTTAATTAAAATTTCGTCATAAAGCCCGTAACGTTGATTGTGTGCGCCGCCAATTCGCACTGCATATTTTTGTGCTTGACGTAATAGGGGAATTGTTTTGCGGGTGTCCATAATTTTAACGTTGTCGCCCGCCGCCCGTTGCCATTGTCGTGCGACTGTTGCCGTTGCCGACAGAGTTTGTAAAAAATTAATCGCACTGCGTTCGCCGGCTAAGAGTGCGGTGGCAGTGGCGGTAATTTGGCAGATGATGTTATCAATACTATCGCTGCTATCGTCAATGCGTAAATCGTCTCCTTCTGCCACCGACCATTTAAATACAGCGTTTTCATCTTGCAGGCGAAAGCATTCTTCAAACCATAATTGTCCGCACAACACTGCCGCCTGTCGACAAATTAATTGTGCAGTAGTAACCTCTGTTGATAATAACGGCGCACAAAGATCGCCGCTGCCAACATCTTCTAACAACGCTTGTTGTGCTTGCGTGCGGGCAAGAGCGGCGATATTATTGTTTAAGTTAGACATCCAGCCAGCCATCGCTGTTGATATGCTGCCGCCACTTTGCATAGACTTGTTGAAAAACTTTACCCGGCACGCCATCTGCTATCGGTTGTTTGTCTAACGCAACTACAGGTAACATTTCGCGCGTGGAGGAAGTCAGCCATATTTCATCGGCAGCAAAAACATCGGCGGTGCTGATGTCGCCTTCGATAACTTTTCTACCGCAAGCGCGGGCAACATCGCAAACGACTTGATAGGTAATACCGTTCAACATGCGCGAATCGGCAAGGGGGACATGCAAGGCGCCCTCTTTAACGACAATAAAATTACTGCGACACCCTTCGCTTAAAAAACCGTTGCGAAAAATGAGGGTTTCTTCAATCGCGCTATCTGCATTCGGTGTTAATAATGCTGCCCCGAGTAATGAGATTGATTTAATATCGCATCGCCTCCAACGAATATCCTCGGCACTGGCGCAGCGAATCCCTTGTGTTATTTTTAGTGTTTCTACCGGTGCCTGTGCTTGGCTGATGATAAAGACTGTCGGCGTGCAGGTGGCGGGGATTGGTAATAGACGTTGCGGCATTACCCCGCGAGTAATTTGCAAATAGACCGCTTGTTCTGTTTGCGGCAGTTGGGCAATTAATTGTTTGATTGGTGTAATTAATTCGTTTAATTCGTTAGTATCAAAAGATAAGTGAATTTTTTTTAAACTGGCAGCTAAGCGCGCTAAATGTTTGTGCCAATAAAAACACTGCCGCCGATACACCGGAATGACTTCGTAGACCCCGTCGCCAAATAAAAAACCACGATCTAGCGGAGAAATGTGCGCTTGTTCGAGCGGTAAAATTTTACCATTGAGAAAGCACTGTTTCATTGTTTCCATGTCCGAGCCAATTAATTTTAATAAAATCCTCTAGTTGTGTCCAGCGGCTACCTGCGGCGACTGCTTCGGCGGCAACAACATTGACGCGGTCAATGGTTTTGTCGTTGACGATGACTTGTAACTCGCCTAATACATCGCCGGCGGCAACGGGTGCGGTAACTTGCGGGTGAGGAAAGTATTGTACACTGACTTTCTCGCTACGCGGCAAAGTATAAACGCCATCGCTTGCGGGTTGCACGCTGACTTCTGTTGCCGCACCGCTCCACACCGGCAAGGTGCGTTGGTCGTTGCGGGAAAATAAAGTGATATTATTAAAATGGTTAAAGCCATAAGTCAATAATTTTTTGGTTTCTGATTCGCGCACCCGCGTTGATTTTGTTTTCATTACCACCGCGATTAAACGCCGCCCTTGTTGGCTGGCAGAAGCAGCAAGACAGTAGCCCGCCGCTTTAGTATAGCCCGTTTTAATGCCATCGGCGCCGGTAAATTCGCTAAGCAAGCCGTTACGATTTTCTTGCCGAATTTCATTGTAGGTAAATTCGCGTTCGGCATAGAGCGGGTACAAGTCGGGAAAATTTAAGATAAGCGCTTGCGATAAGAAGGCAATATCGCGCGCACTGGAATAGTGTTCTTCTTCGGGCAATCCGGTGGCATTTTTAAAGTGGCTGTTTGTTAACCCTAATTGTGCGGCGCGGCGGTTCATTTCTTCAGCAAAAATTTCTTCGGCACCCGACACGGCTTCCGCCAATGCGATAGAAGCATCATTACCGGATTGAACGACAACCCCGCGCAATAAATCTGCTACCGAAACTTGCTTGCCGACTTCAATAAACATTTTAGAGCCGACCACCTGCGCGCCCCAAGCATTTTCAGAAATCGTAATGGGTTGTTCTAAAGAGAGTACGCCGTCTTGCACCGCCTGAAAAAAGAGGTAGGAAGACATGATTTTGGTGAGAGAAGCCGGCGGCAAACGTAAGTCGGCATTTTCTTCTGCCAAGACAGTTCCCGTTGTCGCATCTAATAAAATATAGGATTCCGCCGCGACGGATATATTTTGTGCATTGGCAACGGACGGCAGTGCCAAGGAGAGCAAGAATAGGGTTAAAAATCGGCGCAAAGAGGAGGACATATTAATAATTAGCAATAAACCCGCTCATTATACGGTAAAATTTTTTTCAACAAGTGAAAAACGCGGCGATAATAAATTAAAAATATAAAAATTCAATAGCTTGTGCAAATTAATTTTTAATTTGATAAGAATGGCGTATTTGACAAGTCGCCGCTAACATCGTCAAAGCGGAGCAATATTTTTCTACACTAAGTTGCACTGCGCGGGCAACGGCGTTTTCATTGAGTCCGTCCCCGTAGGCAATAAAATGTAGATGAATCTCGGTATATACCTTTGGTTCGCGCTCGGCGCGTTCGCCGTTCACTTCTACGCTTAGGTCGCGCAACGGTTGCTTGCCTTTTTTTAAGATATGCACGACATCAAAAGCGCTACAGGCAGCGGCACCGGATAAAAAGACTTCCATTGGGCGCGCGCCTTTGTTTTCGCCGCCATGTTCTGGCGGTCCGTCAATCAACAGCCGATTGCCGCTACCGGTAGCGGCAACAAAGGCAACACCGCCTTGCCACTGCAAAGTTGTTTTCATTCGTTGGGATTGGGCGGAACGTAGCCCGATGCCACTTCGGCGCCATCGCCAAAAAAGTGCCGCTCGGTTTGTTCTAATAAATATTGCCGTGCCCGTTTGTCCGCCATGTTTAAGCGATATTCGTTAACCAGCATTTTTTGCTGTTCCAGCCACTCGCCCCATGCCGCTTTGCTGACATTTTCAAAAATGCGTTGTCCCAATTCGCCCGGATAGGGTGGTGAATCTAACCCCGGCGCTTGTTGTTGGGATTTAGTGCAAAATACTTCACGTGTCATGTTGTTCTCCTTGTAGCGGTTTCACGTGAAACCAAAGCAAATAATAGGGCGCGGGCGGCTGCCATCTTCGGTAAGCGCGGCAACGCTACTTTACCGTCTTTATATAATAATGTCAATTGATTATCGGGGTTGCCGGCATCTTGGGCATCGTTTAGGGCAATAAACTTCACCCCTTTCTTTTGCATTTTCTGTCGCGCCGCTGTTTCTTGCTGTTTCGCACTCCCGCTTTGCGCGGCAAAAGCCAAACAGTTTAAGTGGGGTCGCGCTTTGACGACGGCGCTTAATATATCGTCAGTTGGCGTCAAGGTCAGAGTCCACTCCCCTTTTTCGCGGGCAATTTTTTGTTTTGCCGGTTGCGCTAAGTAAAAATCGGCGATTGCCGCGGCTGAAAAAAACCAATCGGCAGTTGCGGTTTCTTCTAATACGGCTTGTTGCATGGCTTTATTGCTGATGGCTCGCCGTAGCGGAATGTTTGCCGGCGGCGGGCAACTGGTTTGTGCGGCAACACAGCGC
>JAHZKE010000045.1 GCA_022600535.1 Pseudomonadota bacterium
CCAGCATAGTTCACAAAGACGAAGCAGGAGAAGAAATTAAATGAGCGCTTATTTTGATTACAACGCAACAACAATGGTTGATGAAGAGGTTATGGCGGCAATGCAACCGTATTGGCGCGATTGTTACGCCAACGCCGCCAGTCACCACGCCGCCGGTAGACAGGCGCGGCAGGCAGTAGAAAACGCCCGCGAACAAGTCGCCGCCGCATTAGACGCGCATCCGGCAGAAGTAGTTTTTACTTCTTCGGGTACCGAGAGCAACAATACCATTATTAAAGGGGTGGCAAAAATGGCAATTAAAAATGCCGTGGCGGTAAGTGCAGTAGAACATCCTTGTATATTATGTGCGACGCGTTCGTTACACGGTGCCGCCGTGCCCTTGTTTTTAGCGGTAGATAGTAATGGGCGTTTAGACATGGACGATTTAGACGACACCTTAAAAAATAACGATTGCGCGTTGGTATCGGTGATGACTGCCAACAATGAAACCGGCGTGTTGCAGGATGTCGCACAAATTGCCGAGCGCGTACACGCTGCCGGTGCATTTTTTCATACCGATGCCGCGCAAGCGGTAGGGAAAATCCCCTTGTCGTTTGCCGCCAGCGGTGCGGATGCAATGACATTATCGGGGCATAAATTTTACGCCCCGAAGGGAATCGCCGCCCTCATTGTGCGGCGGCAAGTGCCCTTTGCTCCGCTGTTAGAAGGTGGTGGACATCAAGACGGGCGTCGTTCGGGCACCGAAAATGTCCCCGGGATTGTTGGCTTGGGGCGGGCGTGCGAATTAGCAGCAGCACGGGTAGAAGAACGCATGACGCAATTTAGTAACTGGCGCGATAAGTTAGAACAACGCCTCACCGCTGCCGGCGCGGTGATTTTTGGCGCACAAGTGCCGCGCCTGCCCAATACTTGTTACTTTGGTTTTCCGAGTATAGACGGCGATACGATGGTTACGATGTTAGATCAATCGGGTTTTGCGGTAACTTCCGGTGCCGCTTGCGCCAGTATGAAAGATGCCCCCAGCCACGTATTATTAGCAATGGAAGTGCCCGAAGCCATTGCCCGCACCGCCGTGCGTTTTTCCTTAGGGGCGGATTCTACCGAAGCGCAAGTGTCCGCCTTTGCCGATTGCGCAATAACATTGGCAAAACAATTACAGCAATTATCCGCAGTAGCGGTAGAGGATTAAACAACCGTGTAAATTGTGCCGGCGTTCTAATGACACGCCTTATTATATTTTTTCAAACGCCAATAGTTATAAGGCAGCGGCGTAATATAACCGGCAAGTAATGCCGGCGGGATTACCCACCACGTTAACACCGCACCACCAGTGAGCGCGTAGTCAGTCGTATTCATTGCAATTTCCATTGCTATCATAGAAATAAAACTCATCCCGCAGGCAGTTTTAAGTGCCGCCAAAAGCGTCATGCCGCCGCGCTTTAAAATAATAGTTTCTAACGCGATGCTTGTTAGCAAACCATTGATAATGGCGAGTGACATCACTAATAACACGGGGGTTTGTGGTGCGTTAAATTGAAAATACGCAATGGTGCTAAAGTCACCGATAGAGCAACCAATTAAACACCACAGCGTGTTGTAACCACTTCGCCGCCAAGTCGTGCGGCACTGCCAAAAGGAAAGCATATTGTTATTGTAGAGGAAATTACGGCGTAACGGAATGCTTGCTTTGTAATAATTCAGCGGCATGGCGGCGGGCGGCATCGGTAATCACTTCGCCGCTGTGCATTCGGGCAATTTCTTCTATGCGTTGTTTGTCGCTTAGCGGTTGCACGGCGAGTGTTTCATTGCCGCCGACACGCCAATGAGCGTGCGCTTGGGCGGCAACTTGCGGCAGGTGGGTTACGCACAACACCTGCCGCGTTTCGCCCAAGCGGCGCAACAAACTGCCAACTCCTCCGGCGGTGCCGCCGCCAATGCCAGCATCTACTTCGTCAAACACCGCCACTGCTTGCCCGCGCACTTGGCTGGCAGCAATTTGAATTGCTAATCCCAAACGCGAAAGTTCGCCACCGGAAGCAATGTCGCCAATATTACCGGCGGCAGTGTTGGCGCGGGTGGCAATTTGTAAGGCAATTTTTTCACTGCCGTGCGCGTTAGGCGGGTCTATGTCGGTAAATTGCACCGATAATTTTGCCTTCGGCATTGCCAGTTGTTTTAGTAATTCGTTCACTTCACGGCATAAAGTTTTTGCCGCAGTTTGTCGTTGTTTGCTTAATTTTTGGCAAGCGCTGTTTAATGTTTTGCGCGTCGCCGTTGCCGCTTGTGCCAGTTGTTGAACACTGACGGCAGTCGGTAAGGCGGCAAGTTCTTCTTGCTTGTCAATAATAAATTCATCTAAGCGCGCCGCATCAATCACTCCGTATTTACGTGCCGCGCGTTGGCATTCGCCAATAAAATGTTCGGCTTCTGCCAACGCTTCGGGGTCGTTATGCAGTTGTTCAGAATAATGCGTCAGTGTGCGGGCAACATCGCCCACTAACGATTCAACATCGTCAATAATCGGTAACTGTTTTGCCAAGTGAGCATCGTGTTTTTCTAACAATGTCAGTTGGCGGCGGATTTGTGCCAACGCCGATTGTATGCCGCCGGCAGTTGCCTCATCGCCTTGCAACAGTTGTAAAATTTGCGCGTAGCCATTTTGTAAATCACTCATGTTTGCCGTGCGCGTGAGCGTGTTGTTCATCGCTTCCCATTTTTGCGGCGAAAAATTTAAAGCATTGAGTTCTGCCAATACTTCATTGAGCATTTCCCGTTTTTGTTGCGCTTGTTGCTCGCCGGCAACCGCCTCGGTGTATTGTTCTTCTGCCTGTCGCCATGCGTGGTGTGCCGTTCGCACTTTTGCTGCAAGGTCAGTCGCGTTGGCGTAGGAATCTAATAACTGGCGGTGGGCGCTATTGCTGCGTAGCGAATAGTGCGCGTGCTGTCCGCAAATATCTAATAGGAGGGCGGCAACTTCGCCCAGTTGTGTCAGCGGTGCTTGCCTGCCGTTAATATACGCTGCCGATTTGCGCCCGCCGATCACCCGCCGTAATAGTAAGGTCTCGGTTTCTTCACCGCTACCGGCGAGGTCGTGTTGTTCTAAATAATCTTGCACAACGCGGTTGTCACTAATATCAAAGGCGGCGCTGACTTCGGCGGCTTCGGCGGGGGCGCGTACCATGTTGGTGCTGGCACGCCCGCCGGCTAACAGTGCTAACGCACCGATGAGTAAAGATTTTCCGGCACCGGTCTCACCAGTGAGGGCGCAGAACTTTTCACTAAATTCTATTTCAACGTGTTTGACAATGACAAAATGATGTAATGCTAATCGTGTGAGCATTAGCCGCCCCATAATAATTTTTTACGTAAGGTTTGGTAGTAGTCGTAATTTGTCGGGTGGCAGATAGACAGCGGCGCTTCGTGTCGGCACACTTCTATACTGTCGCCGCTTTTTAATAAATAATCGCCCTGCCCGTCAATGTGCGCTCTTGCCGATTCGGCTTGCACCACTTCTATGCGCACGGTGTAGTCGGCACGTACCATCAGCGGGCGATAGGTGAGGGCATGCGGACACAACGGCACCAGTAAAATGGCATCTAAGTCGGGGGCGACAATCGGCCCGCCGGCAGATAAGGCATAAGCGGTAGAACCCGAGGGGGTCGATAAAATTAAACCATCCGCGCGTAATTCATAAGCCAATGTCTCGCCGATATAAACGCGCAGTTTGAGCAGAGTGCCGGCACTGCCGCGGCTAATGACAACATCATTAATCGCCACCGATAAATCGGCGTTTAACAAATTGCCGTTAAAGGTTGTGGACAGCATAAAGCGTTGTTCGTTGCGGCAGTCGCCGTCTAATACTTCTAACAACGATTGTTGCATATTGTCTAATGAAATATCGGTCAGAAACCCTAAATAGCCCAAATTAATCCCAATCAATGTCGCATGACGCGGGGCATAGCGCCGTGCCGCACCTAAAAAGGTGCCATCGCCCCCTAATACGACCACTAAATCAACATCGGCTTCTGCTGTTTTTTCTAGCACGGGAATCTTATGGCGGGCGAAATCAGCGGCAGTTTTTTCGTCAACAATGTTAATAATACTTTGGTCTAATATTGCTTCGCCGCCGCGTTGTTGTATGGCGAGCAAGGTATTGAGCAAGTCGGGTAAGGGTTGAATATTTTTTTCGCGCCCTAAAAATAAAATACGCCGATATTTAAGCATCGTTATTATTGTCGGTGAGAGGAGGTAAGCCATCACGGCCATAAAATTTAACCCCGCGTTCTACGCGCGTGCGCCCATTGGCACGGCGCCAGCGATTGGTATCGCGCAGGGAATACACACAACCGCAGTATTCCTGTTGATAAAAATTTTCCTGTTTAGAAATTTCTATCATGCGTTGGCTACCGCCCTGTTTGCGCCAGTTGAAAGTCCAATACTGCATATCCTGCCAACGGGCAGCAGCGCGGGTGCCGCTGTTATTAATTTGTTCCATATCTTTCCACCGTGAAATTCCCAGTGTGCTGGAAATCAGCGAAAAGCCGTGTTCGTAGGCATATAGCGCCGTGCGTTCAAAACGCATATCAAAACAAACCGTGCAGCGTTCGCCGCGTTCGGGGGCGTTTTCTAAACCGCGAATGCGTTCAAACCAATTATCTAAATCGTAGTCGGCATCAATAAACGGCACCTCGCGCTGCTGACAAAAGCGGATATTTTCCTGCTTGCGAATTTCGTATTCTTCTTGCGGGTGGATATTCGGATTATAAAAAAACACTGTCGTTTTAATGTTGGATGCCAGTAAGGCATCAATCACTTCCCCCGCACAGGGCGCGCAACAAGAATGCAATAAAATAGAATCCGCCGGCGCGGGAAGTGCCGGTCGTTGATAATTTTCTACCGATAAATGTTTTGCCATAGGGGGATTATATAACCGCCGCCCTTTTCTATTAAATTTATTTCTTATTTGGCGTTTATGGCGAGTTGCCAACGGCGGTGAAAATCCACGATACGCTATGCTTTCAGCAATGTAGGGTAGAATCACAGCATAATGAAAAATTTCAATTTATGGCGGCGTCTTTGTGTGGCGATGATTGCCGCAGTGGCGCTGTTGCCGGCGGTCGCAATGACGGCAGAGAAAACGCGCATCGTGGCATTTGGCGATAGTTTATCGGCAGGGTACGGCGTAAAAGACGAGGAAGGATTTGTACCGCAACTGCAAGCAGCATTGCGGGCGTTGGGGGCAGAGGTGCAGGTGGAGAGTGCCGCGATTTCTGGAGATACCAGTTTAGACGGGCGGCAGCGCGTAGATTGGATGTTGCGTAAAAAGCCCGATATTGTGATTGTAGCGCTGGGAGCGAATGATATGCTACGCGCCCAACCGCCGGCGCTCACTTACGACAATTTAGATTTTATTATCAACCGCATTCACGCGACCAATGCAAAAGTGCTGTTAGCCGGAATGTTGGCGACCCCAACGCTGGGCGAGGCGTATGTTAACGAGTTTGCTGCAATTTATCCGCGCTTGGCAGAAAAACATCAAGTGGCATTATTTCCATTTTTCTTACAAGATGTCGCCACGGTCGCCGCACTAAATTTGCCCGATGGCTTACACCCTAACCCCGCAGGGATAAAAATTATTGCCGCCAATATCGCCCCACAGGTGTTGAAATTACTCCGTGAATAACGCCGTGAATA
Organism: Pseudomonadota bacterium; assembly: GCA_022600535.1. Classification (GTDB taxonomy): domain Bacteria; phylum Pseudomonadota; class Gammaproteobacteria; order Tethybacterales; family Persebacteraceae; genus JAHZKE01. Next base: position 5,695 of record JAHZKE010000045.1, read on the forward strand.
ACGATAAGGAAATTCGTCTCCCCGCAGCAATGGCAGCGGGTGTTTGTTTGTTGTCGTTACTGATTGCTTATTTTTACATGGAACGTTACCTGCTGTTAGAACCCTGCCCGTTGTGTATTTTAGACCGCATTGCCGTCGCGCTGATGTGCGGTGGTTTTTTTGCACTGGCGGTAACAAGGCATTGGCACTGGCGGTTAGCGGCGTGGGCGTATACTACGATGGCGCTGTTGGCAGGTTGGGTGTTTGCACTGCGCCATATTTGGTTGCAAAACCGCCCGCCCGATGAAAACCTCACTTGTTTGTCGGACAATGCTGCGGCACAGGGGTTGATAGAAATTATTAAACAAGCATTTGATGCCAAAGCAGATTGCGGCGCGATTATGTGGGAACCTTACGGTTGGACGATTCCCGAACAAGTGCTACTGCTATTTTTCGGGCTGACTCTTGTACAGGGCTGGCTTTTGTGGCAATTGGTACAGAGACGGCGGCAGGAGGTATGATGGCTGAAATTCAAACGATGCTCACCGCATTAGCACAAGGGCGCATGATTGTGTTGGTGGATGACGAAGACCGAGAAAACGAAGGCGATTTATTAATCCCCGCGTGTTTTGCCAATGCCGAAAATATTAATTTTATGGCGCGTTATGGACGCGGCTTAATTTGTTTAACATTGACCGAAACGCACTGTCAGCGCTTGCAGTTGCCGATGATGGCAACTTCCAATAGTTCTGTTTTTGGCACTAACTTTACCGTATCGGTAGAAGCGGCGCAAGGTGTGGGTACGGGGATTTCAGCACAAGACCGTGCCACCACGGTAATGGCAGCCGCCAACCCCAATGCCACGGCGGCAGATTTAGTCAGCCCCGGGCATGTTTTCCCGTTACGCGCCGAACCGGGCGGGGTGTTAGTGCGCGCCGGGCACACCGAAGCAGGTTGCGATTTAGCGCAAATGGCGGGGTTGTTTCCGGCAGCAGTGATTTGTGAAATTATGAACGAAGACGGCAGCATGGCGCGAATGCCCGAGTTAAAAACGTTTGCCCAAGAACACGGCTTACAAATAGGCACGATTAGATCGCTGATTGAACATCGGCTCAAACACGAGCAATTAGTCGAGCGGCAATACGAAACTACGGTTAATACCATGTGCGGCGAATTTCGCTTAGTGGTTTATAAAGATAGCATTGATCAACGTCAGCATTTAGTTTTCTGCCGCGGCACCATTGACCCGCAACAAGCATTAGCGGTAAGGGTGATGATTAATCCAACCGTGTTAGACGGTCTGTTATTAAATGGAGCGGACGGAGCCAGCAGCAAAGAAACCGCGTCTTCGTGGAGCGCCCTACCCGCCTTAGCGCGGATTGAACAAGAAGGCAGCGGCATTTTATTGTTATTGTCGGTAGAGGACGGCAGCATGGAAGAAAAAATCCAACGTCATATCGGCATGTTACCGCCGGCAGCGGCAGTGGCGAGCGGCGGCAGTTTGCGGCACTATGGTTTGGGCGCGCAAATTTTGCGTGATTTAGGCGCGGGTAAAATTAATTTATTATCGGGAAAATTACATTTGCCAAATATGCAGGCATTTGGTTTGACGGTAGAACAAGTGATTGAATCATGAGCATGAATTACCCTCAAACCGCAGCAGTTGTCGTTGCTGATTTTTACCAAGAAATTACCGCCGCATTATTAGAATCGTGTCGTAGCACTTGTGCAGCAGCGCAAATTGCTTGCGATGTGCATTATGTGCGCGGGGCGTTAGAAATCCCCGCCGCGATAGACCGTCTGGCAACCGCGCATCCTTATCATTGTTTTGTCGCGTTAGGGTGTGTGATTCGCGGCGAAACTTATCACTTTGAAGTCGTCGCCAACGCCAGTGCAAGCGGGATTTTACAAGTACAATTACAACGCCAAATTGCCATCGGTAACGGCATATTAACCGTAGAAAATACAGCGCAAGCACAAGCGCGTTACGATAAAGGCGCCGCCGCCGCCGCCGCCGCTTTAGCGTTGGCAAAAATTGGTAATTAAATTATGAGTCGTCCCAGAAAAATTAGCCGCCGCGAAGCCCGCATCGCGGCAATGCATATTATCTTTGCTGCCCTCAATAACGGGGTTACCGCTGCCGAGAGCATCGCCGGCGTGTGCGATGTATTGGAAGAAGAACGGTTAACAGCCGCCACGCAAGATTCACTAGTAGAACATATTGTCGGTGCATTTGATTTATGTCGCGGCGAAATAGAAGCACAAATTGTCGCCAGTTATCAACGCCCCTTTACACAGATGACCATGTTAGAACGCGCCGTGCTGATGGTCGCACTTGCCGAGGTACGCAGCTGCCCCGACACCCCGCCGGTAGTGGTGATTAATGAAGCGATAGAAATTGCGAAAGCTTATGGCGCCGAAGGCGGCAGTACCTTGGTAAACGGAGTGTTGAACGATATTCTTGCGGGGTGAGCAATGCAAGAGCAAGAAATTATCCGCCGTTATTTTAACTATCCTGTCGGTAGTGGCGGGAGCGGTGTTACTTTAGGGGTTGGCGATGATGCCGCTGTTTTAACCCCACCCGCCGGGCAGTTAGTGGTCAGCACCGATACTTTAAATGGTGGCGTGCATTTTTTTGCCGATGCCGACCCGTATTTGTTGGCGCGCAAAGCCGCCGCCGTGAGTGTGTCGGATATTGCGGCAATGGGCGGGCGGGCATTGTGGTTAACGGCAGCACTCACAGCACCAGCAACAACAGCAAGCGATTGGTTTTTGCAATTTTCGCGCGGCTTGGCAAGTAGCAGTAGCGATTACGTTTATACCGTTGTTGGCGGCGATTTAACCTGCGGCGAACAACTGTCCATCACGACAACAGTCATCGGGGTTTGCACGACCCCGCCACTCACACGGGCAGCGGCACAAGTCGGGGATGATGTTTGGGTTTCGGGCACGATTGGCGCGGCAGCGCATGCCCTTGCCGTGCGCTTAGGCACCTTACCAGCAGCGGCAGCGGCAGATATGCAAGCCGCCGAAGCATGTTTGCATAATCCCGTACCGCGCCAAACCCTCGCCGCCGCTTTAGCAACCACAGCACACGCGATGATGGATATTTCCGATGGCTTGTTGCTGACCGCCGAAGAAATTGCCAAACAATCAACAGTGGCGATTTGTTTAGACGCCGAGGCACTCGCACTTCCCGCCTCTTTTGTCGCTCTCAATGGCGAACAACAGCGGCAGTGTCAATTTGTCGGCGGCGATGATTATGAATTATTTTTTACCGCACCAGCCGCCGCCGCCGAGCAGATTGCGACCTTAGCAAGTGCCGCCAAAATTGCCGTACCCCTGAGCCGCATCGGTAAAGTGAGCGCGGGCAGCGGGGTAACAGTGCAATTAAAAGGGCAACCGCTCTCGTTTGCAACCAGCGGTTACTGCCATCGCTTTAGTTGAGTGGGGCAGATGAAGCAGCAACTGTTCAGTGATTGGCGTTTGTTTTTGGCATTAGGCGGCGGCAGCGGCTTAGTGCCCAAAGCACCGGGCACTGCCGCAACAGCATTAGCATGGGGGTTATACAATCTCATCGTTCATCTTCCCGGGGTATCGTCTTCTCTGTTGGCGGCGGGCACATTGTTAATGATATTGTTGGGCGCACCGCTATGCAGTTATGCCGAGCGCGTATTACAAGTGCAAGACGATGGGCGCATTGTTTGGGATGAAATTGCTGCCTTTTTTCTCGTATTGTTGGCAACGCCGCTATTGTGGCAATGGCAGTTAGCGGCATTTGTTTTATTTCGTATCTTAGATGCGGCAAAGCCCTTCCCGATTGGTTGGTTTGACCGCCGCGTTAAAGGCGGATTCGGCATTATGTTAGATGACCTTGTCGCGGCACTGCTCACCGTATTGATTTTGTCAGTGTTCTATTGGCAAGTAGCAATTGGATGATTTTAAAGTTTGACTAAATTGTAAAATTCTGGGATAATCAATTTATGAAATTAACAGTTGAAGAATGGTTGCGCGAGCGCAACATTGCAGAAGTAGAAATATTTGTTGCTGATCTAACGGGCGTACTGCGCGGTAAAATCATCCCTTGTGAGAAATTTTTATTAGACCCTGTGCGTATGCCCGAGTCGGCATTGGCACAAACCGTCACGGGAGAATGGGGCGAGCAAGAGGACTTTTTAGATGAAGTCGAAGGCGATATGGAATTGCGTCCGGATGTGGATGGTTGCTTTGTGGTGCCGTGGGCGCGCGAGCCCACCGGGCAAATTATCTGCGATGCGGTGAGTAATAACGGTAGTTTAATTCGCTGGGCGCCGCGCAGTATCTTAAAGCGTGTTTTACGTAATTTCCACCGCGAAGGGTGGCAACCGGTTGTTGCACCAGAGTTAGAATTTTATCTGACCAGTCGCGATAACAACCCCGATAATCCGCTCTCCCCGCCGGTGGGGCGCACGGGCAAGCCCGAGTTTTCTAAACAACCGTTTAGTATTGATGCCTTGAATGAATTTGAATTAGTCATTGAAGATATTTATCGTTTTGCCGAGGCGAAAAACTTGGCAGTGGATACCTTGGTGCACGAAGAAGGCGTCGCGCAGTTTGAAATTAATTTCAAACACGGCGATGCGTTGGAAATCGCCGACCAAGTCATTATGTTTAAGCGTTGCGTGCGCGAGGCGGCAATCCGTCATAATATGGTGGCAACCTTTATGGCAAAGCCGATACAAGGGCAACCGGGCAGTTCTATGCATATTCATCAAAGTTTGGTGTCGCGCAGTAGTGGCGAAAATGTATTTGCCGCTACCGAAGGCGAAAGTAAAGGCGAGGATGCCAAGCAATATAGCTCTTTATTTGAGCATTATGTTGGCGGGTTGCAAAAATATACACCAGAAATGATGGCAATGTATGCGCCGAATGTTAATTCGTTTCGCCGTATCAATAACCGTTGGCCTACTGCCAATACACATTGGGGGATGAATAATCGCACCGTTGGTTTTCGTATGCCCGATACCAACAGCCCTAAATCAGTACGAATTGAAAACCGTATTTCCGGTTCGGATGCGAACCCATATTTAGCCATTGCCGCGAGTTTATTAGCAGGTTATTTAGGCATTAAGAAAAAAATCGCACCGATGAAAATGACGACGGGACCCGCGTATGAATTGCCGCGCGGCATTCCACTGACCTTAGAGGAATCGTTGAAAAAAATGCAAAAATCAACAATTTTGCGTAGCGGATTGGGGCATCAATTTGTTGATGTCTATGTCGGTTGCAAACAAGTAGAGTTACGCAATTATCAAAAAGTCGTCTCCTCGTGGGAGCGCAAATTTTTATTAGATAATTAAAAACTTTTATTCTTAGCCGCGCAATAACACGTCTTTTAATTGACGTTTTAAATTAACCGCTTTGTGCGAGGCATAACGCAAAATATTTTCTTGCGGTGGATAGTCGGCAGGCGGGGTAATGGCGGCTTGGCGCGATTTTTTAATTTCCGTCGCTTCCGCAGCAGTCATTTTTTCTATCGCCAAACGCAAATCGTACCAAGCGGCTTGTCCGGTAATCGGGTCGCTGTTGGTCACCGGCACGGTTTCGCCGTTTTCAGTCGTTGGCGGCAACCACTCGGAAATGAGCGGGTTCATTAAAAACCCTTCTACACTTTCGTTGGCGTTTTTATCTAAGCCCCAAGCACCAGAACGTTTGCCGATGGCATTCCATGTCCACACCGTATTGGCGGCAACGCCGTCCATCAGTTGCACTTCGGCAGCAACGCGACCCGTGGGGGATACCAACCACACCCAATCGTTATCTCCAATATCAAGTTCCATCCCGCGTTGGCGGTTCATATAAATATAATTGCGGGTGGCAATTTGCCGCAACCAAGCGTTTTGCGAATCCCACGAGTGATACATAAACATCGGGCGTTGCGTGACTCCGTAAAACGGATAGGCGTTTTCGTCCACCCGGGTTTGTTCTAACGGCGAGTAATAAAACGGCAACGGTTTGCAGTAGTTGCGCAATCGTTCTTTTTGCCATTCGTGTGGCGGCAAGTGTTCGCCCACCCCCTCGCCTGCCAGCTGAAATTTGCGTAGTGTTTCGCTATACACTTCTATCGTAATGGCACTGTCGGATTCGGTCCAACCGGCTTGTTTGGCAAAACGCAAATATTCACTGTTGGCAAAACGATAATAACGCATTTGCGGTTCTAACTCTTGTTGAAAAAAGCATTCGTTATCAATATAGCGCTGCCATTGGTCAGGGTTGGGCGCACCGCGTAAATGCGATTTGCCATCTTTGCCGCGCCAACCTGATAAAAAGCCAATCCCCGGCGCTTTTTCCCAGTTGATAATAAAATCTTTATAGTCGTTAAATTTCGGCTTGCCGTCTTCCGCCGTAAATGCCGGTAATTTTAATTTACCGGCGAGTTCTACCAATACTTCTTGCCACGGGCGCGTATCGTATTCGGGTTCTACCACCGGGGCGCGAATCGCATCACAAACAGAGTGCGCTTCACTAATCGGACGGTCTAACAGCGAGATGGTATCGTAACGCTCTAAGTAGGTGGTATCGGGCAATACTAAATCGGCGTAATGCACCATCTCCGAATAAAAAGCATCGGCAACGGCAATAAAAGGGATTTTATAATTGCCATCGTCATCGGTGGCGGTTAAATGTTCTAACGTGCCATCGGTATTCATGGAGGAATTCCACGCCATATTCGCCATAAAAATTAACAACGTGTCAATCGGGTACGGGTCGTGGCGGGCAGCGTTGGCAATCACCATGTGCATGGCGCCGTGTGCCGACAGCGGGGTGTCCCACGAAAATGCCTTGTCTATCCGCAACGGGTTGCCGTTTTCATCTACGGCTAAATCGGCAGGCGTACGCGGCAAACCCAAAGGCGGACCTGCCAACGGTTTGCCGGGGGCAGAAGCATTTGCCGGTTTTGGCACTGCTGGCGGATGTTTGGGATACGGCGGCTTGGCTAAATGTCCGCCCGGGCAATCTACCGCCCCTAATAAAATTTGCAATAAATGAATCGCACGGCAACTTTGAAAGCCGTTAGAATGCGCCGAAACCCCGCGCATCGCGTGCATAGAAACCGGGCGACCGGTAAATTGCTGATGTTGTTTGCCGTTGCAATCCGTCCACGGCGTATCTACGGTAATGCTTTGGTTGAAAGCAACCTCTGCCATTTCTGCCGCTAATTGTTCTATTTTACTCGCCGCAATACCGCAAACGGCTGCCGCGTTTTCGGGGGCATAGCGCTCTTGTAAGCATTCTTCTAATAACAAGGTCATCGCCGTTTGTATCGGTTTGCCGTTGCTATCGCTATATTTGCCAACTAACGCCGGATGGGTGTCGTCTGCTTTAACGCTGGCGATGCTGTTGCTGTTTTGTTCCCAAATTTGTCCGTTGCCCTCGGCATCACGAATAAATAAACCATCTTCGCCGACTAACCACGGCATGTTGGTGTATTTAATTAAAAATTCTTCATCAATGCGCCGTGTTTTTAACAAGACGTGCGCCAACGACATTGCCAACATACCATCGGTACCCGGGGTAATTGCCACCCAATCATCGGCAATTGCCTGATACCCCGTGCGCACGGGGTTAATGGCGATAATTTTAACGCCACGTTCTTTTAATTTTTTCAAGCCGATTTTAATCGGGTTGGAGCTGTGGTCTTCGGCAACGCCCCACAACATAAAGTATTTGGTGCGTTCCCAATCGGGTTCGCCAAATTCCCAAAAAGCATAGCCGTGCGTCATCAACCCTGCCGCTGCCATATTGACCGAACAAAAGCCACCGTGTGCCGCCCAGTTGAGCGTGCCAAACTGTGTTGCCCATAAGCCCGTTAATGCCTGCATTTGATCGCGTCCGGTAAAAAATGCAAGTTTGTTGGGATTGTCTTGGCGAATGCGTTGCAAGCGTTCTTGCAATAGTGTGACGGCTTTTTCCCAACTAATCGGCACAAACTCACCGGCACCGCGGGCACTACCGGGTTTGCGCATTAAGGGCTGTTTTAATTTCGCCGGTGAATACTGCTTCATAATCGCCGCATTGCCTTTACCGCAAAGTACGCCTTTATTGACGGGATGATTCGGGTTGCCTTGGACAAAACGAATTTTGTTGTTTTCTAACGTAACCTTAACGCCGCAACGACAAGCGCACATATAGCACGTGGTAAATTTTTCGGTTTGTTCGGCGTGATTTTCAAATTGGGGAAGTTTTTGCATGTCATATTTTACCGAATATCCATAGTATTAGGTAAAAAAATAGAGAACGGCAGTCAGTGCTTTATGGGTTTAATTGTAACGCGGCGTTATTGGTATCGTACGGCGGGCGAACATGCCATTGCGCTGCATGACGTTCGCCGGCAATTTCAATTTCCCACGTGCCGGCAGCACACCAATCGTTACTGACACCATCGGCGTGGTGCACATACCCTAATGCCAACGAAGCAGCAATGCGGTGCCCGTAAGCGGCGGAGCTTACCCCGCCGACCGATACGCCATTATAAAAAATTGGTTCATCACCAAACATTAACGGTGCTTCGGCACCGGCAATAAGAGAAAATTGCAACAAACGTTTTGTTCGTGGCGCCCCTTTTTCTGCGAGCAGTGCTTCGCGTCCAATAAAGCCATCGGGTTTATCCCAAGCAACCGCAAAACCCAATCCAGCGGCAAGCGGTGTATCTTCGCTGGTTAAATCATCGCCAAAATGGCGTCTTGCTTTTTCCATACGTAAGGAATCAACCGCATGCAAACCGACATTGGTAATGGCATACGCTTCGCCCGCGGTCATTAAGGCGCGATATACATTAACGGCAAACTCGGTCGGCACGATTAACTCAAAACCCGCCTCACCAATATACCCCAAGCGCAACGCCTGCACCAAAGCGTAGCCGCATTCTATTTGTCGTGAGCACCCGTAGGCAAATGTTTCTTCGTTAATGAGTTCGCTGCCGGCAGCGGACAAAATAGCGGCAGCGTGTTTTCCAAATAAACCAATATTGGCGTAGGCAGAAGTCATATCGTTCACCACAACATGTTCGTCCGCACGTTGCTGGCGGCGTAACCACGCTAAATCGCGCCGTTGTGACATCACCCCCGACAACACTAAAAATTCATCTGCTGCCAATCGGGTTACGGTTAAATCTGCTTCTATGCCGCCGTTTTGATTCAGCCACGGAGTGTAGACAATGCGTCCGATTTCTACATCTACATTGTTGGCGCAAACACGGTTGAGTAGACGGCAAGCATCCGCACCGCATACCTTATATTTAGCAAATGAGGATAAATCAATCACCCCTGCCATTTGTGCGCTGCGGCATTCTTCGCCGCAGGCGGCAAACCAGTTTTGTCTGCCAAAGGAATATTGATATTGCGGCGTGGTGTTATTGGCAGCGGCAGTGCGGTCAAACCAGTTGGGGCGCTCCCAACCTGCCGCTTCACCAAAGCACGCCCCTGCCGCTTGTAATTCGTAATGGAGCGGGCTCAAGCGTGCCATACGAGCGCTAGTCACTTGTTTGTAGGGCCAATGCACGCTGTAGAGTAATCCTAATGATTCGGTCACACGCGCTTGTAAGTAGCGGCGGTTGCGCTGAAATGACATCGTGCGGGCGATGTCAATGTCGCCCAAATCGCGCGGCGGCAGCCCCGTTTTAATCCATTGCGCCAGTTGCAAGCCAATCCCGCCCGCCGTTTGAATGCCGATGGAATTGAGTCCGGCGGCGATATATAAATTATCTAATTCCGGTGCCGGTCCAATTAACATGCGGTCGTCCGGTGTAAAACTTTCGGGTCCGCAAAAAAAGCGGCGAATGCCGGCGGTTTCTAACAGTGGCAAGCGATGAATCGCTTTTTCTAAAATCGGTTCAAAGTGTTCAAAATCCCCCGGCAATTCGTCAAAGGAAAAATCTTCACGAATGCCCTCTTGCCCCCATGGGCGCGCTTCTTCTTCAAAACAGCCGACTAAAATTTTACCCGCATCTTCTTTAAAGTACGCCCTTGAGCCGACATCACGCATGGTGGGTAGGTCTTTCGGTAAATCGCTAATCGGTTCGGTAATAATATAGTAGTGCTCGCAAGCGTGCAAGGGCACCGTAACCCCTGCCGCTTGTGCTAATTCGCGTGTCCACATGCCGGCAGCAAGCACTACCGTATCGGCAGCAACATCGCCATTGGTAGTTTTCACCCCGCACACACGCCCCTGTTTAACATGTAGACCGGTCACGGCACAATTTTCTATAATAGTCGCGCCGCCGTTTTTTGCCCCTTTTGCCAGTGCATTGGTCACCCCCACGGGGTCTGCTTGTCCGTCTTCAGGTAAGTACACCCCTCCAACTAAACCATCGGTATTAATAATTTTCCAACGTTCGGCAATTTCTTCCACCGAGAGCACTTCTGCCGTTGGTTTAAAGCGGTGTTGTAACGATGCCAAGCGGCGATATTCCGTCATCATCCCTTCATGATCGGCTAAATTCAACGCCCCGGGCAGACGCACACCAGTTTCAATCCCCGTTTCTTCTGGTAGGCGGCAGTATAAATCGGTGCTGTATTCCGCCAACACCGACACATTATAATTGCCGCGCAATTTACCGACCAATCCCGCTGCGTGCCAAGTGGTGCCGCAGGTGAGTTCTTTGCGTTCTAACAACAAAACATCTTCAATACCGATTTTAGTTAAGTGGTAGGCAATCGCGCAACCAATAACGCCACCGCCAACAATAACAACCTGTGCTTTTTCGGGTAATTGATTCATGTTTTTTCTTTCTGTTAATTATTAATAATACGACCGACAGCACGGCTTAGCAAATAATAATAACATAGTTATCATAAGGATAGCAAAATAACTGATTACGTATTTACAGCAACAGGGGTACGCCGTAATAGACGATTAAACGTCCCGCCGATTGAATTGTGGATGGATAGATACGCAGGGGTTAGATATAAAATTAACAGCGTAGCAAACCCTAAACCAAAACAAATAGAAACCGCCATCGGAATTAAAAATTGTGCTTGCACTGAGGTTTCAAACATTAAAGGAATTAAGCCGCCAATGGTGGTTAACGAGGTTAATAAAATTGCCCGTAAGCGACGGCAAACACTGTCAACAATTAATGTGTCGCGGTCGGCATCGGGTTGTTCTCTCACGCGACTTAAATAATCGCGCACTAAAATAATAGAATCGTTAACGATAATACCTGATAGCGTAAAAACACCGAATGCCGATAAAATAGACATGTCGTAACCCAATACCCAATGCCCGACCATTGCACCAATGATACCAAAGGGAACCGTGAGTAAAATCACCAACGGTAACGACCAAGAGGCAAACACAGCAGCTAAAATTACAAAAATTGATAACAACGCCATGATGAGCCCGGTGCGCATATCACTGATAGTTTCGCGTTGATCAGCGCTACTGCCTTCAAATGAATAATTGAAGCCGTGGCGTGCTTGTAACAGCGGTAGAACATCATTTTTTAATTGTTGCTGTACGCGGTCAACATTGGTGACGGCAAAATCAATGTTGCCGACAACATTAACAACAATTTCGGTATTCACGCGCTGTATGGTGTTAAAGCCGCTGCGGCTTTTGAGTGTGGCAACTTCTTCTAAGGCAACAAATTCACCGTTGGGCAGTTTGACTAAAAAGGAATTAAAATCCCCCAGCGGCGAGCCATCGACTTCGCGCACCGCAACGCGGACAACGGTTTCGTTAACCCCTTCATAAAGGGTTTGCACGCGAAAGCCGTTATAGGCGTTGCGTAATTGCGAGGCAACCTCTTGCGCCGAGAGGTTGAGCGCCTGCCCTAACGGCGTGAGTTCAAATATCGTTTGTTGTTTGCCGTAGGGTAAATCATCCGCAGGGCGCGAAACACCGGGGATATCTAATAGAGCGGTTTTTAATTCGTTTGCCGCTTCTTTTAATGTTGTGATATTGTTACCAGCGAGGCGGATTTCTAAATCTTCACCCGCGGGACCGCCGCGGGCTTCGCGCAATGAAACACTTTCTAAGCCCGCTTGTTGCGGTAAATTTTTGCGCCATACGCGGATAAAATCACGGGTGCTGATTTCACGATCTTCCGGTTGCGAGAGTTCGGCAACAACTTTTGCCTTTTCATCGCCACTGCCTTGGCGGCGGCTGCCCTCGCCCATATAAATAGAAACATGACGCAGTAAATTTTCTTCTTCGGGAAAGGCGGTCGCGGTTTTGTGTAACGATTCGCGCAAGCGGTGCATAAAGCGTTCTACTTCTGCTTTCGGCGTGCCGGCAACAAAATTAATTTGCGCTTGCACCCGATTGAGTTCGGCACCGGGGAAGAAACGAAACTTAAGCAACCCCCCCATAATTAATGCAATCGCTAATGTTAACATGACAAAAGCAGTGGTAACAGTAACCCAACGATAGCGCAACGCCAGTGTAATACTACGGCGAAAGATGTGTTGTTCAAAGTGAGTAAAGCCGTTATCTAACGCTTGGCGGTAGCGGTTGCCGCGTTCGGCAACAACACCGCTAAAGGCGTGACGCATGTGTCCGGGCAGGACAAAAAAGCATTCAAATAAAGAAGCAACCAACACGCACACCACAACGGTGGGGATGGCAATGATGATAGAGCCGATCGTGCCGCCGACAATCAACAAGGGTAAGAATGATGCAATCGTGGTAAAGGTAGAAGAAAACACCGCGACGAACATTTCTTTTGCGCCATCTACTGCCGCATTAAGAGGGGACTTCCCCTGTTTTAAATGATAAAAGCCGTTTTCGCCGACCACAATTGCATCATCCACCACAATGCCGGTAACCATGATAAAAGCGAACATGCTAATCATGTTTAAACTGCCGCCGGTAAAGTGTAAAAAGGATAACGCCACCATAAAAGTGGCAGGAATACCGGCAGCAACCCATAGCGCCAAACGCATATTTAAAAATAACAGCAACATGATGAGCACCAACACCAAACCCTGCAAGCCGTTATTAATGAGTAAATCCATTCGCGATTGAACGGCAAGCCAGCGTTCGCGGTGCGGAGTGAGGGTAATGCCGGCGGGGAGTTTGGTTAAGGTTTGTTCGCGCCACGCCAAAACACTTTTTGCTGCGTCTAAGGTATTGCCGCCGCTTTTGCGCGTGAGGATAAACTCTACTGCCGGCTTGCCGTTAAAAAATAAAGTAGTGTTATCGCGCTCTAAGTAGCGACGGACGGTGGCAATATCGCCTAAGCGTAATATATTGCCGTTACCATCAAGAAGTTGCAGGCGTTCAAAATCTTGCAGGGCTTGCCCTTGCGATAACGAGCGCACTAAACGGCTATTATTATTGCCGTCTATATCGCCGGCAGAAACATCAATGTTTTGATTGGCAATTTGTCGCCCGATATCGCGTGCAGTCAGCCCCAATGCTTGCAGTTGTTGGCGGCTTAATTCAATTTGCACTTCATCGGGCGGCAAACCGTTAATTGCCACTTGCACCACGCCCAAGCGCAATAATTCAATTTCTAACTGGCGTGCTAAGCGGCGCAATTCGGCGAGCGAGCCACCGGCGAGCGATAGCGACATTACATCATCGCGCCGCGTGGAGCTCTGCACTTCCGGCGCTTCAGAATCAGAGGGGAGTTTGCTTTGCACTAAATCTAAATAGCGCCGTATATCTTCTGCCGCTTTATCTAAATCTTTGCCGTCTGCAAATTCTAAATAGACAACCCCGTACCCGTCACGGGCGTAGGAAGACATGTTTTTTAAATCGGGCACATTCCGCAATTCGTTTTCCATCGGCGTGAGTAACGAAGAGGCGACATCTTCGGCACTGGCACTTTGCCACGAGGTGCGCACATTAACGACTTGTCTTTCAAATTCCGGAAAAAAACGCACCTCCACGCGCCCGATGGCAAAAAAGCCACTGAGGAGCATCAGCAACATTAACAGATTGGGGGCAATCCGATGAGAAGCGAATAAATGAATAAATCCAGTCATCGTTATAAGGTGAATATTTTACCCGATTTATTGCAGTCGCTATGATTTTATTGTCAATTCGTCCCGCTTGTGTTTTAATAACTTTTATCACACGCAAATAACAGGCGAGGAGAATAAAATGACAAATGAAATGAAAAGCGAAACAACAGAAAAAGCCATTTTTGCCGCCGGTTGCTTTTGGGGCGTAGAAGCAACTTTACAAAAAATCACCGGCGTGGTAAAAACCGCAGTAGGTTACACGGGCGGGCATTTGCAAGAACCGGACTATGCCGCCGTTTGCCGTGGCGATACCGGGCACGCCGAAGCGGTAGAAGTTATTTTTGATCCGCAAGCCGTTACCTATGAAGAATTGTTAGCGGCATTTTGGCAACTGCACGACCCGACGCAAAAAGACCAACAAGGTCCTGATTACGGTAGCCAATATCGCACGGCTATTTTTTACACCAGCCCCGCCCAACAGCAAGCGGCAGAGCAAAGCAAGACGGCAATTCAACAACATCATGCGCGTTTGGTCGTTACCGAAATTACCGCCGCCGATAAATTTTGGTTGGCGGAAGAACATCACCAATGTTATGTGCAAAAGCGGCGCAAATTCGGATTTTTCTAAACTACAAGAGGACATGATGCACTATGCGCTTTCGTTAGCGCAAACCGCGGCAAGCCGTGACGAAGTGCCGATTGCCGCCGTGCTCTACACTGCCGCCGGTGATGTTGTTGCCGCGGGGTACAACCAAACGATTGGTGAATCCGATACGACGGCGCATGCCGAGGTGGTGGCACTGCGCCGTGCCTGCCGTTTGCGCGGTAATTATCGCCTGCCGGATTTACACATGGCGGTAACATTAGAACCGTGTGCAATGTGTATCGGCGCGGTTTTTCATGCGCGCTTACCGCAACTGCTTTATGCGGCGGCAGATGAAAAAAGCGGCGCTTGCGGTAGCGTGGTGAATTTACCCGAGTACCGTTTGCTCAATCATCATACGCAGGTGCAAGGCGGGCTTTGTGCGACAGAATCGGCAACCTTATTGCGTGATTTTTTTAACAAACGGCGCTAAATGGAATTAATAGGCACGACTATGCAAATTGATATTCTCCTCTCCCAACAGCAATTAATCCTCAGCGACAGCGAGCAACAACTGATGCGTTGCGCGGTTTCTACTGCGGCGAATGGCGCGGGCGAGAAAAACGGCAGTTATCAAACCCCGCGCGGACGGCATATTATCCGCGCTAAAATCGGCGCGGGGTTGCCGGAAAATACTGTTTTTCGCGGGCGCCGTCCCACGGGGGAAATTTATAGCCCGCAATTAGCCGCGATTGCCCCGCGCAGCGATTGGATTTTAACCCGTATTTTATGGCTCTCGGGTTGTGAAGTGGGGAAAAATCGCTTGGGCAATGTGGATACAATGCGGCGTTATATTTATCTACACGGCACACCGGACACAACCCCTTTAGGGCAGATTGGTTCAATCGGTTGTATTCGCATGGCAAACGCCGATATTATCCGACTGTATGAGTTAGCGCCTATATTTACACCAGTCAATATTATTGACTAATTACGACGAACGATATAAACCGTGTTGGCGAATATACGCCGCTACTTTCTCGGGCACTAAATGTTCAATACTGCCGCCGCCGGCAATCACTGCGCGGCAGTGGGTGGCACTAATGGCGGGTGGCGCACACTGCCAAACATAAACCCCGCCGGCACCGTGCGCTAAAGCTGTTTTATCGGTTACGATTTTTCCCCAAGGGAATGTTGCTAACGTTGTGGTCTCGGGGCGGGTAACGACTATTAAATGCGCTTGTTTTAAAATCTCGCTCGGTTGTTGCCAACTGCCAAAATTACGATAAACATCGCTACCGATAATCAGTGATAATGGAGTGGTGGGGTATTGTTGGCGCAAAGAAATCAGCGTGTCAATGGTGCGCCCGCTGTGTTGCGGCGTTTCTTCGGCAACAACGCGGATTTGCGGGAAATCAAGCACCGCGAGCTGACACATCGCCAAACGATGCTGCCAGCTGGCAAGTGCTGCGTTACGGTGCGGTGTTGTGGCATTGGGGATAATCGTTACCGCACCATTAAAATGTTTTGTTGCGGCAGTCGCTAAATATAAATGCCCCAAATGAAACGGATCAAAAGTGCCGCCCAGCAGTGCTAACATTTTTATTGCTGACGTTGTTTAAACGACTCCCAATTTAAACAGCACGGGCATTGCCAAGAAAAATGGTTCATTTCATAAAAACAGTGGTCGCAGGAAAAAGATTTACCGCGGGCATTGAGCAGATTTTGTTTGACTGCCAGCCACGGTTCGCTATCGTGTCCGCTATTGCGATTGGTTTGGCGTTCAATAAAATACATAGACGCTTGCATTCCGCCGTTGCGGACAACGTAAGTTTTAATCACGGTGTTAATCGTGTGTTGCAATGCTTCGCTCTCGGCACTGTTTTCGGCGACGGTTGCCGACTCCGTTTCTAATAAAGTAATCACCGTTTTAAATAACATCGGTGTCGGAAAATCCTCCAACAAGCGCAACAATTCTTGTTGTCCGCGGGCGCGCTCCTCCATCTGCTGATAGGCAGTAACAAGGGCGTCGGCAACAAGCCATAAATGTTCGGGAGTATCATCGGCGATGGCATTACAATAAGCAATCACCTGTTGCGGTTGTGGCGGCGTGCTGTTTTGGGCGCAGTCAATCAGTAAAATACGCGCATGCGCACAGGCAGGGTTGAGTGCTAATGCTTCTTCTAACAAACGAACTTTATTCGTTTTATCCGCTAACGCCAATCGGCAATATAAATGCGCTGCCGTTTTTTTTTGTAATTGGCGCACGTCTTCATCGGCATTTTTAATTAAATTGAGGGCATCGTTATAGCGCCGCCGCATTTGATAATTTTTAATTAAAAAATCAAAAACCAAATCACGATAATGCGGTGTTTGCGCCAATAGGCGCGCATGTTGTTCTGCCGCATCGGCAAACCCCATGGCAGCACAATCTTGCGCCAATTCCCATAACGCCCGATTGCGATCGGCTTCGGAGAGTTTTTCGTTTTCGTGTAACTGTTGGTGGGTTTTTAGTGCGCGCCGATAATCGCCGCGCCGCCGTGATAACTCGCCCACGGTAAATTGTACTGCCGGCGGTAGATTATCGGTTTGCGGAATATCCGAAAACGCATCTAACGCTTTCGCTTCGTTGCCATTGAGTAATTCGGTAAGCCCGCGCAAATACGCTTGCGGTAAGGCAGCTGCGCTATTGCGAATATGACGTATATCAAGGCGAGCCGCAAACCAACCTAAAGCAAAAATGATAGGAAGAGCAATTAAGAGCCATTCATGCGACATCGCTTAGGCAGACATCAACTTTCGTCGTTGACTCGTTTACTTAGCGACTTCCCTGCTTTAAATCGTGGGATACGTTTTTCTGGGATTTCAATCACGGCATTGGTGCGCGGATTGGTGAGCAAGCGCGGTTTGCGGGTGCTGTAAAAAAACGCACCAAAACCGCGAATTTCTACCCGACCGCCATCTTTCAAGGTGCTGATGATTTGCTCAATAATTTTATTACTCATCCGTACAATGAGTTCTTCCGGCAAATCGGGAAACCGCTCCGCCAATACTTTGAGAAATTCTTTTTTACGCATTTGTTCTTTTTTGCTGATGAGACAGGAATAGAAAAAAAGATTAGGAATCGTTATTTTGTTGTGATTCTTCTAATTTCGCTTGCACCAATGCACCTAACGAAGTTGCGGTAGAAGC
>JAHZKE010000046.1 GCA_022600535.1 Pseudomonadota bacterium
CGCCGCCCCATTTTTGTCAATACGGGCAATGCTTGTTCAAATACCGAGCGCTCGCAACCGGCAAAAATGGCAATGTTGCCCGTTGCCGCCCGATGACAACCGCCGGAAACGGGGCAATCAATCGCACTGCCGCCGGCAGCGACAACCAATGCGCCTAAGCGTTTCACTTCGGCAGCGTCGGTGGTACTCATTTCCGCCCACAAGGTACCGGCAGAAAAAGCGGAGAGTACGCCGTTTTCACCTTCCATCACTGCCGCGCTAATTTTTGGCGAAGGCAGGCAGGTAATCACCATATCGGCATAAGCGGCAATTGCTGCCGGAGAATCGCCCCACTCTGCCCCCTTTTGCAGCAACGGCGCGGCTGCGGTGGAATCAACATCGTGCACCATTAACGGCAACTTGTTACGCAGAATACTACCCGCAAGTTTTGCGCCGACATTTCCTAATCCAATAAATCCTATTTTCATTTTCCCCTAACTTTTTCCTAAAAATACTAATAAAACACTAACAATTATGACATAAATTAAAAGATAATGAATCAACTAACAACAATCCGACCTTAAAATAACGCTTTGCCCTTGCAAAATCAACAGTAGTACCCCATAATTAAGTATCAATCTATCAAATTAAATTAAAAAAGGATGCCCCATGAGTGAAATGCAATATAAAAACGCAATGCCCGTACTACCGCTACGCGATGTCGTTGTATTGCCACGTATGGTCATTACCCTGTATGTCGGGCGCGCGTTGTCATTAACGGCGTTAGAAATTGCCATGAAAGAAGGCGGACAAGTATTTTTAGTAACGCAAAAATCGGCAGATTTAGAAGAACCTGAAATTAAAGATTTGTACAATGTCGGCTGTGTTGCTAATGTATTGCAAATGTTGCGCATGCCCGATGATTCCATCAAAGTGTTGGTAGAAGGGACCGAACGCGCCCGTGCCGAGTTTCGTTTAGAAGAAGGAAAATCGCTTTTTGCCGATTTAACCCGCTTGCCGATGCACGAAAAACCGGAAGAAGAACAATGCACGGCGATGAACCGCACCCTGCTCAACTTAATTACGACTTACGCAAAAACCAATCGCAAAATCGGCGATGAACTGATTGCTAAAATCGGCGACATTAAAAATATAGAACGCCTGACCGATAATATCATCGGGCATTTTTCCATGCCGATTGAATTGCGGCAGCAACTGTTTGAAGAAAGCGACTATCACGCACGGGTAGAGGCATTGCTAAAACACATCGGTAAAGAAACCGAAATGCAAAAGATTGAACAAAAAATACGCGGGCGGGTTAAAAAGCAGGTTGAAAAAAATCACCGCGAATATTTTTTGCAGGAGCAAGCGCGCGCGATTCAAAAAGAATTAGGCGATGACCAAAACAAAGAATTAGACGAACTGAAAAATCGCATTAAAAAAGCCGGGCTCTCGCCGCTGGCGTTAAAAAAATGCGAACAGGAGTTAAAAAAATTACGCATGATGCCGCCGATGTCTTCGGAAGCAACGGTAACGCGCTCGTATTTAGAAACGCTACTGTCGCTGCCGTGGAAAAAACGCAGCACGCTTTCCAGTGATATTGAAAAAGCGCGCCAGCTATTAGATACCGATCACTATGGTTTAGACAAAGTGAAAGAAAATGTTTTAGAATATTTAGCGGTGCAAAAACGCGTTGTCAATGGTAAGGCGCCGATTTTATGTTTTGTCGGACCGCCGGGGGTGGGGAAAACCTCGTTGGGTAAATCCATTGCGGCGGCAACACAGCGCGTCTACGGCAGGATTGCTTTAGGGGGCGTGCGTGACGAAGCCGAAATTCGCGGGCATCGCCGCACCTATATCGGCGCGATGCCGGGAAAAATTGCCAATGCGATGATTCGGGCGGAAGTTAAAAACCCGCTGATTTTGTTAGACGAAATAGATAAAATGGGCTACGATTTTCGCGGCGACCCGTCAGCAGCATTGTTGGAAGTGTTAGACCCCGAACAAAACAATACTTTTTCTGACCACTATATTGAAGTGGATTATGATTTATCGGAAGTGATGTTTGTTACCACTGCCAACACGATGAATATCCCGCCGGCGTTGATGGATCGTTTAGAAATTATTCATTTATCGGGCTACACCGAAGAAGAAAAAATTCACATTGCCAGCAATCATCTTATCCCGCGGCAATTTAAAGAAACGGGTTTGAAAACAGAAGAGGCGCAATTTCGCTCCACGGCAACGCGCGATGTCATTCGCTACTATACGAGTGAAGCGGGGGTGCGCTCCTTAGAACGCAGCATCGGTAAAATTTGCCGCAAAGTGGTATTGCAATCAGAACGCGATTCTCTTGCCAGCAAGAAAAAAACCAAAGCAACGACCAAAATTGCCAAGGCAACAAAAACAAGCAAATCCGCTGACAAAAAAACAGAAGCGGCAGTAACGGCGGCAAAGCTCACCACCATTACCCCGCAATCATTGAATAAATATCTCGGGGCACAACGCTATCGCTTTGGCATTGCCGGCGAGAGTAAAGTCGGGCAGGTCAATGGCTTGGCATGGACGGAGAGCGGCGGCGATTTACTTTCGGTAGAAGCGTGTGCTTTCCCCGGGAAGGGCAATATCATCCGCACCGGTAAATTAGGCGAAGTGATTAAAGAATCGGTAGAAGCCGCTTTTTCGCTCATCCGCGCCCGTGCGAGCGACCTCAACCTACCGGCAAACTTTATGAAAACCCACGATTTTCACATTCACTTTCCCGAAGGGGCAATTCCTAAAGATGGACCTTCTGCCGGTATTGCGATTGCAACCGCGATTTTATCGTTAGTCAGCAATGTTGCGGTGCGTTCCGGCATTGCGATGACGGGGGAAATTACTTTGCGCGGCGAAGTATTACCCATCGGTGGCGTGAAAGAAAAATTATTAGCGGCAACGCGTGGCGGTATTACGCATGTTTTACTACCGAAGGAAAACGAAAAAGATATGGCGGAGATTCCCGCCAACGTTAAAAGCAAGCTCACTATTTCATTTGTGAAGTGGATTGATGAAGTATTTGCCTTAGCGTTGGAAGAATCGTTAGCAAAGAAAAAAGAAGACCCGATTGCTAAAAAAGCAAAAACCGTTGCCAGTAGAGTGTCGCGCCGTAAAACAGGGCAAACTCCCCCGCTCACGCACTAATCTGTGCCGCCAACGATGGCGCTTGCTTTCACTTACTGGTTAGATTTATTAGCCCTCGCCGTGTTCTTGGGCGGTTGGATGCTTTACGGACGCACTGCCGATAACTATAAAGACCCCAAGCACCCGTCGCTGCTGACTGTCATGCACCGCTTACGCATTAAGTGGCTGACCGAAATGCAGATGCGCACCTTGCGTATGCCCGATGTAATGACGTTAACCATTGCCACGAGTAACTATACTTTTTTTGCTTCTACTTCTATTTTAATTATTGCCGGTGCATTCACTCTGTTTATTGGCGGTACCGAATGGCGTTCGTTCATCGGCGAAATTCCAACAACCGATATTAATTCGCTGGAACTGACCCCGTTAAAATTATTAGTGTTGGTGCTGATTTTTATTTACTCATTTTTTAAATTCACTTGGTCTATCCGTCAAGTCGGTTACTGTGCAATTTTGTTAGGGAGCATTGAAAACCGCTACAACGCCGAAAATGGCGCTCCCCCCAGTGCAGAAGAATATAAAACAGCGCAAAAACGCGCGCAACTGTTAGCGCCGGTGTTCACCTTAGCCGGCAATAATTTTAACTATGGACTACGCGCTTATTATTTTGGTTTGGCAATGTTGCCGTGGTTTATTAGCCCGCTTTGGTTAATATTTAGTTCTCTTATGATGATTATTATTTTATCGTTGCGCGAATTTAATTCAAAAACATTAGTTGCGTTGTTGCGCGTTGAAAACGAATTAGATAAATCGGAAAATTAATTGAGCGCAATACCGCGCAACTATTAACTGCTTAATTGAGTCATAATTTCCTGCATATCGGGCGGCGGCGGGCAATCCCAACGACATTCCTCATTGCTGTGCGGATGTAACAAACGCAACTGTGTCGCATGTAACATTTGCCGCGGGGCTAAAAACGGTAACGGTACGGCACGGCGGCGATACACCTTATCGCCGACAATCGGAAAGCCATCGTGTTCTAAATGTACGCGAATTTGATGGGTGCGCCCGGTTTCTAAACGGCAACGCAACAAGGCAAAACCGCGCCATTGTTGTTCTTTATGAAAATAGGTCAGGGCTTCTTTGCCCTCTTTGCCCACTGCCATGCGTAATGGGTCTTGCGGGTGGCGACGAATGGGGCGTTCAATGGCTCCGGTCGGCGGTGGTGTGCCGTGTACCAATGCCAAATATTCCCTGCCGATTGCTCGTGTTTTAAATTGTGCAATTAATTTTCTTTGCGCCGGTATTGTTTTTGCCACTGCCAACAAACCACTGGTATCTTTATCTAAGCGGTGGACAATCCCCCCGCGTACCAATGCAGTTGCCGCCGAGTGGTGATGCAATAACCCCGATTGCAAAGTGCCGTGACGGTTGCCGTGTCCCGGGTGGGTCACCAATCCTGCGGCTTTGTTGACCACCAGCAACCATTCATCTTCATAAATAATATCTAACGCGATTGCTTCGGCAACACAATCTTCATTTGCGGGTTCCATTGAAACTAATAAATCTTGATTTAACCCAATTTCGCACCCGGGGGTTATTTTTTGCGAAGGACGCAAACACGGCTGTCCCCCCAGCAAAACACCGCCGGCGGCAATTAACTCCTGTAATAGCACCCGCGAATAGGCAGGGAAAAGAACCGCCAAGCATTTATCTAAGCGAAAATTTCCTTCTATAACAGTAAGGCGAGTATAATAATCCTGTACCATGAAACGCTATTGTATATTATCTCTGCTGTTTGCTTTATCGTTATTAGCTGGTTGTGCCACCGCACCAGAAACAGTTCCGACCGCACTTGAGCTTTATGAAGAAGCGCAAGAACTCCATAATACGGCAAGATACGGCGATGCTGATGCCAAATTTGAAGAATTAAAATCCACTTACCCGACCTCGCCGCAGGCGCAACAGGCGATTTTAGACCAAATTTACGGCTACCTGAAACGGCGCGAATATGCATTGGCGGTCAGTACAGCTGACGAATTTATCAATCTGTATCCCGATCATCCGCAAACGCCTTACGCATTGTATATGAAAGGGGTCGTTTATTTCCGCGAAGATCGCGGCATTTTAGATAAACTCGGCAAACAAGATCCGACCAGCCGTGACCCGCAACTAATGCGCTTGTCATATCAAGCATTTAAAGAATTATTAAATAGCTACCCCGAGAGCAAATACACCCCCGATGTTGTTGCTCGCTTGCGCTATCTGATCAATAGCTTAGCAAAAAGTGAAATGCACATTGCCAATTATTATTATCAGCAAGGCGCCTATGTCGCCGCCATTACGCGCGTGAAAACAATCTTAGAAATTTACTCCGACAGTAACTCTACAGAAGCTGCCTTAGTGTTATTACTTAATTCCTATAAACGCATCGGAGCGATTGACGCTGCCGATGACACCTTGCGCTTAATCAAAGTTAATTTCCCCGACAATGCAGAGATTACGGGAGAGATTTCATCAACCGATTCTTTTATTCCATCCCTATGGTAAGTTTTTATGTATAACAATAAACGTTTTATAATTTTATTAATTTTTTCCTCCCTGCTGTTGAGTATATTGGGGATTTTTGCTGTGAATGCGATGAGCGACTTAAACGACGAAACGCAAAGCAGTATTAAATTTTTTCAATATAAAAATACACTTGGCGCCGGCGGTTATGATGTTGTCGCTTATTTTGAAGACAACGCCGCCGTAGAAGGCGAAAATATCTACGAAGCCAATTTTGCCGGAATGTTGTGGAATTTCGCTTCTGCTGAAAATCGTGACAAATTTCTTGCCACCCCCGACCGCTACCTGCCCGAATACGGCGGCCATTGCGCTTATGGTGTTGCACAAGGGTATTTAGTACGCGGCGATCCGCAAGCATGGAGCATACGTGATAACAAACTGTATTTTAACTACAACAAAAATATCCGCAATGCTTGGATTGCCGATGCCGGGCGCTTTTTGCGCAAAAGCGAAAATAATTGGCCACAACTCAATAAGTAATTTTCGGACCCTCGGAAAAATCGGCAAGCAATACGGCACCACTTGACCGTTATCGCTGTTTTCAACTAAACTACTCTTGTTATGGATAAAGAATTTCTTGCCATCCTCGTTTGTCCGATTTGTAAGGGCAAATTAGATTATCAACCGACACAGCAGCGTTTTATCTGCGTCAGCGAGCGGCTTGTTTTCCCGATTAATGTCGATGGCGTTCCCTTACTATTAGCAGAAGAGGCAACCCCGTTAGCAGAAAATGATGCCAACTAAGCCGTTTACGGTTATTGTACCGGCACGCTTACCCTCCACCCGCTTACCCAACAAGCCGCTGGCAGACATCGCCGGCACGCCGATGTTAATCCGCGTGTTGCAACAAGCAGTAGCGGCAAATGCCGAACATGTTGTTGCCGCTGTTGCCGAACAAACCTTAGCCGATGCCGTGACAGCGGCGGGCTTTAACGCCGTGTTAACCGGTGAGCACGATTCCGGCAGTAGCCGTGTTGCCGCCGCCGCCGAAACATTAGCACTCGCCGACGATCACATTGTCGTCAATGTACAAGGCGATGAACCCTTTATTGAACCCGAATTAATTAATGCCGTCGCGCAACTTGCCGCCAACAGCACGGCACACTGTGCCACTGCCGCCCGCCCGCTGACTCACGATGACGATTATCACAACCCCGCCGTGGTTAAAGTGGTGGGCGATAGCAACAATAATGCGACTTATTTTAGTCGCGCGGCAATCCCGCATCAACGCAGCGGTGGCGTGCCCGCATTAGCACGGGTACATTTGGGCATCTACGCTTATCGAGTCGGCGCATTGCAACATTTTATGCACCTGCCTGCCTCCCCCACCGAAAAAATAGAACAATTAGAACAATTAAGAATTTTGTGGCACGGCGGTAGCATTGCGTTATTAGAATATCCCTCCAAGAGTTTTGGCATTGATACCGCAGAGGATTTAGCCCGCGCTTGCCAACACGCCACCACACTTGCCGCCAACACGCCATAACGAATGCAATGGCTATTATCGTCCGCCAGTTAGGGCTTTGTGATTATCAACAAACATGGGATACCATGCGTAATTTTGTTGATGCGGCGACGACTGACAGCGATGAAGAAATTTGGCTACTGCAACATCCCCCTGTTTATACCCTGGGGCGCAGCGGTAAGCGCGAACACCTTTTGCGCGAAACCGCTATTCCGTTAATTCACAGTGACCGCGGCGGGCAAATCACCTACCACGCCCCCGGGCAACTGGTTGCCTATCTCATGCTCAATATTAGTCGCCGCCGTTTAGGGTTGCGGCATTTGGTGCGTGCGTTAGAAACTGCGATTATTAATTTTCTTGCCGTGCATAACATCATTGCCAACGGCGACAACACCGCCCCCGGCGTCTATGTGGACGGCGCAAAAATTGCCGCCTTGGGCTTGCGTTTGCGGCGCGGTTGGAGTTATCACGGCATTAGTTTAAACGTCAATATGGATTTAGCCCCCTTTGGCGACATCAACCCCTGCGGTTATCAGGGGTTAGCAGTAACGCAAATCATAGACCTATTGCCCTCATCGCCGCCTTCCTCCCAATCGCCGCGATTACCCTCGTTAGACGCCCTACAAAGCGAATTAACCCAACACCTACTCGCAGCACTCAACGCCACAGAACAACCCGCGGCGGCAATCTAAAATGGATAAAAAAGCATTTAGTAATTTTAGCAATGGCGGCATTAAGGGGCGCGGGTCAGACAGCACCGTACACGGACGCTTTGAAACCCTCACTCGCACCAGCACCGATGACGGTTGGGAAAGCAGCAACACAACAGACGCCCCCGCCGTTAAAACCGTTATCCATTGGGACAGTGCTAAAAGCATTATCAGCGAAAACACCTCGCCCGACATCCCGCACAAACTATCGGCAAACCCCTACCGCGGTTGCGAACACGGCTGCGTTTATTGCTTTGCCCGCACGAGTCATTCTTATTTAGGATTATCGCCGGGGTTAGATTTTGAAACGCAAATATTTGCTAAAAAAAATGCCCCCCAACTATTAGAAAAAGAATTAGCAAACCCGCGCTATCAACCGCACCCCTTAGCGTTAGGCATTATCACCGACGCCTATCAACCCAGCGAGCGCACCTTAAAAATCACGCGGCAAATGCTTACCGTGCTGGCGCAATACCGTCATCCTGTATCTATCGTAACGAAGTCGGCACTGGTAGAACGCGATTTAGATATTTTGACCGAACTGGCACAGCAACAATTAATTGAAGTCGCGATTTCTATTACTTCTTTAGATAACGATTTAACCCGCCGTTTAGAAGCACGCGCCGCCGCACCGGCACGACGATTAAAAATTATTGAACGTTTGGCTCGCGCCGGCATTCCAACAACGGTAATGATGGCGCCGATTATCCCCGCAGTTACCGATAGCGAAATAGAAACACTACTAAAAGCAGCGGCAGATGCCGGCGCGACGGGGGCGGGATATATCATTTTGCGGCTACCGCATGAATTGAAAGAAGTATTTCGTCAATGGTTACACACCCACCTACCGCAACGCGCCGAAAAAGTAATGGCACAAGTGCAAGCCCTCCACGGCGGCAGCGACTATAACCCGCAATTTTTCAAACGCCACCGCGGCGAGGGCGTTCTTGCCGAGTTAATCGCCAAACGTTTTGAACGCGCGCGGCAACAATTTAACTTAAATAAGCGGCGCACTTTGCACTTACGTTGCGATTTATTCCGCCCAGCAGATAAAAAAGCCACCCGTGGACAAATGCAATTAGATTTTTAATTATCTCTCGTACATTTATGATTAAAAAAAGGTAGAATCCCTCTTTTATCGGGGGCATAGCTCAGGGGTAGAGCATCTGGTTTGCAACCAGAAGGTCGTGGGTTCAAATCCCACTGCCTCCACCATTCTCAATTCACAAAGCGGCGGGCGTTATCAAATAACAAACGCCACGGGGTATCTTCTCCTTCTAATTTCTCTAATGGCGGCGGTTGCCAACCCATTTGCACACGGCGATACAACCGTTCCGGGTGCGGCATCAGCAAGGTAATGCGTCCGTCGGGGGAACAAAAGCCCGTTTGCCCCTGCGGCGAACCGTTGGGGTTATAAGGATACACCGCACTCACCGCGCCGTTATTATCTACATAACGCAACACGGTTGCTGCCGCGGTTTTGTTGTTGTCTTCATCGGCAAATTGCACCCGCCCTTCGCCGTGCGAAACTACAATCGGAAACTTCAACCCCGCCATATCTTGAAAAAACAATGAGGGCGACGGCAATACTTCTACCATAGAGAGCCGCGCTTCAAAACGGCGCGATTCATTTTGCATAAAATCGGGAAAGCTCCAATTCGCCGCATCGGGCATTAAAGAGTGCAGATGCGCCAATGCCTGACAACCGTTGCAAACGCCCAAAACAAAATTATCCGTGCGCGAAAAAAAGGCAGTGAACATATCGGTTAAGCGCGGGTTATTTAATAGCCCCAATGCCCAACCGCGCCCGGCTCCCAATACATCGCCGTATGAAAAACCGCCGCATAATACCGCCCCGCTGTATTGTTGGTCTAACTCGTGTCTGCCGTCTAATAAATCGCGCATGGTGATGTCTACGGCGTCAAATCCCGCACTGGTAAATGCTGCTGCCATTTCGCGTTGTCCGTTGGTGCCGATTTCACGCAATATCGCTACTTTCGGGCGCGTCTGCGATACGGCAGGGGCACTGATGGTGGGTAAAGTAGCGGGGAAATCGGCAAATAAACCGTTGTCATTGTCCATGTCGCGATTCGCTTCGGCAGCGGCACAGGCAGGGTTATCACGTTCGCTGGCAATTTGCGTGCTGACTTCTTCCCAAGCACGACGTAAATCGGTGAGCGATTCTTTTAGTAATATTTCGCCGGCGGCGTAGACCCTTATTTTTTTGTCCTCGTCTTGCGGGCGGGCAATGGTTTGTAAAAATAACGCGGTCGCAGTTTGTTGCTGCACGCTATCGGCAATTTGCATCACCCGCGTTGCTGTTGCTTCTGTCACTTCTATAATCACTGCCGGGGCTTCGTTAAATAATGCCGCCGCAGCTTTTGTTGCCCAGCCATCGCTGCCGCTGTTGTCGGTTTCGTTTGCAGCTTCGCCAATGGTATCGGCAAAAATATCAATGCCGCGATTGGCGGCAAATGCCATTTCGCATAAGGTTGCCCACGCGCCGCCATCGGAGCAATCGTGATACGATACTATTAATTCTTCCTCGCGGCATTCGCTGAGAAATTGTAACCCTGCCAATAGCGCAGTGGCTTCGCAATCTGCTGTTGCCTCTGGTGCGGGCGAAAACAACCCCGCCAATGCCGCTACGGATGCGCCTAAAGCGGGCGTTTGCGGGGCGGAAAATGTGAGTTGCATTAATATGGTTTTTTCGGCAGTTTTTTTATTTTCTGCTAACTGCGCGGCAAGCTGCGGAGTCAGAACACGACGCACATCAGACACCGGAGCAAAAGCAAATGCCGTTGCAAATGCAGGCGATTCAACCGCGGCGCTCGCCGTTTGCATACGCATAGATAAAGAATCTTTACCGACAATAACACCAATACCCAAAGCAACACAAAAATCAGAAGCGGCGCTAACGGCGGCGTGTAATTCGCTCTGCCGTTGTGCGTCACTGCAATTTGCCATCCAGTTGAGCGAGAGTTTAATTTCTGCTGGCTTGACTTCGGCGGCAAATAAATTTAATACCGCTTCGCTAATTGCCAAACGCACGGCGGCGGGCGGGTTGGTCATCGCTACGGCGGCGCGTTCGCCCAATGCAAATGCCATACCGCTAACGCCGATAAAGTCGTGAGCGATTGCGGCGCAATCGGCAACGGGGGTTTGCCATGGTCCTACCATTTGTTCGCGGGCAGTTAAGCCGCCAACGGTGCGGTCGCCAATGGTAATTAAAAACCGTTTACACGCCACTGTTGGATCGCGCAATACCGTATAAGCGGCGGCAGTAAAACTATCGGCGGCTAAGGCAACGGAACGGGCGGGTGGCGCTGCCGTGAGTGGTGTGATGTGCAGTTGCAAACGATTGCCGACTTCTAACACTTTTGCTAACGGCAGGTGTACTGCGGCTTGCCCGTCGTATTGCGCCACAATATCGCGGGCGGCAGTGGTTTCACCAATGACGGCAAAGGGGCAACTTTCGCGCGCGCACACACGGCGAAACTCCTCTAATGCCGTTGGTAAAATTGCTAAGACATAACGCTCTTGCGATTCATTACACCAAATTTCTGCCGCCGACATTCCTTGTTCTTGCACCGGTACCGCATTGAGATTGACGATAACACC
>JAHZKE010000047.1 GCA_022600535.1 Pseudomonadota bacterium
GATAATAAGCAGCGTGTAAGCGCGCACCCGACACCGCTTCATAGCAATCCATTAAATCCTCTCGTTCGCGGAAGGCATACAAAAACATGGACATCGCCCCAATATCTAAGGCGTGTGCTCCCAACCACAGCAAGTGGTTTAAAATACGAGTGATTTCATCAAACATCACGCGGATATACTGCGCCCGCAAAGGCGGTGTAATATCGGCTAATTTTTCAATCGCTAACACATAAGCATGTTCATTCGCCATCATAGAAACATAATCTAAGCGATCCATATAGGGCAGTGCCTGAATAAATGTTTTGTGCTCGGCTAATTTTTCGGTCGCCCGATGCAACAACCCAATATGCGGGTCGGCATGTTCTATCACTTCGCCGTCTAACTCCAACACCAAACGCAACACGCCGTGAGCAGCGGGATGCTGCGGGCCAAAATTCATTGTATAATTTTTAATTTCCTGCATCGTGTTGTTATTCTTTGCCGTAGGATTCTTCTCGCACAATGCGTGGGGTAACTTCCCGCACAGGAATACTCACGGGTTGATAAATCACCCGCTTTTGTTCGGGGTCGTAACGCATTTCTACATGCCCCGACAACGGAAAATCTTTGCGGAAGGGGTAGCCAACAAAACCGTAGTCGGTTAAAATACGGCGTAAATCTTCGTGTCCGGTAAAAATAATACCAAACAAATCAAACACCTCACGCTCAAACCAACTCGCCGCCCGCCATACTGTTGTTGCTGTCGGCAATACTGGGAAATCATCATCCGCACAATACGCGCGCAGGCGTAGGCGACAGTTATCTTGCAGGGATAACAAGTGATAAGTGACCGCAAAGCGTTGCCCTTGGTGCCCGTTGTAGTGGCTATAATCAATGCCAACGATGTCAATCAGTTGGGCGAAATTTAATGAATCACGCAAAGTAAAAAGTGTTGCTTCCAGCAACGTTGCCGGCACTTGCAAAGTTGGGTAATCAAAACGACTCTCTTCTATTTGGTAGCCGTCTTCCGGCGAGAAATGAGATAACAATATTTGTGTTTCCATGGCAAGCGTATTTTAACAAGAGTTGCTCTTAAAAAAAAGAAGCCCTCCACAAGGGAGGGCTTCTTTCGGCAAAAACCTGTTAGATAGTAACAGATGCACCGCAGTTGTTCACAACTGGAGGTGTATCAGTTGCCCAACGCCAATCAGCTGGAACGGCAGCAGTCAATGCAGTAGTTTCATTCGCTAATGCAACAGCAGCAGCACCTGCTAATGTTCCCGGAGTTGCCACGCAACCACCATCGGTATCTGGAATAAGAGCGCCTATACCTGCATTAGGATTGTAGTTATTGAAAACAAAATCACCTGTGTTGGCGATACCGTCGTCTAACTTACGATCTACTTCAGAAATAATATTACTGGGGATAAGCGGACCAGTGTGAATCATCAAACGTGTTCTAGCATTAGGGCCACCAGTAGTAGAGTAATGACTTCCATCATGCCAAATACTCATAATACCACCGTACTGATTTTGCAAAGAGTTTCGAGCCGATGAAAGTTCACCAACATAATTTGTATTAAAAGTGCATTGTGGGCAACGCAAGTAGCCAGCACCTGTCAACTGTTGCATTACAAGCACAGATTCAAGCTCTGAAATAGTACCATTACCGTAAGTGGTAGGGATGGCTGCTACATTAGTTGCGCCAGCGATATTCTGCGCCGCACGGACATAGTCACCCGGTAATGCCTGATAGCGATCAATAAAAGAGAACCATGCAACTTTCAAAGAATTTTGTCTGTCGGCAATGGAACGCACTTTTGCATTGTTAATAAGTTCCTGCCCTTTCAAGACACCACCGAGTAGCAACCCGATAATTACTAGCACAATGGCTATTTCTACGAGAGTGACCCCTCTTTTCATTTTATGGTTTTTCATTTTTGCTCCTTTGTTTAAGAGATAGATAAAGTATTAAAATACGCTTATGTTTTTTTAAGCATTTGAAATATTATACACCTTTTTTCTTTCTCTGCAAGAAATTAGGCATAAAATTTTTGGGGTGTTGTTTTTTTTATGCACTGCTTCACGGAGCGAATTAGTTAGGTTCCCCCTCTGACGGGAATCTAAATACTGTACAATAACGAATTTATGGATTGGCTTTTTTCTTTACTTCCTTTTACACTTGATAGTGCGGTTAGTCATGCGGCGGCGGCGTTACTTTGCGGCTTTATTATTGGCTGGTTGATTTGCTTTACCGGTGTGGGCGGCGGCGTATTGGTGATCCCCACACTGACTTTCTTTTTTAGTTTGCCTGTTTCCATTGCCATCGGCACCGCGAGCGCCTATACAACAATTACAAAACTCATGGCAGGGGCAGAACATATTCGGATTAAGAATATTAATTACCGCTTGTTTGTCAAACTCACCTGTGCTGCCTTGCCGGGGTTGTTTTTATCTGCCAGTGTTATTAATTATGTTTTGCATCAATTCCCCGAAAGCAATGCGTTGGTGCAACAAGTGTTGCGTTGGTTGGTGATTGCGGCTATTTTGCTTTCACTGGTGCTGATTGTTGGCGGTAAAAAAAGCACCGCCGCTAGCGAGAATACTTTGCTGTTGCTTATTTCCGGTTTTGCGATTGGTTTAGTAATGGGGGCGACGGGGATTGGCGGCGGCGTGTTAATTGCCCCGGCGCTATTATTATTAGGAAAAGAAACACCGAAACGCGTTGTTGGCACCTCTATCTTGATTGCATTGGCGCTGTCGGGATTGACCGCTGTGCTTTACTCGGCGGGCGGGCAGTTAGATTTTAGTATTGCGCTGTGGATGTCGGCAGGTTCGTTGCTTGCCATCCCAATCGCCAGCCGTGTTTTGCGCCGTGTGTCAGAAGCAGTCGTGCAAAAAAGTTTATTGGTGATTATTGCTGCTGCGGTGTTATTAATGTTAGCGAGCAACTAATCCCGCACCGCCGACGGTTAATGTATCTATCTTAATAGTCGGTTGCCCGACACCAACGGGCACCCATTGCCCGTCTTTACCGCAAGAGCCGACTCCCGGGTCTAAGGAAAAATTATTCCCCACCATAGAAATTAGCGGCATAATTGCCGGACCATTACCGATGATAGTGGCACCTTTAACAATAGCGCCTAATTTACCGTTTTCTATGCGCCGTGCTTTTGCCGCCACGAAAACAAAATTGCCATTGGTAATATCCACTTCACCGCCATTAAAATCTTCGGCGTAAATCCCTTCTTTAACCGAAGCAATAATTTCTTCGGGGGCGTAATTGCCTGCTGACATGTAGGTATTGGTCATCCGCGGCATGGGCGGGTAGGCGTAGGATTGCCGCCGCCCGTTACCCGTTGCCGCAGTTGCCATCAGACGTGCGTTAACAATATCCTGCATATAGCCGCATAATTTGCCGTTTTCTATTAATACGGTTTCCTGTGTCGGCGTGCCTTCGTCATCCACGCTGAGCGAACCGCGCCGCCCGTCTATATTGCCAGCGTCTACGACGGTAATGCCGGCGGCGGCAATTTTTTCGCCGATTTTTCCCGAAAATGCCGATAATTTTTTACGATTAAAATCGCCTTCTAAGCCATGTCCGACGGCTTCGTGCAATAATACTCCTGCCCAACCGGGTCCCAACACGACGGGCATTTTTCCCACTGGCGCTTCCTGCGCTTGTAATTTGGCTGCCGCATCTTCTACTGCCTGCTGGCAAAATGCCGCAATGCGCTCGCTGCTAAGCCACTCGTAGCCGCAACGTCCGCCGCCGCCGGCGTTACCGCTCTCCCGCTTGCCATTCGCATCACGC
The DNA here is from genome assembly GCA_022600535.1 of Pseudomonadota bacterium. Lineage (GTDB taxonomy): Bacteria > Pseudomonadota > Gammaproteobacteria > Tethybacterales > Persebacteraceae > JAHZKE01. Next base: position 3,794 of record JAHZKE010000047.1, read on the forward strand.
ATAATGACTTGCAGATTAAAACGCAACATCGGGCGGTAATCTGCGGCGACACTACCGTCCATGCGCACAATCAGCACGGTGGTCGTGTTACGCGCAAGCGTTACGATGACATTTTCTATTTGGGTATGCCGCCGGCAAAGGGTATCTGCTTGTTTTAATAGAGCAATTTTATCGACATCATTAATGGAAGCACTGTGTGCGCCAAAACGTGGCGGCGGACAGGAAACAGTCGCCACTTTACCGGCAAATGCCCCACCGTATGTTTTTGCCACCCGTGCAGTGTCTTTTAAGTGGCTGAAGATTGCGGGAGCAATAATGTCACTACTGGCATAAGCAGTGGTTTCACCGCAGACGGCACGTAAGCCAATGCCGCTGTCATCGCTAAAATGCCCGCTTTTAACAATGCTTTCTTCTAAATGCCAGCTTTCTTGCATTGAATGCTCAATATAGACATCTGCCCAATCTAAGCCGTCTGCCGCCTCGGCGAGTGCCTGCTGCACTTGTGGTAACGATAAATCCGCCGGGAGCAACAATTTTTGCTCGGCGGCACTTATACTTTCTTGCATGGAAGATCCTTTTTTAGCATAACAATCGTTGTATTATACCTTGCAGATAAATAACAAAAAGCAGAATGTCGCTTATAATACCTTTATGCTCTCCAAATTTCGCATCGGACGAGCGGTTCTTATCTATTCGGCAATTTTTCTTTTTTTGTCCGCATTACACGACTACCCGCAAGTTCGTTCCCAAATACACAAAGTACGTCTGCACGATACTGTTGCCGAACGCCGCCAATGGCTTACTTTTTTTTATTTTATTAACGAGGCGGGTAGCGGTATTAAATTTATGCTTACCGGCAATGAACGTTATCTTGCACACTTTCCCAGCCCCAGCCATTTGCAAGCGGCACGGCTGGCGCGGGCGTTGCGTGAGCCAAAAGAGCAATAAAGTTAAGGGCGCCCGGTGAGGACTTCTATTTCTTCGTTAAATAAATCGCCCGATTCATCGCCTTCGGTTTTAACGTAACCGATAAAAGGGATGTTGCGGTCTAATTGCGCGCAATCAATGCCGTAACCGACAACAAATACATTGGGGATAATAAACCCCGACCAATCAATATTAACGGCAACTTGTCGGCGCGAGGGTTTGTCTAACATCGCACACACCGATAACGATTTCGGGTTGCGTGTTTTCAGTAAGTCCAATACTTTGGTTAGTGTATTGCCGGTATCTATAATATCTTCTACCAACATCACATCAAAATCGGCAATGCTGGTGTCTAAATCTTTGCGCACGCGCACATCGCCGGAAGAGATGGTATCGTCGCCGTACGACGATACGGTCATAAAATCAACTTCTACGGGGATTTCTAATAGCCGCACTAAATCGGCGATAAAAATAAAAGAACCGCGCAATAACCCGACAACGACTAATCTTTTCGTGCCCGTGTAGCGGGCGTTAATTTGCGCGGCTAAGTCCTCCAGCCGCGCGGTAATTTGTGCTTCATCAATAAGCGGATAAATGATATTCTTGCCGCTGCTGAGTCGCTTTTGCATGGCGTTATGATACAGGAGTTTTAGACAAAATTAAAATTTTGGTTAACGCGTTGGCTGAGCTTGTCGAAGCCCCCCAGTAAATTCACGGGACCCTTCGACAAGCTCAGGGAGCGACTAGTTTTTAGTTCAGCGCACGGACTTTTAAATTCTACAAACAAAGCGAGCCATTGTAAAAAAACAATAAATGGATTTGCTACAATAGCGGCATTTATAATTTTTCCTGCGCGCTATGCCTACTGACACAAATTCCGACACGACTGACACTATTCTCCCCAAACATTACGAACCGCAAATCGCGGAACAAGCGGGAAGTGGTTGGGAGGCAAGCGGGTATTTTTCTTCGCAA
>JAHZKE010000048.1 GCA_022600535.1 Pseudomonadota bacterium
AGCGCGCTTGTCGTGGGGGCATGGCGATGCCGAAGTATTTGCGCGTGATTTTTTTGTTGAGCATTTTTCCTTTGCGGCAATTTCGCAATCGCCCGCGCGGTTTGATTTAGCAAAACTCAAATGGCTTAATCACGAACACCTACGCGCATTATCGCCGCAAGAATTACGCGAACAAGCAGGCATTGATAGCAGTGTTTCTGATGCCGCAATCGCTCTCATCCGCGAGCGTGGCGACACCTTAAACGAGATAAAAACCGAAGCCGCCTATTTTGAAAACCGCCCGCAAGATATAACATTGCCAGCAGAACACGACATGCACGCCGCGCCGTTAAACGCCCTTTATAACGCCCTCGCCACATTAGACGATTGGCAGGGCAGCGCAATTAAAGAATGCATTAAACAAACCGTCGCCGCGCAGGGATTGAAATTTAAACACTTAGGCATGCCCTTACGCTTGGCATTAACCGGCAGAGTGGAAAGTCCCGATATCGCCGCCATCGCCGCGATATTAGGGCAGGACGAAACCTTACAGCGCTTGCAATTATTGCGAAGTGCATTAAAAAATTAAGAAAATTACTAAAAAGTTGGTAGGATTCATGTTTTTTACTTTTCAAACCATCGCGAGGAGCGAGCAATGAAGATTTATTACAACAAAGATGCTGATTTAAAGCTACTCAAAAAGAAAACCATCGCCATTATCGGCTACGGTTCGCAGGGGCATGCACACGCCAATAACCTGCAAGATAGCGGCTTTAACGTTGTCGTCGGTCTGCGTAAAAGCGGCGCCTCGTGGAACAAAGCCAAAAAAGCAGGGCTCAAAGTGGCAGAAGTTGCCGCCGCCGTTGCCAAATCCGACATTGTCATGCTCTTGTTGCCCGACGAAACACAGGCAGAAGTGTATAACAATGAAATCCACGCCAACATTAAAAAAGGCGCGGCATTGGCATTTGCACATGGCTTTAACATTCACTACAATCAAATTGAACCGCGTGAAGATTTAGACGTAATTATGATGGCACCGAAAGGACCCGGGCATTTAGTGCGTTCTACCTATGTTGCCGGTGGCGGTGTTCCTTGTTTGATTGCCGTGGCGCAAAACAAAAGCGGTAAAGCGCGCGATATGGCATTGGCGTATGCCGCCGCCATTGGTGGTGGACGTGCCGGCGTGATTGAAACCAACTTTAGAGAAGAAACCGAAACCGATTTATTTGGCGAGCAAGTCGTGTTGTGCGGCGGCTTAACCGAACTCGTAGAAGCAGGTTTTGAAACCCTGACCGAAGCGGGCTACGCGCCGGAAATGGCATATTTTGAATGCTTGCACGAGCTAAAATTGATTGTAGATTTACTCTACGAAGGCGGTTTATCTAACATGCGTTATTCTATTTCTAACACCGCAGAATATGGTGATTTAGCAGTCGGGCGGCGCATTATCAACGATGACACCCGCGCCGAAATGAAAAAAATCCTCAAAGAAGTGCAAAATGGTGATTTTGCCCGTGAGTTTATTTTAGAAAACCGCGCCAATGCCGCTACCCTAAAAGCACGGCGGCGGCAGCTGGAAGGCAAAGAGATTGAAGTTGTCGGCAAGCGTCTACGCGCTATGATGCCGTGGATTAGCAAAAATCGTTTGGTTGACAAAAACAAAAACTAAACAACGCCTCAACGTCCCTAACAATCCAACGCCCGTAAGCGCAATACAACAAATAGAAAGCAGTCGCGAATGACATTAGCACGAGAAGGGTGGGGCATTGTTACTGCTACTTTATTCTTTACATTAATCCTTACTTGGTTTGCAGGTTGGTGGTCGTTACCGCTATGGGTGCTTTTTTTATTAGTATTGCAATTTTTTCGCGAGCCGCAGCGGGTCATTAACGCCAGTGAAAACACGGTATTGTCGGCAGCAGATGGTAGAGTCGTCCACATCGGGCAAGCCCCTTCGCCATTGGACGGCAGCGACAAATTAAAAATTAGCGTTTTTATGAATGTTTTTAACGTCCACGCCAACCGCGCCCCCGTCGCCGGCGAAGTCACCCACTCCGAACGCTTCCCCGGATCTTTTCTCAACGCTGCATTGGATAAAGCATCGGCAGAAAACGAACGCCATTTAATCGCCATTAACAGCAGTGGCGGCGAAGTCCTCTCCATGCAAATTGCGGGGTTATTGGCGCGGCGCGTGCTGTGTTATGCAAACACTGGCAAAACTTTGACCATTGGCGAGCGTTATGGATTTATCCGTTTTGGTTCGCGGGTGGATTTATATTTGCCGCTTGGCTGTCAGCCGCAAGTGCGCTTGGGAGACAAAACCGCAGCGGGCATTACCGCAGTGGCAACATTGCCGTTACAGGAAAATCAAACTGCAACGGAGGCGGTGATAAAATAAGGTTATTATGACCTCGCGCAAGCCACGCCACGCCCTTTATTTACTGCCCAACGCCTTTACCACGGCGGCATTATTTTTTGGCTTTTACGCCATCTCGCAATCTATCGCCGGCAACTGGGAAACCGCCGCCATTGCCGTTATTATTTCGGCACTGTTAGACGCTTGCGATGGAAGAGTCGCCCGCCTCACCGGCACCGAGAGCGCCTTTGGCGTAGAATACGACTCCCTTGCTGACATTGTTTCCTTTGGTGTTGCACCGGCAATCTTAATATTTCAATGGTCGCTTTACGAACTTGAAAAAATCGGCTTTGCCAGTGCCTTTTGTTACTGTGCCGCAACCGCCCTGCGCTTAGCGCGCTTTAACACGCAAGTCGGCACCACCGACCGACGTTTCTTTATCGGCATTCCCTCGCCGGCGGCGGCATTATTATTAGTTTCTTACGTCGCCTGTGCCGATCGTTACCTCAGCGAAATCTCCCCTTATATCGGTATTTTTGTTTCTTTATTATTAGCATTTACGATGGTTAGCGGCGTACGCTTTTACAGCTTTAAAACAATCAACATCCGCACCCGCCGCCCGTTATACAGCGGTTTGTTGTTAGTTATTTCCGTAGCCCTAATTTACGCCTTTGCGAACGATTTATTACTGATATTACTAATCGCCTTATCTGGTTACGTTCTCGTGAGTTACAGTTGGGCATTATGGTTATTCATACGCCGCTGGCGTAAAAATTCCCTTCGCTCGTAGTTATTAAAGGCAAGTCGTGTCCAGCGCACTAAACTTAAACCAAGTTACTCACTGAGCTTGTAGAAGTGCCCATAGAGCGTGCTTTAAAACTTCCCTCATACGAATTGATGATACTTCTGTAGCTTAGGGCACTTCTATATTTCGGCGGGCGCAGGCAGCGCTTAGTGAGCGACTGTCATTATCAAGCCGCTATCAGCGAAGCGAACTCTTACGCCTGCCGCTTGCTTTCCCCTTTGTCTTCAACACCCCTTGCAAATAATGCCCGGTTAAACTATCTTTCGTTGTCGCTACTTGTTCCGGTGTGCCGTTAGCGACTAATTCGCCGCCTGCTTCGCCGCCGCCGGGACCCATATCTAAAATATGATCCGCAGTTTTAATCACATCTAAATTGTGTTCAATCACCACCACCGTATTGCCATATTCCACCAAGCGATGCAACACCGTCAATAACAAATTAATATCGTGAAAATGTAACCCCGTTGTTGGCTCGTCTAAAATGTATAAAGTGCTTCCCGTTTGCCGTTTAGATAACTCTAACGATAATTTCACTCGTTGCGCTTCGCCGCCCGAGAGCGTCGTTGCCGATTGCCCTAAACTAATATAATCTAAACCAACATCTTTTAACGTTTGTAGACGGCGGGAGATTGTCGGCACATTTTGAAAAAAGTGACACCCTTCCTCTACCGTCATTGCCAACACATCGGCAATGTTTTTATCGCGATAATACACCTCTAAGGTTTCGCGGTTATAACGTTTGCCCTGACAGGTTTCACACATGACAAACACATCGGGCAAAAAGTGCATGGCAATCCGGCGTACGCCATCGCCCTCGCAAGCATCGCACCTGCCGCCATTCACATTAAAAGAAAAACGCCCGACACCATAGCCGCGCTCGCGCGCTAACGGCAAACCAGCAAAACATTCACGAATCGCCGAAAACATCCCCGTATAAGTCGCGGGGTTAGAACGCGGCGTGCGCCCAATCGGGCTTTGATCCACCACGACAATTTTATCTACATTTTCCCAACCGCTCACTGCTTCGTGTTCTGCTGCTTCTTTACCGCTACCGTGTAAAAAGCGCATTCCCGCACGCATTAAAATATCGCGCACCAAGGTGGACTTGCCCGACCCCGAAACCCCGGTAACACAAGTAAAAACACCTAAGGGAAAATTAAAATCTCCGCCTTTGAGATTGTTGCCGCGGGCTTTATGCACCGTAACTTGTTTATTTTGCGCGCGGCGTTTTGTCGGGATTTCAATGCGCCGTTCATTGCGTAGATATTCCCCCGTTAGCGTTGCCGAAGCCGCAACCTTTTCGGGAGTGCCCTCCGCCATAACATTGCCGCCGTGTCGCCCCGCACCGGGACCAATATCAATCACATGGTCGGCATGGCGAATCGCTTCTTCGTCGTGTTCTACCACAATCACCGTGTTTTTTAAATCACGCAGGCGTTTGAGTGTGCCGAGTAGGCGCGTGTTGTCGTGTTGATGCAAACCGATAGAGGGTTCATCTAATACATAAGTTACCCCCGTAAGCCCCGAACCAATTTGACTCGCCAAACGAATCCGCTGTGCTTCGCCGCCTGATAACGTGTTGGCAGCGCGCCCCAGCGATAAATAACTCAACCCGATATTTACCAAAAAACCAATGCGCTCGCGCACCTCGCGCACAACACGGTCGGCAATTTTGCTATCCGACTTATCTAATTTCATCTCGGTAAAAAAATCAGCCAATTTATTTAACGGCAACAGCGCTAATTGGTGGATATTGCGCTCATTAATCAAAACCGCCAGCGCATGGGGGGAGAGCCGCGCCCCGTCGCAGGCATGGCAATGCCGTTGGGTGATATAACGCCCTAATTCCTCCCGCACTTGTGGCGATTCGGTCTCGCGCCAGCGGCGTTGGATATTGCCGACAATCCCTTCAAACGGAGCATCTTTAACATGTTTGCTACCCTTACTGCCGCCCGATTGAATCGTATAGGTAAATTTGATGTTTTCTTCATTGCCATAGAGCAAAATCTTTTGGAATTTTTTCGGCAATTTATCAAACGGTAGCGCCAGCGAAAAATCATAATGCTTGGCAACTGCCGTTAGTAACGCATAATAATACGGGTTGCGTTTATCCCAACCGCGCACCGCACCGGCAGCCACTGCCAGTCCAGGGTGTTCTACAATCAGTTCGGGGTCAAAATAATTTTCAATCCCCAAGCCATCGCAGTTGGAACAAGCACTGGAAGGGTTATTAAACGAAAATAATTTCGGCTCTAATTCTGGCGGGGCATAGCCGCATTGCGGGCAAGCATGGCGAATAGAAAATACATGCAGTTGTTCTTCATCCATCTCTAAAATATGCAATCTGCCATCGGCAAAGCGGCAGGCAGTTTCTATCGATTCCACCAGCCGTTGCCGTGCGGAAACCTCAATCTGCAAGCGATCGACAATAATCTCTATCGTATGTTTTACCGTTTTTGCCAGCGTTGGCACATCTTCAATATCGTAAATTTTTCCATCCACCCGCACGCGCGAAAACCCTTTGCCCGACAACTCGCGAAATAACTCGTGATATTCGCCGCGCCGTTCAATCACCACGGGCGAGAGCACGGCAATACGCTTGCCTTTTAAATCATCCGTTAAGAAAGAAACAATCTTTTCGGTCGTTTGCGCCTCTAATTTGATATGGTGCGTCGGGCAGTGCGGTTTGCCGATACGGGCATAGAGCAGGCGCAGGTAATCCTGTATTTCGGTTACCGTGCCGACAGTAGAGCGGGGGTTATGCGAAGTACTTTTTTGGTCAATAGAAATCGTTGGCGATAGACCCTCTATGGAATCGACATCGGGTTTTTCCATCACCTGCAAAAACTGCCGCGCGTATGCAGAAAGCGACTCGACATAGCGCCGTTGTCCCTCGGCAAACACCGTATCAAACGCTAAAGAAGATTTACCGGAACCGGAAACGCCAGTAATAACGGTTAATTTATCCCGCGGAATATCAACATTTATATTTTTAAGATTGTGGACACGGGCACCAACAACAGATATTTTTTTCATGCAAGCCCTAAATGAAAGGTTAAAAACGCAAGTATAACATTTATTATATTTTGATTGTTGCCTATGGATTGAGAGAAAGGAGGAGGGCTTGCTGTTTAATCTGTGGCGGTGCGATGGGGTAGTAATAAAGTGATAAAATAATGATACTTTAACCGCTATTTTTCTATTAAATGTTAATTCTTTCCATCCATTTCGGGCACGATGCCTCTGTTGTTGTTGCCGAAGATTATCAAATTCTTGCTGCTGTGCAGATGGAACGAATCAGCCGCCAAAAAGGAGATGGACGTTTTGAAAATTTATTAACCACCATCAATGAAGCATTACGAATTGCGGGTAAAACTTCCAATCAAATTAAAGTATTAGCCACCTCGCGGACTAACTTTGCTGCCGATTATCATCTGTTTTCTTTATTTAGTGCGCGCGCCAAACATGCCTTTTACCGCATCATCGGCAAAAAAACAGAACCGAGATTATGGACTCGTTACCGTGAAAGCGGCATTATTGATTATCGCCCCGTATTTAATGCAGAAAAATTTATTGCCGCGTTAGGCTTACCTGCAAAAACACAATTTTTTGATTACGGGCATCACAATGCTCATGCATTATCGGCACTGTTTTTTACCGATTGGGAGAATGCTCTTTTATATACCGCCGATGGTGGTGGGGATTGGCTTTATTATTCTGCCAGCCACCTTTGCGAAGGTAAACTACACACTATTTATGGTGGCGACCAAGAACTTCATGCCCAACCACCAATCCACAGTATCGGGCTTGCTTATGGCTATATGACTCGCGCATTAGGATATAAAATGAATCGGCATGAGGGCAAATTGACGGGATTGGCGGCTTACGGCAAGCCCGCCCTCTACAACGCGCTAAGCAAACATTTTACGGTAGACGATAACGGTTATATTCATAGTGATTTTTCTACCCATAAACAAATGGAACAAACAATTACCACCCTTGCCAAAACGGTAACTCCCGAAGACGCTGCCGCTTCTATTCAAAAATTATTAGAAGATGTTGTATTAAATTCTATCAGTCAATACTTAAAGCGTACGGGGGCAACAAAAATCGGTTTGGCAGGTGGTGTTTTTGCCAATGTTGCGCTAAACCGCCGAATTGCCGAATTACCTCAGGTAGAAGAGATATTTATTTTCCCCGGTATGGGAGATGAAGGGATCCCCATTGGCGGAGTGTATGAATTTTTACTCCAGCGCGATGG
>JAHZKE010000049.1 GCA_022600535.1 Pseudomonadota bacterium
CCAGTCAACGCAATCACGTGAATCCCTTTATGCCGAGCGGCTATGGCAGCTTCTACAACATTTGCGCTCTCGCCACTGGTAGAAATAGCAACAAGAACATCGCCGCTACGCCCGATGCCAGTAACTTGGCGGGAAAAAATCTGTTCATAGCCATAATCATTGCCGATGGCGGTCAGTGCCGAACTATCTACGGTCAGCGCCATTGCCGCCAGAGGTTGGCGGTCGCGTAAAAAGCGTCCGCTAAATTCGGCTGCCAAGTGCTGGCTATCGGCTGCCGAGCCGCCATTACCGCAAAACAAAATTTTATTGCCGGCGCGTAGAGCTTGTGTCATCATCGCAGCGGCAGTATCAATAGTTGGTGCCAAGGTGCTGCTTTCTTGTAATAATTGCAATACTTGCACACTTTCGTTGAGGTGTTGTTGAATATAGTTAATGCTCATTGTTTAATTGTAAGCGATAATTTCGCTAAACGTGAATATTTAATAAAAAACGGTAAACCGAGCAATGCCGCATAAAAAATAGTGCCGATGCGCGCCACTCCGGTCACAATTAAGGCAAGAGACAATGCATTACCGCTTTGTTGCAATAAATAAACCATTGTTGCTTCTTGTCCGCCAATCCCACCGGGGAGAAAGGTGAGCACGCCAGCAATATTGCCAAGCCCTAATACCGTCATGGCATTGGCAAGTAAGAGTGTGCCACCCAACTGCGTCGCAATATGATAAATAGCAAATGCTTCAATAAACCAAGCGAAGAATGAAAGTAATAATGCGGGGATATAAGTGGTAGGGTGGACGATGCGTTTCATGCAGCGACAAATGGCAAGTAGGGCAGCAAATTGACGCGATAAACGCTTGCCGCTGGCAAACCAAATTATTTTTATAATTTGCCGACACCAGTTTGGTTTGAGTAACAAAAGCAAAAACGGCAACATCAATAAAATTGCCGCAATCGCGGGAAGGCGATAAATACTCAAAGTTGCCATAATGCCTAAAGCAGCAAAGAACAAAAGAATATTTAAATCTAACAAACGATCGCATAAAACTAACGGTAAGCTGCGGCGATAATTGCTGCCCTGCTGTCTGACGAGTGCCCAAGCACGCCATAGTTCGCCAATGCGTCCGGGGGTGAGCGTCATGGGAAAACCGCCGATATAAATTTCTGCCGCTACACGTAAGGGAATTTGATGATTAAGACAACGTGTTAAATAACACCAGCGTACAGTGCGCACAGCAAAAGAAATAGTAATCAGCAAGATAAATTCGCCAAGCAAAGTAAGTGGTAGGGCACTTACAGAGGAAATTAACTGTTGCGACGAAAACAGAGCGACTAAAGACAGCAATGCATAAAGAAGCGTTAACAAAGCGAGCCAGCGCAATACGTATTTAATAGATGTTGGAGAATGCAAGATAAGTGATTTTATTGAAAATGTTAATATTCAAATTATAACAAAACAGCTCGCTACGCTCGTAGAATTAAAATCAATTCGTGCGAAGCGCGAACCAAGTTCAATCCAACGCACGTTTTAATTTGAAGCGAGCTTTTATATGCTGCTATTGTACAAAATCTTTATGATATTGGCGGAATGCTGTTAAAATTAACAGTATGCGGAGTTTTTATGACGTAATTATTACCTATTTATTTGACGATTTTCCACGTATGCCGTACTGCGCTATTCCCCGACCTTGAAAAAAATACCTTGCTATCTGATTTAAACGCCAACAAATTGATACAATACTTATTCCATCATTTTTTTTCCCCGAACAGCACAAAGAATAAGAAATATAGGAATCTATATTGAGTGTGTTTATTTCCTCATTGTCCGTCTTTTTATAGCCAACGAAATAAAGGTCGTACGAGTAGGGGTTGTAATAGAAGCGATAGCAAGAAAAAAGAGCACTCATGTCTAAATTTTTTTTAAAATCATCTTCATTTAAATTTTTGTAATAATCTCCCCATAGTTCCAAAGTAAGAGGAGATGAGGTGGATTCGCTTCTCTTTGTACCGTGCTCGGGTCTGCCTGTGGAGGCACAAGTCATAATAAGTAATCCGCCTTCTTTTAGAATTCTGTGCATATTGATAAAAGTTTCTTTCCACTTTGGATTATGCTCAAAGCATTCAGTGGAAATTGCGATATCAATTGAATTATCAGGTGAGTCCAGTTCGTCCCCTGAACATACGACATCTACCCCTGCACCTTCCCCAACATCCACGCCAGTGTAGCTCTGTATCGGCATATATTTTTTGAAGGAGTCTCGCACTGTGCCATTGATGTCAAGAGAACCAATTTCTACAATAGTTTGCGGGCGTGTTTTATCTAGTGGTAATCGTTGAAGTATTGTATCGACGAATTTAAAAGCTGAGTAATGCATACAAAATTATACACATTTTTTTCCTGCACAGCGCCATGTTAGGGAAAAGTAGAAATGCGACACTTTTAAATTTAGTGCACTGTATTTGCTACCGGTAGTAATAAATTTTTATGATATTGGCGGAATGCTGTTAAAATTAACAGTATGCGGAATTTTTATGATGTAATTGTTATTGGTGGCGGTCATGCGGGTTGTGAAGCGGCATTGGCATCAGCGCGCAGCGGGGCTTGTACGCTGTTGCTGACGCAAAATATTGAAACCTTGGGGCAAATGTCTTGTAATCCAGCAATTGGCGGTATCGGCAAAAGCCATTTAGTCAAAGAAGTAGATGCCCTAGGAGGAATGATGGCATTAGCAACAGATGATGCCGGTATTCAATTTCGGCGTTTAAATACCAGCCGCGGTGCTGCGGTGCAGGCAACGCGGGCGCAATGCGACCGCGCGTTGTACAAAATGGCAGTACGACACTATCTAAATGCGAGCGAAAATTTATATTTATTGCAAGAAACGGTAGAAGATTTATTAGTAGAAGGGGAAGCAGTTATTGGTGTGAAATCCAGCGACGGGCGGCGTTTGCAAGCGGCGGCGGTGGTGCTGACTGCCGGTACATTTTTAAACGGCTTAATGCATATTGGGCAGCAAAAAACAGCGGGCGGGCGCGCCGGTTGCGCTGCTGCTACCGACTTGGCGGCACGTTTGGCAGAACTCGCCCTACCGCGCGGACGCTTAAAAACAGGCACCCCGGCACGCTTAGACGGCAGGACGATTAATTTTGAAAAATTACAAGTGCAATCGGGGGATACACCGTTGCCCGTGATGTCGTTTATCGGCGATGTCAGCCGCCACCCGCAGCAGCGTTGCTGTCATATCACGGCGACAACGGCGCAAACGCATGATATTATTCGCCGTCATTTACACGAATCGCCGCTGTTTTCTGGAGAGATTGAAGGCACGGGACCGCGCTATTGTCCTTCTATAGAAGATAAAGTGTATCGTTTTAGTGAGCGCGATTCGCATCGCGTATTTTTAGAGCCCGAAGGGTTGCAGGTTGCAGAATACTATCCCAATGGTATTTCTACGAGTTTGCCGGGCAATGTGCAAGAAGAATTTATCCGCACTATCCCCGGTTTAGAACAGGTGCACATTACCCGTCCGGGTTATGCGATTGAGTATGATTATTTTGACCCGCGGGCGTTATTGCCTTCCTTACAAACACGGGCGTTATCGGGCTTATATTTTGCCGGACAAATTAACGGCACCACCGGCTACGAAGAAGCCGCCGCCCAAGGATTAATTGCCGGTTTGAATGCAGCACGGGCAACGCAACAACTTGAACCGTGGACCCCCGCCCGCCATGAGGCCTATATTGGCGTATTGATTGACGATTTAACCAGTCGCGGAGTCGTAGAGCCGTATCGCATGTTCACCAGCCGCGCCGAGTGTCGCTTAACCCTGCGCGAAGATAATGCCGATTTGCGCTTAACAGAAATCGGGCGCAGTTTGAACTTAGTGGATGACGCACGCTATCACTCTTTTACTGCCCGCCGCGAGCGCTTGGCACAAGAAGAGGAACGCTTAACAACATTACCTGCCGACCGTGTTTGTGCGACAGCAGAGGCAGGGGTAAGTTTTGCCAAGTGGTTGCGGCGCAGTGATGCCCGCTACCGCGATTTGGCAGAAGCCGCGACTTTAACGGCGGCGACGGACATTGCCGAAATTGAAGCGCGGATAAAATATGCCGGTTACATTAATCATCAGCAAAACCAATTAGCACAAGCGCAGCAAGAAGACGGAATGACCATTCCCAAAGATTTTGATTTTACCGGAGTGAGTGGTTTGTCAATGGAAGTGCGCGAATTATTGCATCGTTACCATCCCGCAAATGTGCGTCAGGCGCGGCGGATTAGCGGCATGACTCCCGCGGCGTTGTCGTTGTTGTCGGCGCACTTGAAAAAAACGGCAATGCAATGAAAACATTCGCAATCCTCAACCAAAAAGGCGGTACCGGCAAAACGACGATTACGATGAATTTGGCAGCACAGCTTGCCGCATTGGGACAGCGCGTATTAGTTGCCGATGTTGATCCGCAAGGCAATAGCACCTCGGGCAGCGGCGTTGAAAAGCAATTCCTTGTTTGCGGGATGTACGAAGTGTTGTCCGGCGTGCCGGCAAAAGAAGCAGTCGCCTATTGTCTGCCGTATCGTTATCATTTATTGGCAGCAAGTCGGAATTTAGCGGGGGCAGAAATAGAGCTATCGCAAGAAGAGGATTGGCGCACCCGATTACGCGATGCTTTGCTTCCCTTGGCAGATGATTTTGATTATATTTTTATTGATTGCCCGCCCTCGTTAGGGGTATTGTCGGTCAATGCCTTGATTGCCGCCGATCAGGTGTTAATTCCCATGCAATGCGAGTATTTTTCGTTGGAGGGGTTGAGCGATATTGCCGATACCATTCGCCGCTTGCGCGATGGTTGGAACCCGCAGTTGTCAGTTGCCGGGATTATTCGCTCCATGTTGGATTCGCGCAATTTACTTGCCCGCGATGTTTCGCGTGAATTAGAATTACATTTTGGCGATAAATTGTTTCGCACCGCCATTGTCCGCAATGTCCGCCTTGCCGAAGCACCGAGCCACCATTTACCGATTATGAGTTATGCACCGCATTCAAATGGGGCGGCTTGCTTTCGTGAATTAGGCAATGAATTTATGGAGCGTTTCGCATGAATAAACGCAGTTTAGGGCGGGGATTAGATTCTTTGCTGGGGGCAAATAAAACGAGTGCAACGAATACCTTGTCGGGCGAGCGTTTTCCGCTAACAAAATTAGTCGCTGGAAAATTTCAACCGCGCCGACGTTTTGCCAAATCCGAATTAGCGACATTGGCGGATTCTATTCGTCAGCACGGCGTTTTACAGCCGCTGGTGCTGCGACCATTGGCGGACGGTAATCGTTACGAAATTATTGCCGGGGAGCGCCGTTTTCGTGCCGCCCAATTAGCCGGATTAAAAACAGTACCGGCGGTGGTGCGGCAGTTGTCGGATCAAGAAGCGCAAATCTGCGCACTGGTGGAAAACTTACAACGGGAGGATTTAAACCCGATAGAACAAGCGCAGGGGATTGCTCTTTTAGTAGAACAAACACAATGCACCCACGCCGTTGCCGCCGAGTATGTAGGGTTGTCGCGTCCGGCGGTGAGTAATTTATTACGTTTATTAGAATTATCAACAGTTGTTCAGAAAGAATTGATAAATTGCGTATTATCTATGGGGCAAGCGCGCGCTTTGTTAGCATTAGCGAAAGCCAAACAAGAGGCGGCGGCAGCAGAAATTATCCTGCGACAGTTGAATACACGGCAGACAGAAAAGTTAGTGCGACAGTTGTTAGCGAGTAAAGGCAACAGCAATTCACGGAAAAAAAGCAAAGAAGCCGACACGCTCCGTTTAGAAAAAGAGTTGGCAGAAAAATTATCCATGCGGGTGGA
>JAHZKE010000050.1 GCA_022600535.1 Pseudomonadota bacterium
TGCCGTCGGGATTAATTCTAATTCAACCCCCATATCTTTTGCCACTTCTTTAGCAACATCTATTTCAAAGCCAATAAATTCGCCATCTTTGCTGCGCATTGCCCACGGGACAAAACTTGAAAAACCAACGCGCAATGCCCCGCGGTCGACAATTTCATTGACGACACTATTATTATGTGTATCCGCATGGGCGATAGACAAGGTGCCGAACAAAAACGATAAGATTAATAATAAACGCATGTTTCTCTTCTTTCAAACGTGTAAAAATAGATAAGAGAGGTTGTATTATAGCAGATGGGCGCGGCGGCGGTTATGGGAATGCCGAAGTACCGAAGCCCCCCGCGTGCTCCCCAAAATTCCCTCATACTCATTGACGACCCTTCGACAAGCTCAGGGGGCGACTTAACTCAGGGGCGACAAGCTCACCCTTTGCCGAATAGGTGCGGATACTCCACAAGTCATTGACCACAATCGCGGTTATTTGTTATACTTGCCTATCAATTTAAATTTTTTTTAATAAATACAGGACTTTTCTAATGAAATCTACACTCTCAAAACTAGTCACACTGGTTGCCTCCCTCTCTCTCATTACCACTGGCAGTGCCTTTGCTGACGGACATCTGCGTATTGGTACCGAAGGCGCTTACCCGCCGTTTAATAACTTAAATGCCGATGGCTCACTCACTGGTTTTGATATTGAAATCGCCCAAGCCCTCTGTGACGAAATGCAAGTTGAATGCGAATTTATTACTCAAGATTGGGATGGGATTATCCCGGCGCTGTTGGCAAATAAATTTGATGCCATTATTGCTTCTATGTCCATTACCGAAGAACGCAAGAAAAAAGTGGACTTTAGCGAAAAATACTACAACACTCCGCCCGCAATCGCCGTTGCCAAAAATTCCTCTATCACCAGTGCCAGCGTTCCCGATTTAGCCGGTAAAACTATTGGTGCGCAAGGATCTACCACCCATTCCAACTATGCCGAAGAAAAATTCAGCCAATCGGAAGTGCGCTTGTATCCCACCCCCGACGAATATAAATTAGACCTTGAAAACGGGCGTTTAGATGCCGTGATTGATGATGTTGTTGTCTTATCCGAATGGGTCAATTCCGATGCTGGTAACTGCTGCAAAGTCGTGAGCACCTTACCGATTGATCCCGTAATCAATGGTGAAGGCGCCGGCATTGCCTTACGCAAAGGCG
Source organism: Pseudomonadota bacterium (assembly GCA_022600535.1). Classification (GTDB taxonomy): domain Bacteria; phylum Pseudomonadota; class Gammaproteobacteria; order Tethybacterales; family Persebacteraceae; genus JAHZKE01. The sequence goes on from JAHZKE010000050.1 coordinate 1,207, forward strand.
AAGACGAACTGCGTGAAAAACTCAACGCCGCCATCAAAGCGATTCGCGCCAACGGTAAATATGCCGAGATCAATAACAAGTATTTTGATTTTGACGTCTACTAAATTGCCGCAAGCATAACTAAAAAAACGGCGGCGATTATCCATTAATCCCGCCGTTTTTTTTTGACGACTCCCTTCTTATGTTGGAATTACTATCTTACGGCGACAGCGGTTGGGGCGATGAAATCATCGCCGGTTTATCCGTCACCCTATCGTTAGCATTAGCCACATTGCCGTTTGGCTTGCTTGCCGGCTTTTTTATCGCCCTCGCGCAAAACAGTCAGGATGCCACCTTACGTGCCGCCGCCAACATTTACACCACTGTTTTTCGCGGCTTACCCGAGCTACTCACTCTGTTTATTGTCTTTTACGGTTTGCCGTTGTTTCTCAATGCTGTCTATGGACTGTTTCACCCCGCCCCCGACTTACAAATTAACAATTTTTTAGCGGGAATGCTCGCGTTAGGGACGGTATTTTCTGCCTACGCCGCCGAGGTTTTTCAATCCGCCTTTCGCGGCATTGCCAAAGGGCAATATGAAGCAGGTACTTCGTTGGGGTTGAGTTGGATACGCACGATGCGCTTTGTCATCGTGCCGCAATTATTGCGCTTGGCGCTCCCCGGGCTTTCTAACCTGTGGTTAATTTTGCTAAAAGAAACCGCCTTAGTTTCTGCCATCGGCTTACCCGATTTACTGCGGCAAACCGGCATTGCCGCCCGCGTCAGTAAAGAAGCATTTTTATTTTTCGGGGTTGCTTGTTTGTTTTATTTGTTGCTGTCCATTCTTTCTTCTTTTGCGATTGGCTATATCGAACGCTTTACCCAGCGCGGCGAAAAAATATGAATCATAGCGCCCACAGCACATACATCGCCCGCGATAAAATATTTACCGCCGCGCGCCTATTGGGAGTTTTTTTACTCTTTCTGTGGGCATTGTTGGCGGCATCTGCCGCTTATGCGGTTGTCAGCGATTATGCAACTTACGGCAAATATTTCGCCACTTTTTTACGCGGTGCCGGCACGACCTTATTGCTCGTTGGTATTTCTTTACTCATCGGGGCGGTGTTATCGCTACCATTGGCATTGGCACGCAACAGCAATACGCTTTTGCCGCGCTTTCTTGCCTATTGCTATGTTTATTTTTTCCGCGGCACGCCGCTGATTGCCCAAACCTTTTTAGTGTATTACGGCTTTGGCGGCTTTCGCGAATTTTTTAGCACGGTTCATTTGTGGTGGTTATTCCGCGACCCGTTTTATTGCGCATTGTTAGTATTTTCACTTAACACTGCCGCCTATCAGGCAGAAATTTTACGCGGCGCCATTGCCAGCGTACCGCGCGGACAAACCGAAGCGGGCAGAGCGATGGGCTTATCGCCGCTGATGATATTTTTTAAAATCACCCTACCGCAAGCGTTGATTATCGCCCTGCGTCCCTACGGCAATGAAATTATCATTATGATTAAGGGCTCGGCAATTGCTTCTATTATTACCGTATTTGATTTAATGGGCGAAACCCGCCGCACTTTTTCGCGCACCTTTGATTACAACACTTATCTGTTAGCGGCACTGATGTATTTGGTCATGGTAGAAACTTTACGCCGCGTTTGGGTTAAATTAGAACAACGCCTTACTCGCCATTTGTTGCGTTAGAAGGGCGTTTGGCTATCTACCCCACCCCCGCATTCGCGGCTCCCCTCTGTCGGAGGGAAATTTAACGTTATTGAATTTACCAAATTAACAACTGCTTAAATACCCTGTATTAATATACGCTACAATACGGTTACTATGCCGCAACGATTTATAAAAATGAAACAAGAGGGGGAGAAGATTGCTGCCCTTACCGCTTACGATGCCACGACTGCCCGCCTACTGGAAGCCGCCAGCATTGATTGTATCTTAGTCGGCGATTCGCTGGGGATGGTGGTTAAAGGCGAAAAAGATACCCTCAATGTGCAACTGGAAGAAACCCTTTATCATGTCCGTGCTGTTGTTGCCGGGGCACCGCAAACTTTTGTTATTGGCGATATGCCGTTTGCGACTTTTCAACAATCACCGCAACAGGCATTTGCCAACGCTGCCAAAATTCTTGCTGCCGGAGCGGCAATGGTTAAAATAGAAGGCGGCAGTAATTTGGCAGAAACCGTGCACTTTCTCACCCAACGCGGTATTCCTGTTTGTGCGCATGTCGGTTTAATGCCGCAAACCGTACGCGCCAGCGGCGGCTATCGCGTGCAAGGGCGCGGTAGCCAAGCCGAACAAGTAGAAAACGATGCGCAACAAATGCAAGATGCCGGAGCGGCAATGGTGGTTTTAGAAATGTTGCCGCAAACCCTCTCTGCCAGTATTAGCGAAAAATTACAGATTCCCACTATCGGCATTGGCGGCGGCAATGCTTGCGACGGGCAGATTTTAGTCGTCTACGATATGTTGGGGATGTCGGCGCAACAATTACGCTTTGTCCGCAATTTTCTTGCCGATGGCGGTTCGGTTGCTGATGCAATTCGCGCTTATATTACCGCCGTCAAAGACGGTAGTTTTCCAGCGCAGCAACACAGCATTGATTAAGGCGCGTTTCTTTAATGCAACGCATTAACACTGCCCACGCCGTACGCACTGCCATTGGCAACCGCAGTAGCGTTTTAGTACCGACGATGGGTGGGTTACACGCGGGGCACTTAGCGTTAGTCCGCCATGCCCGCACTTTAGCCGATCGTGTTGTTGTCAGTATTTACGTTAACCCCTTACAATTTGCGCCCAACGAAGATTACGCCACCTACCCGCGCCGGATTGAAAAAGATTGCGAACAGCTACAAACGCTTGCCGATATTGTCTACACGCCGTCAGATGACGAAATGTATCCGCAAGCACAAACCGTCAGCATTGCGCTGCCGCCGTTGGCAACACAATTTTGCGGTGTGAGTCGCCCCCTCTTTTTTCAGGGGGTGACGACTGTAGTGTGCAAATTATTTAATCAATGCCGCCCCGACATCGCTGTTTTTGGGCGCAAAGATTATCAACAAGCACTGCTTGTGGATAGGATGAGCCAACAACTCAATACTGGCGTAAAAATTGAACTGCACCCGACAGTACGCGCGGCGGACGGTTTGGCGCTTTCTTCACGCAATGAATATTTAACTGCCGAACAACGCCAACAAGCCCCCGCCCTATACCGCACTTTGCAACACACCGCGCGCCAACTGCACACGAACAACACCGCCCCTGCGACTCTATGCGCCACGGCACAACAACAACTGCATGCCGCGGGGTTGCGTAGCGACTACTTTGCGATTCGTGCTGCTGCCGACTTAGGCGAACCGGTTGCCAAAACTGCCCGCACTGTATTGGCTGCTGCTTGGTGCGGCGATACGCGTTTGATAGACAATGTTACCGTTTTACCTGACGGCACATTGGTATAATAATAGATGAATATGACTGCCGCCGAGTATTGCGTTCATTTACGTCTGCATAGCGAGTATGACATTAATAAAGGCATCGCCCGCTTAAGCGGTGCCGATAGCGTGATTGATTACGCCGCCCAATTACAACAACCTGCCTTAGCCCTCACCGATAGCGGTTGTTTGTTTGGTGCGGTAAAATTTTATCAACAATGCCGCGCCAAAGGGATTAAACCGATTATTGGCTGCGAACTCAAAATAGACGCGAAAAATGACCATCATCTGCTGTTGTTGTGTGCCAATCATACCGGTTACATTAATTTAAATCGTCTGCTCTCGCGCACTTATACCGAAAACACTTGTGCCCGTGCCGAATGGATGACTGCCGAAAACACCGAAGGGATTATTGCCTTATCGGGCGGCGCCCGTGGCGATATTGGCACTGCGATTAGCCGTGCGCGTAGTGATATTGCCGAAAAACGCGCGCGCGATTGGCAACAACGTTTCCCCGACCGTTTTTATATAGAAATATGGCGCGATGACAAACACGACAACAACTGCGCCAACGCCGCCGCCGACATCGGACAACGTTTGTCTATTCCCGTTGCGGCGACGCATCCAGTGCAATGCACGCGCGCCGAAGATATTGAAACACTCAACGTTAAACTGTGCATTGCCGCCGGGGCGCGCATTTTTGATGCCCAACGTCCGCATCCTTTATCGGAAAATCCTTATTTGCTTTCCAGCGCAGAAATGCACCAACGCTTTGCCGATATTCCCGGGGCGATGGACAACAGCATGGAAATTGCCAAACGCTGCAACTTAAGTTTAAATTTTGGCGGAACGCACCTGCCTTCGTTGTCGCAAGAAAAATCGCACACGGTGATTCAACAAGAAGCCGAAGACGGATTACAAAAAAAACTCGGCGCAGTATTATCCCCCGCCGAACAACAAACCTATCAAAAACGCTTGGACTACGAATTAGGGATTATCAACAAAATGAACTTTGCTGATTATTTTTTAATCGTCATGGATTTTATTCGTTGGGCAAAAAACAACGGCATCCCCGTGGGTCCGGGGCGCGGTTCGGGCACGGGCTCATTGGTTGCCTACGCCTTAGACATCACCACACTCAACCCCTTAGAGTACGATCTTCTGTTTGAGCGTTTTCTCAACCCCGAACGCATTTCCATGCCCGACTTTGATATTGACTTTTGCGTCAATGGACGCGACCGTGTGATTCGCTATGTCGGTGAGCGTTACGGTAAAGAACATGTTGCCCAGATTGTTACCTTTGGTACCATCGGAGCGAAAGGAGCGATACGCGATGTCGGGCGCGTATTAGGAATTGCCTACAATTATTGCGATAAAGTTTCGCGCATGATTCCCAACACGCCGAAAATTACCATTGAACAAGCGTTAAAAGATTCGGTGGATTTTGCCGAACAACAAAAAGACGAAGAAGGGAAACGCCTGATTACCATGGCATTGCGCGTAGAAGGGCTCACGCGCAACATCGGCACCCACGCCGGTGGCGTACTGATTGCCCCGCGTCCGTTAGCAGAATTTTGTCCGCTCTACGCCGCTGCCGATACCAATACTTTAGTCAGTCAATACGACATGATAGACATTGAAAAAATCGGCTTAGTCAAGTTTGATTTCTTAGGGTTGCGCACCCTTACCATTTTGGCAGATGCAGAACGTGAAATTAAAAAACAGCACGCTGATTTTTCTTTAGAAACAATCCCCTTGGATGACAAACGCACTTATCAACTTTATAGTAGCGGGAATTCCATCGGTGTTTTTCAGTGCGAAAGCACCGGTATGCGCGAACTAATGAAATCGCTCAAACCCGACCGCTTTACCGACATCATCGCCTTAGTGGCACTGTTTCGCCCGGGGCCATTAAAAGCAAAAATGGACACCGCCTACATTGCCCGCAAACACGGCAAAGAAGAAGTTTCCTTCCCGCATGAATGCTTAACTGAAGTCCTTGCCGATACTTACGGTTTGTTTATTTATCAAGAACAAGTGATGGAAATTGCGCGCCGCATCAGCGGTTATTCGCTCGGCGAAGCCGATATTTTGCGGCGCGCGATGGGCAAAAAAGACGAGAAAAAAATGGCGAGTTTGCACGAGAGTTTTATTGACGGTAGCCGCGACAAACTGCCGAAAAAAGCGGCAGAAAAATTATTTAACGATATGGCGCAATTCGCGGAATACGGGTTTAATAAATCGCACGCCGCCACCTATGCTCTGCTTTCCTACCGCAGTGCTTATTTAAAAACACACTATCCCGAAATCTTTATCTCCGCTGTACTCAGTGCCGAAGCCGACGACAGCGAACGCGTACAACTCTTGCTCAAAGATGTGCAGCGTTTAAAAATTCGCATGCACCCGCCCGACATTAATGCCAGCGACAGCGATTTTCGTGCCAATCGCGACGGCAGCATTCAATTCGGATTAAAAGCCATTAAAGGCGTCGGCAGTGGCGTAATGCAAAACATTGTACACAATCGCGGCACGACTGCGTTTAAGGGGCTGTTGGATTTTTGCCGCCGTGCGAGCGGCAATATTCCGCAAGCCGCATTAGAATTACTCGTACAAGCCGGTGCTTTTGATTCCTTGGAGACCAATCGTGCAGCGGTTTATGCCACGATTCCTTCGGCACTGGCACAACACGCCAATGTCGGCAATTTATTTAATAGCGATGACAGCGAAGATCTTGCCGACATCCCGGCATGGAGCGAGCGCGAAAAATTAATACGCGAACAACAAGCATTAGGGCTTTTACTCTCGGGGAATTTTTATCAACTCTACCGCGACATCACCAAAAAACTGCCGTTGAGTTGGCAACTGCTGGATGCCAGACCCAGCGAAAACATTACCATTGCCGGTACCTTTGTCCGTATCGTTAAACGTCCGGGGAAGAAAAAAGGTGTGTTTTTATTGCGCGACGATAAAACTGAATTAGAAATACTCGCGACACGCGAAACCATGAAAATACTCTCTCTGGACAATATTATTTTGCAACTCTTAATCATTCGCGGCAAGGCATTTAACGGCTTTCGCGGCATTTCTATTATGGCCGACAGCATAGAGCCCCTTGATGCCTTTTTAGCACGGCGCCTCGACTGCATTCACCTCCGTTGCAACAATACCCTTTCTCTCCCTGCTTTACGCGCCCTGTTACCGCGCCAAGCGCAAGGCAAACAAACCATCTTGCTACAGTATGGCGACCCAACCATTACCTTTAATTTTGATTTAGGCAGTGGGTGGGCAATCAACCACGAAACCTGCCAACAATTAGGGAGTATAGACGGGATTTTGCAAATTAATCTGCAATTTTGACGACTCGCACTTGAATCTTTTGCACCAAAAAGCCCTGAGAGTTGAGTGTACCCTGTAAAGTCGGTAAAATCTGCTTTATGCGTACCGTAGCCGCCGCCGAAATGGCACATAAAGATAATGTTTCATTAACAAGCCCCTCTATACAACAACTATCAGGGCTGATTTCGTATTCGGCAAGTGCCTTCGCCAATGCCTGTTGCAACTGTTCCATGTGTTGGTGGCTCGCATCCCATTCGCGAAACACCTTTCCTGCCAATACTTCTTTAATACTTTTCATCTTATCCATTATAAGCAATCTGTACCCATTTCGCACTCTTTTTTCCATGCCCCGATACCCATGCACGTTATTATAGATTTTACCAACCGCAAAAGCGGTGGCAATCTCTACCTATTGCCGCCGCGTCATTTGTGGGCAATTGCTTTTGCGCTCTTGGGCACTCTCGCGGTGGTCGTGTATCTTGCCGCCTCCTTGCTTGCTGCCTATTGGGTACGTAGCGATGCCCCGATTGTGACCGCCATCGCGCAGCAAGAAATCCGCACCGCCAATGAAGACCGCAATCGCCTATGGCGAGAAAGCATCGGCATTGTAGAAAATGATATTGCCAACATACAAGCGCGTCTGCGGGCGTTGTATGTTAAAGGCAGTATTGTCTCCGAACACTTAGGTATTCCCGGGCAAGAAATTTTTAATATTGATAACTTTCCTAAAGAACAACAACCGCTCACCTGTACCGACGACGACACTGCCCACTCCCCCGAAGAACAGCAAATTAACATCAGCACCGACTTACTAACACAAGCCACCCACTTAAATATCTTAGAAGCAAAATACAACCTGTTGCGCGACCAAAGCTTACATAACACTGTATTAAACGACACTATCCCAATGGAACGCCCATTACTTGGGCACAACTGGGTCAGTTCGCGTTACGGCTATCGCCGCGACCCTTTTACCGGCAGGCGCACCTTTCATGCCGGCGATGACTACGCCGCCAACCGTAACACACCGGTTATTGCCGCTGCCACCGGGATTGTTGTTTATGCCGGCAGATTAGGCAACTACGGCAACGCCATACAAATTTATCACGGCGATAACATCTCTACTCTCTACGGGCACCTCCATAAATTCAGTGTTAAAACATGGCAATACGTCAATAAGGGCGATATCATTGGCGGCGTTGGCTCTACCGGACGCTCTACCGGACCGCACCTCCACTACGAAGTACGTATTAATAACCGCCCCAAATCGGTGCGCAAAACGATCAAACAGTTGCACCAAAAACGCAACACCGTCTCTTAAAGAATTCCACTTATGCTCACCCGATTAAAATCTATCTTTGGTTCCAAAAATGAACGCATCTTAGCCCCCTACCGTAGCCGCGTCGGCGCCATTAATGCGCTTGCCGATAATATCAGCACCTTAACCGACAGCGAATTACAAGCCCGCTTTAACGAATTGCGCCAACAGCGCCAAAACGGGGCGACTGCCTTTGACCTGCTCAACAATACCTTTGCCGTCGTGCGCGAAGCCGCCGCCCGCACCTTGCAGATGCGCCACTTTGACCAACAACTGTTAGGCGGCATGGCATTATTTGACGGCAACATTGCCGAAATGAAAACCGGCGAAGGCAAAACTCTTGTCGCCACCCTGCCCGTGTGTTTAGAAGCACTCTCGGGCAGTGTGCATGTCGTTACCGTTAACGATTACTTAGCCCAGCGCGATGCCGAATGGATGGGCGTTTTATATCGCTTTTTAGGATTGCAAGTCGGCGTTAACTGCAACGCCAGCAGCACCGAAGAAAAAGCCGCGGCTTACGCCTGCGATATTACCTACGGCACCAATAATGAATTTGGCTTTGACTACCTGCGCCACAACATGCGTTACAGCGCCGACACCCCCTTACAAAGCAAACTTAACTTTGCCATTGTTGATGAAGTCGATTCTATTTTAATTGACGAAGCACGCACGCCTTTGGTGATTTCCGGCGAATCTAATGACGAAGTAACTCTTTACAATGTTGTTGCCGCGCTGTCGGGTAAATTCACCCGTAGCGAATCTCCCGAAGATAATGGCGACTTTACCTTAGACGAAAAAGCACGCACCGTGCACTTAACCGAACAAGGATTTGACCACGCCGAAAAGATTTTCGTTGCCGCCAAATTGATTGAACCCGGCGACTCGCTGTATGCCACCGATAACCTGCCGCTGTTGCACCATTTAGATATCGCCTTACGGGCGCGTCATCTCTTTTTACGCGACCGCGACTATGTCGTGCAAGACGGGCAAGTCATCATCGTTGACGAATTTACCGGACGCCTCATGCCCGGACGCCGTTGGGGCGACAACCAACATCAAGCCGTAGAAGCCAAAGAAAAAGTTGCCGTGCAAAAAGAAAATCGCACTTTAGCTTCTATCTCTTTTCAAAATTATTTTCGTTTATATAAAAAATTGGCGGGCATGACCGGCACCGCCATGACCGAAGCACAGGAATTTGAATTTATTTACGGCTTACGCAGTATTGAAATCCCCACGCATCAAAAAATGATTCGCAACGACGAATTAGATAAAGTCTATCGCAGCGCTGCCGCCCGCGACCGCGCTGTTATTGTTGACATTCAAGAAGCACACGCCAAAAAACAACCCATCTTAGTCGGCACCACTGCGATTGAAGCATCGGAACGCCTCTCGGGGAAACTTGCCGAAATCGGTTTAGCGCACCATGTGCTCAACGCCAAACAACACGACAAAGAAGCCAGTATCATCGCACAAGCCGGTGCCCCCGATGCCATTACGATTGCCACCAACATGGCAGGGCGCGGCACGGATATTGTTTTAGGCGGCAATTTAGCAGTACAACAACAAGCCATTAACAACAGTGAATTAACCGAGAGCGAAAAACAACAACAAAGCGCGGACGCCGAAGCGGCGTGGAAAATTGCCCACGCCGAAGTCGTTGCTGCCGGCGGCTTACGGATTATCGGCACCGAACGCCACGAATCGCGCCGCATTGACAACCAATTACGCGGGCGCGCCGGGCGCCAAGGCGACCCCGGTTCCAGTATTTTTTATCTTTCCTTTGAAGATGCGCTGTTACGGATTTTTGCCACCCGACATGTTTCCGCATTAATGGAAAAACTCAACATAGAAGAAGACGAAGCCATTGAAGCAAAAATGGTCTCACGCACGATTGAAAACGCCCAGCGCAAAGTTGAATCGCATAATTTTGACATTCGCCGACAACTGTTAGAGTATGACGACATTGCCAACGAACAACGCAGCTTAATTTACGAACAGCGTGAAGAAATCCTCACCAGTGAACAAGTGAACAAAATTGCCGAGGATTTTCGCTTGCAACATTTAGAAGAACTCTGCAACGAATACCTGCCGCCAAACACTGCCGAAGAAGAATGGCGCACCAGCGAATTAGATAAATTATTGGCAGGAGAATACCGCTTAAAAACCGACATGACTGGTTGGATTAGCACCGAAGCCAACAAACCGCGTGAGTATTTTGTAGATAAACTCAAGGAATACGCCGAACAAGAATTTAGCACTAAATTTACCGACGCCGACCACGAGCAAGTCAATCAATTTATGCGTATGTTAATTTTAAATATCATTGATGACCATTGGCGCCGACATTTATCGGCATTAGACGGGTTGCGTCAATCCATCGGTTTTCGCGGGGTTGCGCAAAAAAATCCGCAACAAGAATACAAACGCGAAGCATTTGAAATGTTTAACCGTTTGCTCAGTGCTGTGCAAGCAAGCATTAGCAAAATGTTATATGCCCTTACCGTCAAAAAACAAGGAGCGCTAGAAGGGGATGCTTCCGGCGACAATACAGAAAACAGCGCCATCCCCGCGCCGCCGCCGCCAAGCGAACAAAATTTACGCTACCAACACAGTAACGCCTCGGCATTGACAAGCGCTGAACCTGCCGCCCCTGCTAATCCTGCCTCAGCTACTACCCCAGCAACAGCGATCGCCGCCGCGACAACAGCCCCCACCGCCGAACCTTTCACCGTACAGCGCACCCAACCCAAAATAGGGCGCAACAGCCCGTGCCCGTGCGGCTCGGGCAAAAAATACAAACACTGTTGCGGTAAGCTCTGATTTTTTTCTATGGGGAAATCGCATCGCCGCCCTCCCCTTTCACGCCAGTAACAAGCAACTGCAACCAGCAGTTAATATTGAGACACGCGAAATTTTTCGTTTACTTAGGAACGGCGATTTTCCATACTGTTTCGGCGGTGGCGGCTTGTTCAATTGCCAACTCTGCTTCGCGTTTGGCGCGTGCTACTAATGCTTCGGCTTCGTCTAATTTTCCTGCCGTTAATGCTTTTTCTGCATCTTTAATGCGCTGTTGCGTGTAACGCCATTCAAACCCTAAACGTGCTGCTTCTTGGCGTAATCTGTCTGCTTCTTGAATTTGCATTTTAATTGCTTCGGCGCTGGCGGCGTGTGCTGGTAGCACTATTGCCGGTGCCATTACCGCTGTTAATGCAAATAAAGCCATTGTTAATTTCTTACTCATTTTCTTACTCCGGGTCCATTAACAGGTAAGCCATTTCCCATATAACTCATAAAATATTCCACTTCACGATATTGCGGTGATTGGGCTTTGAAATGCTTTGTGCCCTGATCGCGATGGCAAGCGCGAATCCGCTTATGTAATGTTGCTGTGTGTCCCCACTTCAAGCGATGTGTTGGCCAGTTGGTGATTTCTCCTAATGCCGGATGGAGTACTTCGGTACGCACCCGCAACCCCGCCCCTTGCACATGGCAAGTCGCGCACGAGTTATTGAGGTAACCGCGTTTGCTGTAATAAAATTTCTGACCCGATTCGTAAGCGCGTTGTGCCGCGGCGTTGGGAATCGTGATTGCAAGACGCTTACCGCGGGATTGATACGCCATATATGCCGACAAACTGACAATATCGCCCCGTTCCCACTTTAATGGCTTTTCGCCATTTGCTTTGCGGCAGCGGTTAATATCGTATTCCAAGGTAATGACTTCATCCGCTTCGGTGTCATAAAACGGATATTGATGACGCACAGCGCCGTTATCGGCGAAGCAATCGGAATACCCTTTACCATTGGCAAACGGGGTATTAAATAAGACTTCCCCTTTTTCTATCTCTTCTTCGTAGGGCGGAAATTCTTCAATCGCTTCCCATTGCTCGCGGGATTGGGCATCAATCGCATAAACTCCGTTGGCAAAGTCGTCTAATTCTACTGTGGGAAAGCGGTTTTGAAAATAGTTAACAAACGCCTGTCGGTCGGTTTCGGCATCTGCCAATACCGGCATCGGCACTGCTACGACTACCGCTACTGACAGCATTGCCAAACTACGGCGTAACCAACGCAATTTTAGCGCCTTCATTTGACTTTCGCCTCGGTGCTATCTTCAGCCCCTTGATTATCAGCCCAGTGCAGTTTGACGACATCGCCCGAACTGCCTTGATAATAAAATTTCAAATACGGATCTTTAGAAACCGCCGGACCCAGATTTGCCGTGAATACGATATTGTCGCCCACTGTTGCTGTCAATGCTTCAATAAAGTGTGCGGGAATTAAATTTCCGTCCTTATCTTTTGCCTGACCGCTTTCCATTGGATGTTTTGCAATAAGCTTCACTTCCACCAAGCCATTTTTTACTTTTGTTTTAACACGCATTGATGCCATAATTATATCCTCCTGTTAACCGCCGCAACCGCCGATAGTCACCTTGACTTCTTTTGCGGTGCCGATTAATTGACCTTCTGTCGTTTGCAACACTGCATGAACGATAGAACTTTTTCCCATTTTAATACGGGTAGAAACTTTCGCACTACCGGCAGCTCCCAACGTGAACATCGCCGCCAATGGTTGCGGGTTTTGTTCCACAAAGAAAGCAATCTGTTGCGCCGCCCCTTTGTAAGATGCGGACAACGGTACCACCGCACCGTTTTCGGCAATCTCGGGGGCTTTAAATTGAATGCTACTGTCTTCGGTATAGCCATCGCTACCAAACAACTCGCGCATGGCTTCGTTCATATCTTTTTTAGCAAATGCTTCGGGGCGCACTGCCGCCCAAACACGTTGCGTAAGTGCTGACACCCACAGTGCCAAACCGGCTTTAAGTAAAGTTCTACGTTGCATAATTGACCTTCCTATGCGTTATAAAGTATATAAAAAATCAACGACTTTTTCAATTTCGGCTTCGGTTAAAATGCCGTGCTTACCAAACGGCGGCATTGCTGAAATCGGATTGAATTGTGTCGGGTCGTATAAGCGCTGACGTAAATCGTCGCGATTAGGAAAACGTGCTTTGATACTGACCAAGGGCGGACCCATATTTCCCGGGGCGTTACCGCCGGCAATCGCATGGCAGGCAAGGCAGTTGCCAACGCCTGCTTTTCCCTTGCGTTTAAATGCAATCTCATTGCCTTCGGCAACTGAGTCGGCATACACCACGGGGGTGACTGGTAGCAATAGAAAAATGGATAGCAACGAATAAATGATTGTTCGCATAAAAATCTCCTGTTATGCTTATTTTACCCGTTTTTTTTGAAATTGATACTAATTTTTTTAGTATCAGAGTAATTAATTCTACGAGCGTAGCGAGCTGTTGCGGGGCGCTGTTTTAATTGCTCTATTCATCATTCACCATATCTCTAATATGTTGGTTTAATGAATAGCCGCGCAAAAAATCTTCCACTGCCATCGCATTGCGCCCTGCGCGTTGCAAGTGAGTGATACGCAAACAATCACCTCCTCCGCAAGCGATGAGAATCTTATTTTGTGCGTCCGCCGCTATTAAAGTTCCTGCTTGTTCTTCTCCCGCGCACTCCACTACCTCTGCCGCCAATACATTCAAACGTTGCCCGTCAA
>JAHZKE010000051.1 GCA_022600535.1 Pseudomonadota bacterium
AGTTAAAGAAGTAACAGTCGCGGCAAAAAGCGGCGGTATGGACCCGAGTTCCAATGCGCGTCTGCGTTTGTCGTTAGAAAAAGCGAAAGAAGCGAATGTACCGAATGACAATATTGACCGCGCCATTAAGCGCGGCGGCGGTATGTTAGATGGCGGTGCCAATTATAGCGAGGTGCGCTACGAAGGGTATGGTGTTGGCGGCGCGGCAGTGCTGGTAGATTGCTTAACCGATAATAAAAACCGCACTTTTCCAGAAGTGCGTAATATCTTTACCAAATGCGGCGGCAATTTAGGCACAGATGGCTCGGTGGCATATTTGTTTAAACGCTGCGGGCAGTTGTTGTTTCTTGAATGCAGTAATGCCGCGGCGTTAATGGATGTGGCAATCGAAAATGGTGCCGATGATTTTATTGAAGAGGGCGAAGCGGTAGAAGTGCTGTGTTCCCCCGAACAGTTTCCAGCGTTGTTAGATGCCATACGTGCCGCAGGGTATACGCCGGACGAATCGGATATTGTCATGCGCGCGGAAAACGATATTGTATTGAGCGGCGACGAAGGCAAGCGTATGCAACGGCTATTAGATGGATTAGAAGATTTAGACGATACGCAACAGGTTTATAGCAACGCGAACATCAAAGAGGAATAAGCCATTATTGTTTTAGGGATTGATCCCGGATTGGCAAAAACCGGTTGGGGGGTCGTAGAAACCAGTGGAAAGCAATCGCGTTATGTCGATAGCGGTTTGTTCACCACCAGTGCCAGCACTTTGCATATTGAACGCTTGCGTTTGTTGGCAGACGAATTAAAGCGCGTGTTGCAAGCCAGCAAACCCGATTTAATCGCCATAGAACGCGTGTTTATTAATAGTAATTTAAAAAGTTCGTTGTTGTTGGGCGAAGCACGCGGGGCGGCAATTGTTACTTTGCTGCAAGGCAATGTGCCGGTGATAGAAATCTCAGCACTGCAAATTAAACAATCCCTGACCGGCATGGGACGCGCAGGTAAAACACAAGTGGCAAATATGGTGGGAAGTGTTTTATCCATTTCCGTGAGCGATTTAGCACACGATTGCACCGATGCCTTGGCGTGTGCCTTGGCAGCAAACAGTCATCATGCGACCCAAATCCCGCTACGGCGCAATGCTCCGCGCCGGCGAACCTTACGCAGTTTAGGGCGATTAGTCAAATGATTGCTTCCATTCGCGGCGTGTTGCAGTATAAGTCGGCAAATGTGCTGGTGATAGAGTGCGGCGGTTTGGGCTATGAAATATTGGCGCCATTAACCGTAACCGAACAATTACCCGAGGAGGGGGCGGAAGTATTTTTACTGACCGAGTTTGTCGTCCGCGAAATGTCGCAAACATTGTACGGATTTTTGCACGAACGCGAACGGCGTTTGTTTCGTCAACTAATGAAAACCAGTGGCGTCGGGGCGAAAACCGTATTAGCGATGATGAGCACCATGACGATTGACGAATTAATGTCGGCATTGGCGGCAGAAGATGTTGCTAAATTATCGTTGATTCCCGGGATTGGCAAAAAAACTGCCGATCGTTTAGTGGTTGATTTTCGCGGTAACTTATTGTTACGCGAAGCCGTGGAACAACCCGAGCAAAACGACGAAGTAGAACAAGTTTTATCGGCATTGGGATACAAAAAAGCAGAAATTAAAAATATCTTGACGCAGTTAGACGCCGACTCCGGCACCGATACCGCAACGCGAGTACGCACTGCATTACGTTTGTTGTCCGGCAAATGAGACCCCCTGCGACTATCGCTAACGGGTGGATAGTGTAAAATAGAGTTTTGGGCGGACAGTGCGAATGCGTGAATGTTTTACTTTTGATGATGTTTTATTAGAGCCACGCTACTCAAGCGTGTTACCTGCCGCGGTGGATGTTAACACCTCTTTAGCGCGCGGTTTCCCGCTGGCATTGCCGATTTTATCGGCGGCGATGGATACCGTAACCGAATCAAAAATGGCGATTGCCATTGCACAAGCAGGTGGTTTAGGGGTGATTCATAAAAATTTATCGCCAGAAAATCAAGCGGACGAATTGGAAAAAGTAAAACGTTTTGAAAGCGGTATTGTCTATAAACCGCTTACGGTAACGATTGATAAAACGGTTGCCGATGTGCGCGCGATTCAAGAAAAACACGGTTTTTCCGGGGTGCCCGTGGTCGATACAAAAAACCGTGTACAAGGGATTGTGACCAATCGTGATGTCCGTTTTGAAACACGCATGAGCCGCCCGCTGAGCGAAATTATGACCCCGAAAGAAAAATTAATAACGGTGGCACCGGGCTTTAAATTGCGCGCAGTGAAAGCATTATTACAAAAACACCGCATAGAACGCGTGGTGATTATAGATGCCAAAGGCGTTTTACGCGGGTTGATGACAGTAAAAGATATTTTGCGTAGCGAACAATTTCCTCATGCGAGTAAAGATAAAAAAGGGCGTTTGCGTGCCGCCGCCGCCGTAGGCGTGAACGACCTGCAACGCGCTATGCTGTTGGTAGAAGCAGGTGCCGATGCCTTGGTATTGGATTCGGCACACGGACACAGTTTAGGCGTGTTGGAAGGGGTGGCAGAGTTGCGGCGCGCGTTTCCTAAATTGTTATTGATTGCCGGCAATGTCGCGACAACAGCAGGCGCGAGCGCGTTGGTAGAAGCGGGGGCGGATGTGTTGAAAGTGGGGATTGGTCCCGGAAGTATTTGCACTACGCGCGTGGTTGCCGGGGTCGGAGTGCCGCAAATTACAGCGATACAGCAGGTGGCGGCAATCAAAAAATCAAAAAAGAAAATTAAAATTATTGCCGACGGTGGCATGCGTTATTCCGGTGATATTGCTAAAGCAATTGCCGTCGGTGCCGATGTGGTGATGGTCGGGGGAATGTTAGCAGGCACCGAAGAAACCCCGGGAGAAATTGAACTGTATCAAGGGCGGGCGTATAAACGCTATCGCGGTATGGGGTCGGTGGCAGCCATGCGCCGCGGTTCCAGCGAGCGTTATTTTCAAGACAACAACAATGTCAGCAAAATGGTGCCCGAAGGCGTAGAAGGTCGGGTGCCGTTTAAAGGAAAAGTCAATGATGTCTTACATCAGTTAGTCGGCGGGTTGCGCGCTTCTATGGGGTATGTCGGGGCGCCGGATATTCCCGCTTTACAAAAAGCAAAACTGCTTCGCATTACCAATGCCGGAATGCGCGAGTCGCATGTGCACGATGTAGAGATTACCCGCGAAGCGCCGAACTATCAAGTGGAGTAAGTACGCGATGCCAGTGGCAGAAAAAATTCTTATTTTAGATTACGGTTCGCAATTTACGCAACTGATTGCCCGCCGTGTGCGTGAGTTAGGCGTATATGGAGAAATTTACGCCCACGATTGCAGCAAGGAGCGGATTGCAGAATTTGCGCCGGCAGGTATTATTTTATCGGGCGGGCCGCAATCGGTTTTGGCAGCAGACGCCCCGGCAATGAACGAAGCGATTTTTGAATTAGGCGTGCCAATATTGGGGTTGTGTTATGGAATGCAATTACTCACCCAATACGGCGGCGGGCAAGTGGTGGCAGAGGGCGGTTGCGAATACGGCAATGCCAGCGTACGCATTACCCAGTCACCCCAGTCGCCTTGTCCGTTATTTGCCGATATTGAAACCGACACCTTGCAAGTGTGGATGAGCCACGGCGACCACGTGCAACAATTAGCCGCAGGTTACGAAGTGGTGGCAAGAAGTAACGATGACGCTGATGGGGTGATCGCCGCGATTGCCGATGTCAAACGGCGTTATTATGGCTTGCAGTTTCATCCCGAAGTCGCCCACACCGAACACGGCAGCCATTTATTAGAAAATTTTGTCCGCCGTATTTGCACCTTACGGGCAACGTGGACAATGCCCAATTTTATTAAACAAGCAGTTACGGACATTACCGAGAAAGTGGGGGACGCGCATGTATTGTTAGCATTATCCGGCGGTGTCGATTCGGCAGTCACGGCGGCATTGTTGCACCGTGCCATCGGGCAACAGTTGGTGTGTGTGTTGGTAGATAACGGTTTGTTGCGGCGCGGCGAAGTAGAAAGTGTGCGTAGCGTATTTGAACAACAGTTTGGCATAAAATTAATAGTCATTGATGCCGCCGAACGTTTTTATCAAGAGTTAGCCGGGATTGTCGATTCCGAAGAAAAACGGCGCCGTATCGGACACCTGTTTATTAAAGTGTTTGAAGAACAAGCAACAAACTTAGGCGAACAAATTCAATGGTTGGGGCAGGGGACAATTTATCCTGATGTTGTTGAGTCCGGTAAAGTCGGCAACAGTAAAGCAACGATTAAAACGCACCACAACGTTGGCGGATTGCCCGAACATTTAAATTTACATCTAATTGAACCGCTGCGTGATTTATTTAAAGATGAAGTGCGGCGCTTGGGCGAAGAGTTAGGATTAGCGCATACCTTAATGTGGCGGCATCCGTTTCCGGGGCCAGGGTTAGCCGTGCGTGTATTGGGCGAAGTGACTGCCGCACGGGTGGCAACGGTGCGGCAGGCAGATGATATTTTTCTGACGGAGATGCAAGCGAGCGGCGCGTATGAGCAAACTGCACAAGCGTTTGCCGTGTTGCTGCCGGTGCAGTCGGTTGGTGTGATGGGCGATGAACGCACTTACGAAGACGTGATTGCCCTGCGTGCCGTAACGAGTTCCGATTTTATGACAGCGGATTGGGCGCGGCTCAATAACGATTTATTAGCGCGTGTTTCCTCGCGCATTATCAACGAAGTTGCCGGTGTCAATCGCGTGGTTTATGATATTTCCTCTAAGCCACCGGCAACAATTGAGTGGGAATGAACAAACGGTAAAATAATGCGACAAGGGTATTGACGTTCGCAAATGCAACAAAATATTTTAACAAAAGAATTTTTACCGCCAGAAATTGCCAGCGGTAAAAAAGCGCACGTGGAATCAATCGCTGCTGCCGGTGAATCCTTATGGTTGCGCGATTTTTATTTACAGCAACCGCAACAGTTGTTATTTATTACCCGCCGCTCGTCAGACGCTTACCATTTGTTAGAAGAGTTAGAATTTTTTGCCCCCGAAATTCCGGTGCGCTATCTGCCCGATTGGGAAACCCTGCCCTACGATGCCTTCTCGCCCAGCGATGATATTATCGGCAAGCGCGTAACCGCATTGGTCGGGCTTTTAGACAAACACCCCGGCATTACCATTACCACCATCACGGCAATGATGTTGCCTTGCGCGCCGCCGTCATTTATTGCCCAAAACGCTTTTTTATTAGAAATCGGCGCGCACTATCGCTTAGGCGATTTACAACAACGTTTGCAGCAAGGGGGCTATCAGCGTGTCGGGCGTGTGCTCACAGCGGGAGAGTATGCCATCTACGGCGGGCAGATTGATATTTATCCCCCCGGCGCAAAACATCCCGTACGTTTGGTATTAGAAGACGATGCGATTGAACAAATTCGTTTGTTTGATACCCAAAGCCAGCGTTCTATTGAGCGGGTGGATTCTTTTTCTTTATTGCCGATGAGTGAGTGCGATTTTTCCCCCGCCGGCAGAAGCACTTTTATCAGTGGTTATTATGACCAATTTAGCGATGACCGTGCCGCGATTTGTCGTCATATTAAAAATAAAGAAGTCGTTGCCGGCATTGAATATTATTTGCCGCTATTTTATGGAGAACGCAACAGTATATTTGATTATTTATCGCCGCAAACGACAGTCGTTACACACGAAGGATTAGAAGACCCCTTAAAAGCATTTCTCCATCAAGCACGTTTGCGGCAAAAAATTGTCGGCACCTACGAAGACCGCCCGACTTTACCCGTCTCTACTTTATTAATGTCGGCAGAAGATTTTTTTATTACGTTGCGGCAATTTCCGCAAGCGATATTAAAAACAGCAGCAGCGGCAACTGCCGCTCCGGCATTGCCGGTAGATTCGCGGGTAGAAAATTCGCATAAAAAATTATTAGAATTTATTAATACTGATGACGGTCAAATTATCATCGCGGTAGATAGCCCGGGTCGATGTGATACCTTAGCAGTCGTGCTCGCCGAAGCAAAGGTAAAAGCGGTGCAGTGCGATACCTTTAGCGAATGCCTGCAACACCCGCTCGCTATTACCGTGGCTTCGTTACGCGGCGGTTTTGTTTTGCCGCGTGCAAAAATTACCGTGCTCACCGAAGCCGAAATTTTTCAAGTATCACTCCCGCCGCGTGCGCAACGACAAAACGCCGCCACGGGGAACGATTTATTGTTGCACGAAATTCGTGAAAACGATTATGTCGTTCATCGTCAATACGGAATTGGACGCTCGCGCGGGCTGAAAAACATGACTGTCGGCAGCGAAGTCGGCGAGTATTTAGAAATAGAATACGCCGACACCCAGCGTTTGTTTTTGCCGGTATCGCAACTGCATTTATTAGAACGCCATCACGGTGTTGCCGAGCTTTCTAAAATGGGCGGGCGCGGTTGGAAAAAAATCATGACGCGGGCGCGGGCGCGGGCACACGATGCCGCCGTGCGTTTATTAGAAATTAACGCACGGCGGGCGGTGGCGCAAATTCCCGGGCATTGCCCTGACGAAACAATGTTGGCAAAATTTATCAGCCGTTTTATTCACGTTGAAACCGCCGATCAACAGCGCGCGATTGATGAAACCTTGGTCGATTTACGCGCCGATAAACCGATGGATCGTTTAATTGCCGCCGATGTTGGCTTTGGTAAAACCGAAATCGCCCTGCGTGCCGCAGCATTAGCGGTGTTTTCCGGCGCCCAAGTCGCATTTATGGCACCGACAACGCTATTGGCAAAACAGCATTATCATGTTTTCTTAGATCGCTTTGCCGGCTTTCCGGTGCAGATTGCCGTATTCACCAGTTCCATCGGCATTAATGAGCGCAAGCAGATGATGGCGCAGTTAGCCGCCGGCAAAATAGATATTATCATCGGCACGCACGCGCTATTAGGAAAAGGGATTCACTATAAAAATCTCGGCTTATTAGTGATTGATGAAGAACATCGTTTTGGCGTTAGTCACAAAGAAAAATTTAAAAACTTACGCGCCGGAGTGGATATTTTATCGCTATCGGCAACGCCGATTCCGCGGACGATGTCAATGGCGTTAGGGGGTGTGCGCGATTTATCAATTATCGGCACGCCGCCGGTGAATCGTTTGCCGATTCAAACAATGGAAGCGCCGTTTTCGCATACTATTGTGTTGGAGGCGTGCGAGCGGGAAATACTGCGCGGCGGGCAGATATTTTTTGTCCATAACGAAATTAGCAGTATTGAGGAAATGAAAGAACAACTGAGTAAATGGTTGCCGCAGGCGCGTATTATCGTTGCGCACGGTGCCATGAGTGGTGGCGAGTTAGAAGGGGCGATGCGCCGCTTTGTGCGCCGCGAGGGCGAAATTTTATTATGCACCACCATTGTCGAAAGCGGTTTAGACATTGCCAACGCCAACACCATTATTATCAATCGCGCCGATAAAATGGGGCTATCGCAATTACACCAACTGCGCGGGCGTGTCGGGCGCAGCAGCGCACAGGCGTATGCTTATTTCTTGCGTCCGGCAGAAGGCGATATTACCAATAAAGCCGAACAACGCTTAGTTGCCGCCCGCGATTATTCTGCCTTAGGCGGTGGGTTTTTTCTGGCGATGCGCGATTTAGAAATTCGCGGTGCCGGCGAAATTTTAGGCGAGCGTCAAAGTGGCGAGATAGAAGCAGTCGGCTATAAAATGTATCACAGTATGGTGAATGCGGCAGCCAAACAACTGCGTGGCGGGGCAGAAATAGAAACTGATATTACAACAACAATTAATTTATCGGCGGCAGCATTGTTGCCGGAACAATACGTCCCTTCGCCACCGGAGCGGATGCGTTATTATCGGCGTTTAGCAAATTGTAATGAACAACCGGCACTGAATGAAATTTTCTTAGAATGGGAAGACCGCTTCGGCAAACCGCCGTTAGAAGCGCAACTATTGAAAGAAAGCCACCGCTTGCGGTTATTGATGGAGGAATGCAAGGCAAGCGAATTGCGCGTGGATAAAAATGATTTTGTCAAAATATCTTTTCAACACGATACCCCGTATGCCGAGATATTGATGCAAAAAATTGTTACACGGCAATTATTGCCGGCAGGTGAAAACGCCGTACAGAAAAAATTAAGCAGTGCTGAACCTTTGGCACAGGCACAGGAAATTTTTCAAATATTACATGCTGTAGTATCGGCAGGAAAGAATTCACCAACAGAAAAATCTGCAGAAAAAAACGGCAGAATCTGATTAGCGAATATTCCCCAACCAACGTTGACGGTGCAAAATACAGGTGCGCGGATCATTTTTTAATAACCAATCGGCCGTTGCGCGCGCTTGATTGACGAGTTCTTGATCTTCTCCTAACCTCGCCACCCGTAATGACGGCAAGCCACTTTGACGGCTCCCCAACCATTCGCCGGGTCCGCGCATGGCAAGGTCGTGGCGGGCAATTTCAAAGCCGTCATTGGTTTGGTGCATAATTTTTAACCGCGATTGTGCCTCGGCAGACAACGGTTGTTGATACAGCAAAATACAAACGCCGGCAGCACTGCCCCGCCCGACACGTCCGCGTAATTGGTGCAGTTGCGATAACCCCAAGCGATCGGCGCGTTCAATCACCATCACATCTGCTTGCGCGACATCAACACCGACTTCTATTACCGTCGTTGCCGCCAGTAGTTGATATTCGCCGCTGCGAAATTTTTCCATCACGCTATTTTTTTCGCTCGCTTTCATCCGTCCATGCAAAATACCAATCGGGATTTGTGGCCAGGCGCGATTGATTGCGGCAGCCACCGTGTGCACATCGTCTAAATTATGTTGTTCGCCGTGTTCGCTTTCTTCCACCAACGGACAAACCCAATAGACCCGCCCGCCGTTGCCAATATGTTTTGCCACGCGCTCAATAATATCATC
>JAHZKE010000052.1 GCA_022600535.1 Pseudomonadota bacterium
ATTCCCCCCAGCTTTGCGGTAAAATAGCATTTTTTCGCATTAAAAAGGAGTTCATTATGGATGTTACCTTACCGAATGAGGGACACCACGATACTAGCCACGATGACCACCACGGAAAACCGTCCGGGTTTCGTGCCGTTGCGTGGCACTACCTAACCACAACTAATCACAAAGATATTGGCACGCTGTACTTATGGTTTGCTTTTATTATGTTCTTATCCGGCGGCATTATGGCGCTGTTAATCCGTGCCGAATTGTTTCAACCCGGGTTGCAACTGGTAGAGCCGGAATTTTTTAACCAATTAACCACCATGCACGGGCTGGTGATGGTGTTCGGGGCGATTATGCCGGCGTTCACGGGTTTTGCCAACTGGCAGGTGCCGCTGATGATCGGGGCTTCTGATATGGCATTTGCCCGCTTAAATCTATGGTCGTTTTGGTTGCTGCCGATGGCGGCATTGCTGTTAATCGGCTCCTTTTTTACGCCCAGCGGTGCCACTGCTGCGGGGTGGACTCTCTACGCACCGCTTTCTACACAGCAGGGGGTGGGGATGGATATGGCGATTTTCGCTATTCACTTAATGGGAATTTCCTCTATTATGGGGGCGATTAATATTATCACCACGATTATTAATATGCGCGCACCCGATATGCCCATGATGCGTATGCCGCTATTTATTTGGACTTGGCTGATTACTGCCTTTTTGCTGATTGCCGTAATGCCTGTTTTAGCAGGTGCGGTAACCATGTTATTGACCGACCGCCATTTTGGTACGACTTTCTTTAATGCCGCCGGCGGTGGCGACCCGGTGTTGTATCAACATATTTTCTGGTTCTTTGGTCATCCGGAAGTATATATTATGGCGTTGCCGGCGTTTGGGATTGTCTCCTCGGTGATTCCCGCTTTTGCGCGTAAGCCGCTGTTTGGTTATACCTCTATGGTCTATGCCACCGGGAGCATTGCTTTGCTGTCGTTTATTGTCTGGGCGCACCACATGTTCACGGTTGGCTTGCCGGTCACGGGGATTTTGTTTTTTATGTATGCCACTATGATAATTGCCGTGCCGACCGGTGTTAAAGTATTTAACTGGGTTGCGACCATGTGGCAAGGGTCGATGACTTTTGAAACTCCCATGCTGTTTGCAATCGGTTTTATTGTTTTGTTCACTGTGGGGGGGTTTACCGGTTTGGTGCTTTCCATTGCGCCGTTAGATGTGCAACTGCAAGATACTTACTATGTTGTCGCGCACTTTCATTATGTGTTGGTTGCGGGTTCGCTGTTTTCCTTGTTTGCCGGTGTTTATTTTTGGATTCCCAAATGGACGGGGCGCATGTATAACGAAACTTTAGGCAAAGCGCATTTTTGGTTGTCTATGATCTTTTTCAATGTTACCTTTTTTGTGCAGCACTTTCTCGGTCTTGCCGGAATGCCACGACGGATTCCCGATTATGCGTTACAGTTTGCTGATTTCAATATGGTTTCCAGTATCGGTGCTTTTGGTTTCGGCTTAAGTCAGTTGCTCTTTTTGTATGTTGTTATTGACTGCATTCGCAACGGCAAACCCGTGAGCGAAAAACGAGTGTGGGAAGGTGCGGATTCTTTGGAATGGGATTTACCGACACCGGCGCCGTATCATTCTTTTCATACGCCGCCAAAACTTAAATGGGATGGTCAACGTCCGGTGATTGCCGATTAATTGTTGATTGGGTTTGAATCAAAAACGCCGAGTTTTTACTCGGCGTTTTTTATTTAAGTGTGTTGTGAATGCTAACGCGGCTAACGCATCAAGCGCGTTACCACTTCGTCCGCTAAAATATCTTTTTCTATAATTTCGCTCAGGTCTTCTTCGGTTTGGTAATAATACCAATTCCCCTGCGGATAGACAACCAATACTGGTCCTTGCGCGCAACAATCTAAACAACCGGCGCGATTCACCCGCACGCGTCCCTTGCCGTGCTGCCCTTTGGCTTTTAGGGCATTGCGCATAAATTTTACACTGCCGCCGCAAATATCTGCCGCCCCTGCTGCACAACAGGCATCGCCATTGTCGCGTTGATTTTCACAGACAAAAATATGTTTTCGGTACAAACTCATCTAATCGTTTGGGTTTGCGTTTGTTTTACTTTTATCGCAATGGCAAGCACTGCCGGATTCGATATACACACCGCAATGTTCGCATTGTTGCATTTTGATATTTTTCGGCGTTTTTTGCCTTGTCTCTTGCTTGCGTGACGGACGTGTCCACCACCAAGAAGCAGCAGCCACTAATGCTAATACGAATAACCACTTAATCATATAATCCACACAACAATGGCGATTATACGCCGCTCGTGGATTAAGGTAAAATAACAAACACCTTTTACTGTTACCCAAATTACTAACGACGAACAAGCACAATGTCTGATTATCACTCTATCTTTCAACACTCTATACAATCGCCGCAGGCATTCTGGCAAAAAGCTGCCGAGGATATTGTTTGGCAAAAACCGTTTGAATGCGTCTTAGACACTACGGAAGCACCTTTTTACCGCTGGTTTCGCGGCGGGATGCTCAACACTTGCGACAACATGGTAGACCGCCACGTGCGCGAAGGGTTTGGCGCGCAAGCGGCGATTATTTATGACAGCCCGCTAACCGAGGTGCAAAAAACAATTTCTTATCAGCAGCTACAAAATGACGTGGCGATTCTTGCTGGCGCATTAAAAGCGCAGGGGGTTAAAAAAGGCGACCGCGTTATTATTTATATGCCGATGGTGCCCGAGGCGGTTTATGCGATGCTGGCTTGTGCCCGTATCGGTGCTGTGCATTCGGTGGTGTTTGGCGGCTTTAGCGCGAAAGAATTAGCCAGCCGTATTGATAACTCGGGGGCGGCTTTTATTTTTTCGGCTTCTTGCGGGTTAGAGCCCGGGCGCGTGATTAATTACAAACAGTTATTAGATGATGCGATTGACATTGCCACACAACCTGTTAACAACTGCGTTATTTTGCAACGCCCGCAAGCGCCGTGTACACTGATTGCCGAGCGCGATATTGATTGGCAAGAATTTATCCGCAACGCGCAACCTGCCGAATGCGAACCCGTTGCCGCGACCGATCCTTTATATATCTTATATACCTCCGGCACCACGGGCAAACCGAAAGGCATTGTGCGCGATAACGGCGGTCATGCGGTCGCCATGCGTTGGACGATGAAAAATTTATACAATGTTAGCCCAGGCGAAGTGTATTGGGCGGCATCGGACATCGGCTGGGTGGTCGGGCATTCCTATATTGTTTATGCCCCCTTGCTCAACCGCAACACCACTATTTTATACGAGGGCAAACCCGTCGGCACCCCCGATGCCGGGGCGTTTTGGCGTGTGATTAGCGAACACAAAGTAAGCGCCATGTTCACCGCCCCGACTGCTTTGCGGGCGATTAAAAAAGAAGACCCGCACGGCGAGCTGGTCAAACAATATGATATTTCCTGTCTCAAAAATCAATTCCTTGCCGGCGAGCGTTCCGACCCCGACACAATCGCTTGGGCACAAACGCATCTCAAAGTGCCCGTGATTGATCACTGGTGGCAAACCGAAACCGCGTGGGCAATCGCCACCAATCCGCTGGGTATTGAAGAATTTCCCATTAAGCCCGGCTCGGCTACACTCCCCGCCCCCGGCTATCATCTGCAAGTGTTAGACAGCGATGGCACCCCCCTGCCTGCCGATACGCTTGGCAATTTAGCGGTTAAGTTACCGTTGCCGCCGGGGACATTCCCCACCATTTGGGGCGACCAACAACGGATGTATGACAACTACCTCGCGACCTACCCGGGATATTATCTAACGGGCGATAGTGGCATTATAGACAGCGATGGTTATGTGCATGTAATGAGCCGAATTGACGATGTCATTAATGTTGCCGCCCATCGTTTATCTACCGGACAAATGGAAGAATCGCTCTGTCGCCACCCCGATGTTGCCGAAGCTGCCGTATTTGGCATTGCCGATGATTTTAAAGGTGAGTTACCGCTAGGGCTTGCCATATTAAATAACAACTGCCACCGCCCGCACGATGAAATTTTGCGCGAATTAATCGCGGGCGTGCGTAACGACATCGGGGCTGTTGCTTCTTTTAAGTTAGTGGCTATTGTTGCCCGCTTACCGAAAACGCGCAGCGGCAAAATTTTACGCGCCACCATGCGTAAAATCGCCAATCAAGAAGAATACGCCATGCCCGCCACCATAGACGACCCTGAAATTCTGCCGGAAATAGAACAGGTGCTAGCGGAGTTATTGAAAAATCGTTAGCGAATATTAGACAGTTATCAATTTTTTCGCTTGTGGCGGTGTTGCTTGCTTCATCGGCGATATTCTCGCCTTTAATTCTACGAGCAGGTCAAATGCGATAATTTTTGGTGTAAGGCATACACTGCATTAAATAATACTGGTAACTCTTCATTGTTTTCTATCACAATATCCGCACGCTGACGGCGCTCTGCTGCTGATAGTTGTACTGCAATTATATCGGCGGCGTCTTGTTTGCCGTCGCGGGCGTTTGCCCGCTGTAACTGTAAGGAATAATCACAATCCACCACGACCACCTGATGAAAATAATCCACCCAAGAATCGCTTTCAAACAACAATGGAATCACCCCAACGGCATACGCGCTTGTGGCGGCGGCTAAACGTTGCTGTAGGATTTCCGTTGCCAACGGGTGCAACACGGCTTCTATTTGCGCGCGCAATACGGGTTGTGTGAAAATTTTTTGCCGCACTAACGGGCGATTATATTCACCCTTATCTGTTAACACCCAATCGCCTACGGCTTGTTGTAGTAATGGCAGGGCGACACCGCCTGCCGCCGTCAATTCAGCAACAACTGCATCGGCATCTACCACGGTCACGCCGCAGGCGGCAAATAAATGGGCGACGGTACTTTTACCAGACGCTAACCCGCCAGTTAAACCGACGACATACGCGCTCATTGCAAGATAAATTTCCAGTAGGCGAGCATAATTTCCTCACCAAAAAATAACATCAGCACCCCCGCCAATGACAAACTCGGACCAAACGGCACATGCCGCCCGCGCCCGCGAATCAAGCGCCGGCAACCGCCAAAAATCACCGCGGTAATCGCCGCTAAAAATAGCACCATCGGCAATAGTTGCCACCCTAACCATGCCCCCAAAGCAGCAAATAATTTATAGTCGCCCATGCCCATTGCCCGTTGTCCAATCAGACGCGAAAAAATCCATGAAAATACTGCCATCACCACATAGCCACCGGCAGCTCCCCATACTGCATCCGAAAGCAAAGCAAAGCGCGCATCTATGTTTGCCACTAAGCCAATCCATAATAACGGGTAGGTAATAATATCTAACAAATAAAAGCGCTGCCAATCTATTGCCGCATTAACCAAAAGCAAGGACATAAAAACAATTGCCAACAGCGCATTGAGTAGACCATCGCTCAGCAAAAATGCCAAGACAAACATCCCCGCTCCGCACAACTCTATTACCGGATACACCCAACTAATCGGCTCCCTACAACATTTACTTTTAGCCCCTAACAGCAAATAACTCAACACCGGTATGTTGCACCAAGGGGCAATCGACTCTTTACAACGCGGACAAAATGACAGTGGAAAAGCCAGATAAGTTAATGTATAGGGGGTGCGTTGGCGTAACCCGGCAATGTCGGTTTTCGGCAACCGATAAATGACAACATTTAAAAAACTCCCCCACAGCAAGCCAAAGCCGGCGGCGGCACTTAAAAAAATCCAATCCATTAATACAGCGCGTTCTTAGTCGGCGGCTTCTTCTATCCATGCCAGCTGAATGGCCTCTAAAATACGTTCGTTTGACTTTTCAGGGTCGTCACTAAACTCGGGGAGTGCACAAATCCAACTGTGCATATCAGTATAGCGCACGTACTGCGGGTCAACCTCAGGGTGCGCCTCGCACAAGGCAATGGCAATCTCTAAAAAATCAGACCACTTCATTACAACCCCCTGCTATTAATGGTTTTCTTTGGCATGATTAATCGTATAACGGGGGACTTCAATTGTTAAATCTTTGTCTTGAATAATGGCTTGACACGACAGGCGCGATTGCGGTTCTAAGCCCCACGCCCGATCTAATAAATCTTCTTCTTCTTCTTCCGCTTCGGCTAAACTCAGCAACCCCTCGCGCACAATCACGTGACAGGTGGTACAAGCGCAGGATTTTTCGCAAGCATGTTCAATATCAATATTGTTTTGCAGTAAGGCATCGCAAATACTCATTCCTGTTGGTGCCTCTATTGTTATCCCCTCGGGACATAAATCGGCATTGGCGTTGACTCTAATTTGGGGCATAAGTTATATTTTATCAGGTGGATTGGTGGATTCTTTGCTTTGACTTTGCGCAGCAGGTTTATTTTGGTTTTGTTCGGCGACCTCTTGTAAAAAAGTTGCGACTTTATCGGGGGTGATGTTTTCAAACATTTTTTCGTTATTGACAATAATGGCGGGCGCGGCAGCACAGGCACCAAAACATTCGCCTTCTTTTAATGTCCATTCGCCATCGGCGGTTGTTTCGCCAAAGTCAATGCCTAATTGTTTTTTTAATTCTGCGGCAGTTTTTAAAGCACCGTTCAACATACAAGGCAGGTTGGTACACAAACAGAGTTTATTCTGCCCGACCGGTTTGAGATCGTACATGTTATAAAACGTTGCTACCTCAAACGCACGAATCGCCGGAATAGACAAATACGCGGCAACATACTCAATCGTTTCGTTTGCCAAATACCCCTTCTCTTTTTGTGCAATCCGCAAGGCACTCATCACTGCCGATGCCTGCTTACCGGCGGGATATTTAGCAACTTCGTAATCAATCGCTGCCAACGCCTCGGCAGATAAAACAATGGCGGCATTTGGCATTGCCTCGCTCATCGGTCTATTTCTCCAAATACAATATCCATTGTGCCGATAATGGCGACAACATCAGCGAGCATGTGCCCTTTTGTGAGTTCATTCATCGCCGCCAAATGCGGAAAGCCCGGGGCGCGAATTTTCAAACGATACGGTTTATTGGCACTATCGGAAATAATGTGAATGCCAAATTCACCTTTCGGGTGCTCTACTGCCGCATACACTTCGCCGGCGGGAACATGCATTCCCTCGGTAAATAATTTAAAGTGATGAATCAATTCTTCCATGTTTTGCTTCATGTCGGTGCGCGGCGGCGGGGCGTATTTGTGATTGTCCACAATCACCGCGCCCGGATTGTTACGCAACCATTCTACGCATTGGCGGATAATGTCGTTGGATTGACGCATTTCGGCGATACGCACTAAGTAACGGTCGTAACAATCGCCGTTGACGCCAATCGGCACATCAAACTTTAACTGCGGATAGACCTCGTACGGTTGTTTTTTACGCAAATCCCACTGCACGCCGCTGCCGCGTAACATGGGCCCGGAAAAACCCAACGCAATTGCTTGTTCGGGTGAGACAACGGCAATCCCGACGGTCCGTTGTTTCCAGATCCGATTATCCGTGAGTAAGGTTTCGTATTCGTCCACACAAGCAGGAAAACGATTGGTGAAATCTTCAATAAAATCTAACATTGAACCTTTACGGTTTTCATTTAGCCGTGCGACTTCTTTTTCACTCTTAAATTGCGATGCTTGATATTGCGGCATTTTTTCGGGTAAGTCGCGATAAACTCCCCCGGGACGATAATAAGCAGCGTGTAAGCGCGCACCCGACACCGCTTCATAGCAATCCATTAAATCCTCTCGTTCGCGGAAGGCATACAAAAACATGGACATCGCCCCAATATCTAAGGCGTGTGCTCCCAACCACAGCAAGTGGTTTA